>JASHPL010000344.1 GCA_030038125.1 Candidatus Sulfotelmatobacter sp.
GACGCATACGGCTGAGCAGGCTATGGCATCGGTGATCCTGGAGGGCTAGGTTTCAAAGTCTCAGCGTTTCAAAGTTCCTGGGGTTCAGACTTCCCGAGGTTTCTGCGAAAGTAAGGGCTTTACGTTGGCCACCATTGAAACACCCACTTCCGGCGACGCTGGCGAGAGGTGGCGCCCTCGTTTGAGGCTTGTTGCGAGCAAAAACCTTCGACCTTGAAGCTTTGAAACTTGGCGAGCTCGCGCTCGCTGGGCGGAGGAATGCCTCCGCCGCCACACAGGCTTGCGTGTTATAATTTTGCATTCTCAGTCGCTTAGACCACGGAGGACTGTATCGACAAACGTTTTATCCGCATCAACGAGCGCATCCGCGCGCGTGAAATCCGCGTGATTGACGATGAGGGGCAGCAGCTCGGGATCATGCCACCTTATGAGGCGCTCAAGAAAGCCCGCGAAAAGAATTTAGACCTGGTTGAGATTTCGCCGACCGCGCAGCCTCCCGTTTGCAGGATCATGGATTACGGGAAGTATCTCTACCAGCAGGAAAAGAAAGAGCGCGAAGCCAAGAAGCACCAGAAGACGATCACCGTAAAAGAGGTTAAGTTCCGCATCAATGTGGACGACCACGATTACGAGACGAAGAAGAATCACGTTCTGCGGTTTCTAGGCGAGGGCGACAAAGTCAAGGCTACGATTTTCTTCCGCGGTCGCGAAATGACGCGCACCGGATTGGGCCGGCAGATTCTGGAACGGCTGATCAAGGACGTAGAGCCACAGAGCATCGTGGAGTTTCGTCCGCGTCAGGAAGGCAACACGTTGCACGCGATTCTTGCGCCCAAGAAAACTGAGGCGCCCAAGAAGGCGGAGAAGCCGCGTCCGGCGCCTCCAAGTCCAGCGGCGCAGGCTGCACCACCGCAGCCGCAGGTGGCGAAGCCGGCGTCGTAGGAAATCCAGCCATCGGCAGTTAGCAATTGGCAGTTAGCCAATTCCGGCTAATGCCCGGGGACGATTTTGCTAATTGCCAATCGCTAATGGCTAATTATTGAGGACTTATGCCGAAACTGAAAACCCACAAAGGCGCTGCCAAACGCTTTAAGAAAACAGCGACGGGAAAAGTGAAGCGGGGACACACCAAGCTGCGTCACATCCTCACATCGAAGGATACGAAAACTAAGCGCAAGTACCGCAAGGCCGCTTTGGTGAGCGATGGTGATTTGGCCAAGGTGCTGCGGATGATTCCGTATCAGTGAGAAAAGCGGGGACCAGAGGGTAGGGGCTAGCTCGGTTAGTTATAGTCATCCAGTCGCTGTTTCTCGTGGGCGTGTGAAGAGGTCATCGATCGCCAAATCTGGCAGATCGTCCTTACCTCCAGCCGCCATATAAATAGAAGAAACAAAAAAGGAGAAAGGTCATGCCTCGAGTAAAGCGCGGCACCAAACGCCGCCAGAAACGCAAAAAGATACTAGACCGCGCCAGCGGTTATTTCCTGACCAAATCGAAGCTGTATCGCTCCGCCAAAGAGGCCGTTGAGCGCGGGTTGAAGTTCGCCTATGCCGGGCGCAAGCAGCGCAAGCGCCAGTTCCGCTCATTGTGGATCGTGCGCATCGGCGCGGCTGCCAAACTGAATGGGATGAGCTACAACCAGTTTATCCACGGGCTGAAGAAGGCAGGTGTCGAGCTGGACCGCAAGATTCTGGCGGACCTGGCGGTGAACGATCCACCGGGATTTGCCAGCCTGGCGACGCAGGCGAAGGCGGCGATCAGCGCATAATCCTGCGGTCTGATTTCGAATTCATTCGTCCAAAGTCAAAATTCTCACCCAGTCTCCGCCAAAAGAGCGGAGACAAGGATGGGGTATCCACTCAGTTTACTTCGTTCGGGACGACATTTCTATAAACCGGATCGTGGCCTATACCGTTTCCAACCTGACGGATTACTCGGCGCCGGCGCTAGAGAAGGCCGCTGCGGAGTGCACGGCAGCGTGCATCGTTGAAGCGGGCGCAGTCCGCAGTGAAGCTGACCTGAAAGCATTCCGCGATCGCTGGCTCGGACGAAAGAGCGGCATTCTCACGCAGATTAACGATCTCTGGCTGAAGGGCGCTCCGAAAGAGGCAAAGCGTGATGCTGGAATGCTGGTGAACGAACTCAAGACCCGCATTACAGAGATTTTCGAACGGGCCAAGGTTGAGGCTGAGGTGCGGGTTGTTGTCTCTGGCGTACAATCCCAAGTTGCAGTCGGGACTGCGGGCACAATTGCGGTAGCCGAATCCGTCGACATCTCTCTTCCCGGCATTCGGCGTCCGATTGGCGCCGAGCATCCCGTCGTCAAGACCTCCAAAGAGATCGTCAGTGTTTTTCAAAAGCTAGGGTATTCCGTCGCCGAAGGGCCGGTCGTCGAGACCGACTACTACAATTTCGAAGCGCTGAACTTTCCTCCGAATCATCCGGCGCGCGACACGCAGGACACGCTGTTCATCGCAGGCCAGCAGTCGAAGCCGCAGCGCGAACGCCTGCTGCTGCGCACGCACACTTCTCCCGTGCAGATTCGCACCATGGAAAAATTGCGGCCGCCGATTCGCATCGTGATTCCGGGCAAGGTGCATCGCAACGATCCTCCGGACGCGAGCCACTCGCCCATGTTTCACCAGATCGAAGGGCTGGCTGTCGACACGAACATCACCTTCGGCGATTTGAAAGGCACGCTCGATCACGCGATGAAAGCGCTGTTCGGATCGTCGGTGAAAACGCATTTCCGGCCGTCGTACTTTCCTTTCACCGAGCCGAGCGCGGAACTGTACGTCACGTGCTTCATCTGCGGGGGAAGCGGAAAGCGCGGTTCCGATCCCTGCCGCCCGTGCAAGCAGACTGGATGGATCGAGGTCCTCGGCTGCGGCATGGTCGATCCTAACGTGTTCGAGTTCGTGAAGGACAACGGCTACGATCCGAAGAAAGTCTCCGGATTCGCCTTCGGCATGGGCGTGGATCGCCTCGCGCTGCTGAAGTACGGCGTGGATGACATTCAACTGTTCTTCCAGGGCGACGTAAGATTCTTGCAGCAGTTTGGATAACCGTCGTTCGTCGTCGGTGGTTAGCTCTTCGAGGTAGGAATTAAGCAATCAGGTGTTTGCGTCATCCTGAGCGGAGCCGATGTTCAGTCGAAGCGAAGGACCTGGCGCGGAGCATTCAGCACCAACCGCTAAATGAAACTTTCTGCCAATTGGATTCGCGACTTTGTTGATCTCACCGTCAATGACCGGCGACTCGCCGAGGATCTGACTGATGTCGGGCTCGGCGTCGAAGGCATTGAAGGCTCGGGAGCCGACACCGTCTTCGAGATGGAGATCGGGACCAACCGCCCTGACGCGATGAATCATTACGGCGTGGCACGGGAGGCAGCGGCGATTTACGATTTGCCGCTGAAGCAGCTCGCAAAGGGCACGCCTTCAGACGTGCCATCGGCAGCGACAAGCAAGGCGGCTTTAGCCGCTGAGGATAGCTCCTTCCCGATCACAGTCGAAGAGCCGAACCTCTGTCCTCGATTCACGGCTCGAGTAATTCACAATACTCGCATTGTTGCGTCACCCGGGAAGATCGCACACCGCCTGCAACTACTCGATCAGCGGCCGATCTCAAATGCCGTAGACGCGACCAACTATGTTCTGTGGGAGATCGGCAAGCCGACGCATGTCTTCGATGCCGATCTGCTTGAAGGCGGGAGGATCATAGTCCGAAAGGCGCGACCCGGAGAAATTCTCAAAACACTCGACGGCGTCGAACGCAAGCTCACCACGGAAGACCTCGTCGTTTGCGACGCAAAGAAACCGGTCGGCCTCGCCGGAGTCATGGGAGGCTACGACACGATGATCAGCGACAAGACGCGAAACATCGTGATCGAGTCGGCGTGGTGGGATCCGCTGACCGTGCGCAAAATGTCGCGCCGTCACGGTCTTCATACCGACGCCTCGCACCGCTTCGAGCGCGGCGCGGATTTTGAATCGACGATCCTCTCGTGCGATCTGGTTGCGGGAATGATCCTGCAATCCGGCGGCGGTGAGCACGTTGGCGACGTGGTTGACGTCGTTTCGAAAAGAATGGATCAGGCTCCGGTGCTGCTGCATGTGTCGGAAGTGCATCGGATTCTGGGCCGGGGCCTGGATGCGGGCCAGATCTTCCGCCTGCTGAAACGGCTGGGATTTGCTCTCGTGCCCGAGGGACAGGATGACGCACAGTTCTGGGTGCATATCCCGAGCTGGCGCCTGGACGTGGAGCGCGAGATTGACGTGATCGAAGAGATTGCTCGCCTGTATGGCTATGACAAGTTCGCGAACACGCTGCCCAGCTACAGTGGCGCGGTCGTCGAGGCGCCGCATGCTGCTCTGAACGCAGCTTTCCGCGAACGAGCGCTGGCTCTTGGATACAGCGAGGCACTGTCGCTGACGTTCATTTCACACGCGGACGCCGAGAAATTTTCCGCGCTCCCCCCAGACACGAAAGTCTTGGAACTCGAAAACCCGTTGAGCGAAGAAGCGAGCGTGATGCGGACTTCGCTCGTTCCTGGCATGCTCGATATGCTCGCCTGGAATCTGAACCGGGATGTGCCCGAGGCCCGCCTGTTCGAGATGGGCAACACTTATCTTTCGCGAAACGGCGAGCGGGAAGAACTGCAATGCGCTTGCCTGGGCGCGACGTCGCAGGCAGTTCGGGTTTCTCTGCCAGTTGGTGGCGCTCTCGACGTGAGCAAAGGAGAACACGCGGCTGCGACCGAAGCATTTCGCGGATTCAAGGGCGATGTGGAAGACCTGCTCTCGGATTTTGCTGGGTGCCTGACTTATGACCGCAATGTGGCCGAGTACTTCCATCCCGGGCGCGCAGCGCGTGCCATCGTAAATGGCGCTTCCGTGGCGCAGTTCGGCCAAATCAATTCCGACGTGGCACAAGCGCGCAAGTTGCGCCAGAATGTCTTCATTGCCGAATTCGATCTCGACCGCCTGTACAAATTCGGGTTGCGTCCCGCGAAATTCCAGCCGCTGCCGAAGTTTCCGGCGGTAGAGCGGGATTTCTCATTTATCTTTGCCGATTCCGTTTCATTCGGGCAGATGCAGAAGGCCGTAGCGGCCGCGGGAATCGGCGAACTGCGTGAGTTTTCTCCGGTGGAGATTTTCCGCGGCGGATCGATCAGCGGCGGGAACTATTCGATCCTGCTGCGTGCCCGTTTTCAGGCTGCCGACCGTACGCTGCGCGAAGAGGAAGTGGCGCAGTGGTCGGTCAAGATTGTGGCGGCGCTGACCGAGTTGGGTGGATCGCAGAGAGCGTAAGTTCAAGTTCGCTGTCCGGTGGCTCACAGCAAGCCTTGCCCCAGAACCAGTAACAGTTAAATTTCCTGTCCTGTCCGTGAAAACAACGCAGGGGACACTAGCGGGTACACCCGAACTGCCGCTTTTTCTTTTGGACCATCGCGCTCACTTTGCTCGCGGGGGCGGAGGAGGGTGTTCCGCCGCCTACACGATCAAAGATAATTGCTTTCTTCCTTGCTTTTTCGCCTTATCTTCGCCAATAATGTCGCATGGCCATCACACGCAGACAACGGCAGGTGTATGACTTCATCTCGCGCTTCGTGGCGGAGAACGGATATTCTCCATCCTTCGAAGAGATTGGCAAGGGGCTCGAACTGTCGTCATTGGCGACGGTGCACAAGCACATCACGAACCTGGAAAAAAAGGGACTGCTGACGCGGGACTACAATCGCAGCCGCTCGATCGACCTGCTGCCTCCCAAAGGACGGCTCAAGCAGGCGATGAGCGTCAATACCGCGGTGGTGCTGCCGTTGATGGGACGCATTGCAGCGGGACAGCCGATCGAAGCGGTCGAGAATCCCGAGACAATCTCTTTAGCTGATTTTGTGAAATCCAAGGAAGTGTTTGTGCTGGAAGTGCGCGGTGAGTCGATGCAGGACGAGCACATTCTTGACGGCGACTATGTGCTGGTCGAAAAAACGCGAACCGCGCACAACGGCGATATCGTGGTAGCGCTGGTCGATCAGAACGATGCGACGTTGAAGCGCTTCTATCGTGAAGGCGAAAACATCCGCCTGCAGCCTTCCAACGTGAACATGAAACCGATTATCGTGCCGGCGGTCTCAGTTGATGTGCAGGGAAGAGTGATTGGAGTGCTACGGAAATACTGAACGGCTTCCAGCAATTTCTAGCTTTACTCTGAGGACAACGCTCGGGATCATTCCCGAGCGTTGTCCCGATGTCTTATGGCTGAGGGCTCTACCCGAGATGCTTGTTTAGCGCCTGGGCAATCGCCTCTTTCGGCTTGTAGCCGACGATCTGCTCCACGACCTGGCCTCCCTTGAACACCAGAAGAGTGGGAATGCCGGTGACTCGGTAGCGCATGGGAGTGGCGCTGTTGGCGTCAACATCCATTTTGCCGATTTTGATTTTGCCCTGATAATCCTTCGCCAACTCCTCGACGATGGGGGCGATCGCGCGGCACGGACCGCACCATGTCGCCCAGAAATCGACGAGAACCGGTTGATCCGATTTCAATACATCCTGGTCGAAGTTCGCATCGGTAACTTCGACGATTCCATTACCTGCCATTTTCTTTCTCCTCGTTGTAAACGTCGCGCTGTCGGCCGACGCTTCACGAGCGGCGTTGCCCGGCCTGGCGATCTCTATGAGTGCGTCTCGCGTGGGAGACGAACTCAACATTTTACCACTCCCATTCGATGCCAAGCCTGGGGGGAAAGTCGCAAGACGGCCTGCTCAACCGGGAGGAACAATAGAGCGGTCAAGCGGTTACGGGCGGTCCAGAGGTTCCTGCTCTTCCACGACTTGCTCGCTCTCGCTGCGCTCGCGTCGTGATCAATAGCCCTAACCAACCCGCCCTTCCGGTAAACTAGACCGCTACCTGATTCTCAAGGAATCGAACAATGTTACGTAAGAATCGTCTTTTCACTCCGGGGCCGACGCCGCTGCTGCCTGCGGCGCAGACGGCCATGGCGGCATTTACGGCGCATCACCGTACGGCCGACTTCAAGGCGCTATTTCAGCGTGTGCTCGCGGACATGAAGGAATTCATCGGAACGCAAAATGACGTGCTAGTGCTGGCGTGTTCTGGCACTGGCGTGATGGAAGCCGCGGTGTCAAATTTGACGTCCCCCAGGGACAAGGTGCTGGTGCTGACTGCGGGAAAATTCGGGGAACGCTGGACAGGATTGGCGAAAGCATTCGGCTGTGAGGTGGACGTGCTCAGCGCGCCCTATGGTGAGACGTTTTCTCTCGCGGAGGTTCGGGCGCGGGTGAACCTGGACGTGCGGGCCGTGTTTGTGCAGGCCACGGAGAGTTCAACTGGCGTGCGCCACGATGTCGAAGGGATTGCGAAAATCGTGCGCGCTTCTGGAAATGACACATTGCTGGTCGTCGATGCGATTACGGGGTTGGGCACGACGCATCTCGATGTCGATGGTTGGGGAATCGATGTCATCATCGGTGGATCGCAGAAAGCGCTGATGATGCCTCCCGGTCTCGCGTACTGCGCGGTCAGCGAAGGGGCATGGAAACGCATGGATACCACGACTTCGGCGCGCTATTACTTCGATCTGCGGAAGGAAAGAAAATCGGCGGCCAAGGGGGAGACGGCCTACACTCCGGCCACGTCATTGTTTGCCGCCTTAGGAGCTGCCCTGGAATTTGTGCGCGGGATGGGCGGCGGCAATCTGGCCAAAGGACGCGAAAAACTGGTAAACAATGCCGAACTCTGCGCCGAGATGACGCGGGCGGGAGCAAAAGCCTCGGGATTGAACTTATATGCGTCAGCTCCGGCGGCGGCGTTAACGGCTATCAGCGCTCCGGAGGGAGTCGATTCGGGAAAGATCGTAAAAGAATTTCGCGAATCATTTGATGCGGTAGTGGCCAATGGCCAGGGCGAGATGAAGGGCAAGCTGTTCCGCATCGCGCACATCGGCTATTACGACTATCTTGACACCATCGGGATTTTAGGAGCGCTGGAGCATGTGCTGGAGCGAGTGCTCGAGAAGAAAATGGAATATGGTTCGGCCCTGCGGGCAGCGCAGGAAGTCTATGCTCGCGCCGTGGCAGAGAAACGACAACTGGTCGATGCGTAGGTTCAGGGATCAGAACTTTAGGGCGCTGTCAGTTCCGATCCCAACCTCGTGGGGCATCGGCTCAGTTGATCGTGAAAGTGACTGCGCTCGACGTTTCCGCCAGAGTGCCGCCGCCTCCGTAAGGACCCGATCCCGCTACGGCAGGATTGGTAACCGTAACCTGCACCGTGCCGGCCGCGGCGACCGCCGAAGCTGGGATCGCGACCATGAGCTGATTCCCGCTCACGTACTTAGTCGAGTTCATTGCACTGCTGTTCCAGTTGACTACCGCGTTCGCGGCGAAATTGCTGCCGTTAACGGTGAGAGTGAAGGCCGAGGCTCCGGCATTCATGGCATCCGGGCTGAGTTGTGAAATGGCCGGCATAGTGCCCGCCACAGCAGGTGCAGGTTTAGAGCTGTATCCGCACCCGAAGGTCAGAAGAAGCAAGGTGCTGAGAACTGCGGTTTTGACCGTGTTAAAGGTTTTCATCGTGTTTTCCTCCTGTACGGGAAAGGCGATGACGTGAATCTATCGGGACGAGGCCTTGGGCATGTCAGAGCGGTGTCAAAGGAAAGTCATTTGCTTGTTACGCGGTGACGTGACTTTTGTAACTGGATTGTCGGGGCAAGGAATGCACTCGTGAAAATCATTGTCGCGGAGAAAATTTCGGGAGCGGCGGTCGCGCAACTGGAGGAGCCGGGCTGGACTGTGCTCACTGCAGATCAATTAGATGGACGACTGGCAGAGCATTTGGAATCGGCCGATGCATTGATCGTGCGTTCGGCGGTGCAGGCCGACGCTGGGCTTCTATCCCATGCGAAAAAACTGCGCGTGATTGGGCGCGCAGGCGTGGGCGTGGACAATATCGATCTGGAAGCGGCCACCCGGCAAGGCATCGCCGTGATGAACACGCCGGGAGCGAACGCGGTCGCGGTTGCCGAGCAAACGATGGGAATGATGCTGGCGATGGCACGGCATTTGTGCCGCGCCGATGCGCTGATGCATGCAGGCAAGTGGGAGAAAAAATCACTGCAAGGCACGGAGTTGCGCGGCAAGACGCTGGGAATTATTGGACTGGGACGAATTGGGATGGAAGTGACGCGGCGGGCGAGAGCGTTTGCGATGGAATTGGTCGCGCATGATCCTTTTGTTTCGGTGACGGTTGCGAAGGAGCAAGGGATTCGTCTCGCTGGGCTTGATGAAGTGTACGCGGCGGCAGATTACATCACGCTCCATGTGGGCTTGACTCCGCAGACGGCAGGAATGATAAACGCAGCGTCGATCGCGAAGATGAAAAAAGGAGTCCGGCTGGTGAACTGCGCGCGCGGCGAATTGATCAATGAGGCGGATTTGGCAGCGGCGCTGAAATCCGGCCAAGTGTCCGCAGCGGCGATCGATGTGTTTGCGGAAGAGCCGCCGAAGGACTCGCCGCTATTGGCACTGGAGAACGTAGTGCTTACGCCACATGTGGGCGGCTCGACTTGCGAGGCGCAGGAGGCGGTCGGAGTGCAGATCGCGCAGCAGATCAAAGAATATCTGAAGCACGGAGTGGTTCAGAATGCGGTGAATGTACCCTCCGTTTCAGCCGAGGAATATGCCGAGATGCAACCCTACATTTTGCTGGCCGAACGATTGGGAGCTTTTTTGGCTCAAGTGTCCGAGGGCGGCATTGAGGAGATCGCGATTCGTTACGGCGGTCATATCGCGGATTGGAAGACTGAACTGATTCGGAATGCGGCGATTAAAGGAATCTTGAATCAAGCGCTGGAGGAAAAGGCGAACTTAGTGAATGCGGCCGCGATTGCGGATGCACGGGGCTTGCGAGTGCAGGAATCCCATAAGCCCAAAACTTCCACTGGAGGCGCAGGCAGCGTGCTTTCCATTTATCTGAAGAGTTCGCGTGAGGAGCACATGGTCAAAGGCGCGGTGCTGCACGGGAGCGCGCCCCGCCTGCTGCATGTGGACGGAATTGATGTAGAAGCACCGCTGGAACGCAACCTGATTTACCTGCGCAATCGCGACGTGCCGGGCGTGATCGGAAAGGTGGGAACAATCCTGGGAGAGGAATCAATCAACATCGCCGACTTCTCACTCGGACGCCGCAGCGGCGAAATTGAGCCCGGGGTTCCGCGCGAGGCGATTGCCGTAGTGCACGTCGACGGAGTCGTGCCCGACGAAGTGTTGAATCGGCTGAAGGATATTCCTGCAGTCCACACCGCGAAGGCGGTAAGACTCTTCTGACACCGCTCATCCCAGAACGCACCGGAGAATTCGCGATTACAGCCAAGCGCAAAATCATGTGGGCAATGACCTCCTTTGCCATCCGTGCGGCCGCCACGGTGAAAGGATCAATGCTCGGGATTATCGCGCCGCAGTTTGCGGCTTTCGGCGAGCAGGGCCATGGAATGCATAAGGTTTTGCAGCGTTACGATGCCGATCAGACGCTGATCTTCAACCACGGGAATGATGCTGGAGTTGCGGGCGGTAAGCTTGCGAAATGCGGTGCCCAAGGATTCCTTCCGCAGTGAGACCTCGAAAATCTTATTCATGACAGCCTGCACATAGCCGTTGCCTTCGGCGCGCAGAGCTTCGAGGATGCGCTGTTTTGAAATGACACCGACCATGTCGCTGCCGCGAACCACTGGGAAATCGTCCTGCAGTGAGTGCACTGCCTTATCAAGGGCGTCTTCCAACGTGTCGGCGGGCGAGAGCGTGGCGAAGTCAGTGAGCATCACTTCTTCGAGACTCACGTTGTCGAGGACCGACTGGAACAGGAGCGCCCGCTCTTCCAGCTGAGCGGCGGAGAAAACGATCACTCCGATCATCGTCAGCCAGCTGTCGCTGAACAGGCCGGCAACCATCAGGACCATAGCGATCGCATTACTGATTGAAACAGCGCGCCGTGTGGCCGTGGAAGCGTCGAGTTGGCGGGAGAAAATGGCACGCAGAACGCGACCACCATCCATGGGATAGGCTGGCATGAAGTTCAAAATCGCCAGATAAAGATTTGCCCACACCAGGCTGCTGGGAAGATTCGCGGACTGCAAGAATGGCCATTTCCAGAGCGGGATGCCGGGAGCGACGGCGGTCAGGATGGCGGCGGTCAAGCAGGCCAATGCGAAATTGACCAGCGGTCCGACCATAGCCAGGCGAATCTCGCGCTTCCAAGGCAAAGTGGAGGGTTGCTTTTCGGAGTGGGGCTCTTCGAACAGAGTGACCCCGGTAAGCGGCAGTAGAATCATAGCCTTTGGAATCAGGCCGAAGCGCCGGGCAGCGAGAATGTGGCCGCATTCGTGAGCGACAACACAGGCGAGAATGATTCCAGTGAGCGCAAGATCACGGGGTCCGTTAGCGCTGCCGTGATGGGCGTAGTACTCGGTCCAGAAAATAAAAAGCGGCAGCAGAAAAAAAGTCAGGTGAATACGGATATCGACGCCAAAAAGGTGTCCTGCCGGGATGGACCAACTGCGCATAATATCTCAATTTATTCTACATGTATGAAGGAAAGGCTTGGCATGGCTGGAGGTACGAAGCCATGCGAGTGATCGCGGGAAAATATCGAAGCCGTGCGCTGCGCTCTTTGCGAGGCATGGATATTCGTCCCACCTCAGATCGGCTGCGGGAAACGCTGTTCAACGTGCTGGCGGCAGGCAATCCTGCCATGCTGGAAGGCACAGTCTGGCTGGATTTATTCGCAGGAACCGGAGCCGTGGGAATTGAAGCTCTGAGCCGAGGAGCGAAGCAGGTGTATTTCGTGGAGTCCTCGACGGCAGCGGCGAATCTGATCCGCAGCAATCTGCAGAGCCTGGGCATTGCTGAAGGATTCAAGGTGCTTTGTGACCAGATGCCACGAGCGTTCTGGCGCATGGAACGCGAGCACGTAGCCGCGGACGTGGTGTTCATCGACCCGCCATATCGGATGAAGGATGCCTATCGGGAAACGCTACAGGCGCTGGCAGATTCGAGGGTGATATGGGCCATGTCGGTCGTGATCGCCGAGCACGAGAAACAATTTGACCCCGGCGAACAGTTCGGCTCACTACGCAGATTTCGCAGGCTCGTGCAGGGCAGCACGGCTTTGAGCTTCTACCGAATCGCAAGCACGCCAGAGCTGTGAGGACAGGAAGAATGACGATACGATCACGACCGGATTCGAGATTCGGCCCACGCAAGTCGGGCTCTACATGATCAATTCTTCGCCGTGGCGGACGATGGGATGCTGCATTTCCTGAAGATCGTTCTTCACCATGTTCAAGCCGTAGACGCATTCCTCAAAATTGCGCGAGAGGCTGGCGAATAACGGCGCGACCTTCGCGTATTCGAAATGCTCAAACTTGGAGACGATGTAGTAGCTTTCTTTGCCGGCCTTGATCCATTCAATAAGGTTTTCCAACCGGTGACGGTGCAGCCGAAAGTGGTTGATGCTCTCGGGGAACATTCCGGCGAAGAATAACGTGTAGTCGCCGATGTGTTTGCGTACCTGGCGTTCGCGATCGAACGAGGGAGCCGGACCATAGACCGGGTCGGATTCGAGGAGCATTTCCCCAACATCGGCCAGCGGACGACTCGCAGCGTCATGAATCTTGTAAAGCTGATCGGTGTCGCAGAATTCCGCCAGCAGGTGAGAGACGTAGGCCACAATCTGCGGATCGCGAATGCCGATCTCGTGCGCGTAATGTCGTCCCACTAGATCTTCGAACAGTTGCCGCAGCGGATGCGATTCCGGAATCATGGTCCCTAGGCCCCCCTGAACTCCGCGCCCTTGGCGGGTTCCAGCCCCTTGCAGAAGTAGATACCTTACTTCAGTCGTGCAACGCAAGTGACTTTTGTTTATCCCTGCGATTTGTTTTCCTAATGTTGGACGTGTGGAACTGGCAATCGAGTTGTCACGGCGCTCATTGCTGGCACTTGAAGATCAGCGCTGCTAATCTACGGAGAGAAGAAGCTGGAATGGCCGTAATGCCAATACCTGCAGTTTGATCGCGAACGTCGGAACTGCAAACGGACAATAGTATGAGGCCGCGCCGCACGAAGGATCAGGTATCGACATAGCCTGAAATCAATGCCGGAAGAGAAGCCTTAAGGTGGCAGGCACGTTCATTCCGGAATCCGGAGGGTAACTCTTTCGTAACTCTTTGGATTGCACATTTTTTGTTGCACATTAACGCGGCTGCAATATCTTGCAAGTAATCTAACTGTAGGAGGCCTTTGCCGATGGGCACAGTCCGGGGTTCGAAGTCGTTACCGCTGCAAGTGGCCGCGGTTTGCTATCGCCGGCGGGGCAATGGCGTCGAGTTCCTGCTGGTCAACACCAATGGCGGAAGCAAATGGACGTTCCCCAAGGGATCGACCGATCCGCGGCTTTCGCATAGCCAGGCTGCCGAGCGCGAGGCGGCGGAAGAGGCGGGAGCGATCGGCACAATCGAGCCGCGGCATTTCCATCTATATCTGCATTCGAAGGGCGTGTTCTGGCAGCCCGGGGGCGTGCAGGAATTCGTGGTGAAAGCATTCCTGATGGAAGTTCACCAGATGCGTAAACCGGATGAGGCGAATCGCAAACCCACCTGGGTCAATCCGGAAGAAGCGAAGCGACGGCTCGCCAAGGGCCGCGAAGTGAAATATTTCCACGAACTCGAAGCGGTCATCGATCGGGCGCTCGAGCGCATTCAGTTTCACAGCGAACTCTGGGGTGCGTATCCGGGGGCGCGGAATGCGCGAGTAGTGGCGAGCGCGAAAGATCCCATCGCGGAAGCGTTGTGGCCCTAAAGCCTTAGCCTTCCAACGCTGCAATCCTGAGAGCTGGATTTTGAATGCTATGCGCCATCCTTCAACAGTTATCATGTTTATGTGATGGGCCGGAATTGGAAGACCCACATTATCTCCAACTGCCTCCTGGTTTTGTGCTCGCTGGCGCTGTCAGCACAGTCCGGGCCACCCGCCAAAGTGCCCATAGAACTGCATGTCAAACCAGGCGACCTCGTCAATGGAGTGCCGGACACGTTCAGCTTCGTCTTCGTAAACGCTGGCGATCGCGATGTGAGGATTCCGCGTATTTCGCCGTGCGTCGGGGGACGATCCGGAACGGTTGCCTTAAGGCTTGAGTTTTCGCCCGTGGGACCACCAGGTCCAGGGAAAGGCGGGGGTTGTGGTGGATCGGTAGAGAATCCGCCGGGGATTCTCGAAGAAGTTAAATGCTGGAAGAGGCTGAAGCCGGGTGAATCGTACACTGTAAGCTACAAACGAGTTGAACTTTCGGTATTCGAGCAAGCTCCGGGATCTTACGAATTTTGGGGAGAATATCAGCCCCCGAGACTCTCGGCGGAAGAAAACGAGATTCTCGGGCGCGCGGGCATCGACTTTGCAAGCGAAACCCTTAGAAGTGCTCCGCTACGGTTTAATCGGCCGAACTGAGTCCTTCGAGCAGCGAGGCAGATTGTCGCAAAGTCCCGATTCCCATTAAAGACCGCTCCTGACCGCTGATTCCTCGCCCCTGTTACGATAAATCCAGACCATGATTCAGCTCTCGGGGGCCGGAAAGCGATTCGGCCACAAACTTCTATTCGAAAATGCCGACTGGCTGATTACAGCGCAGGACCGCGTCGGTCTCGTCGGCGCAAACGGCACGGGCAAAACCACGCTGATGAAGATTCTCGCTGGCATGGACACGCTCGACTACGGAGCGCTCACCGTGGCCAAGGGCACGTCGGCGGGGTATCTTCCGCAGGATGGTCTGATGCTTGCGGGCCGCACGGTTTTCGGCGAGTGCATGTCGGTATTCGACGATTTGCGCGCCATGGAAAAAGAACTCGAGTCGCTGATGCACAGCATGGCCGAACTCGATCACACCAGCGCAGCATATGAAGCCGTTGCCGATCGATATCACGTTCTGGAGCACGAATTCCGCACCCGCGATGGATATTCGATTGAAGCGGAAGTGGGCCGCGTGCTGATGGGGCTCGGGTTCAAAAAAGAAGACTGGGAGCGGCAAACGGACGAATTTTCCGGCGGCTGGCAGATGCGAATCGCACTGGCAAAGCTGTTGTTACAGAAACCGAATCTGCTGCTGCTCGACGAGCCGACGAACCATCTTGATCTGGAAGCGCGCAACTGGCTGGAAGAATATCTGCAGGGGTATCCGCATGCGTTTGTCCTGATTTCACACGATCGTTACTTTTTAGACGTCACCATCAAGAAAATCGTTGAAATCTGGAACAAGAAGCTGTGGTTTTATACGGGCAACTACGACAAATTTCTGGCTCAGAAAACGCAGCGCAACGAACAACTGCAGGCGGCGTACAAGAATCAGCGCGAGCGGATTGAGCAACTGGAAGTGTTCATCAACCGTTTTCGATATCAGGCGACGAAGGCGAAGCAGGTGCAGAGCCGGATCAAAGAATTGGAAAGAATGGAGCGAATCGAAGTTCCGCCAGAGGAGAAGACCATCCACTTCAAATTTCCTCAGCCAAAGCCGAGCGGGCGAATTGTGGCGGAATTCGAAAATGTGGCGAAGACCTATCCGGCGCGGGTAGTGACGGGCAGTAATGGTTGCGGGGATGACCAGGCGGCGGAGCGGTTTTCAAAACAAAACGACAAGGAGGTCTTTCGCGACGTGAATTTCATCATCGAGCGCGGGGACCGCATCGCGCTGGTCGGGGTCAACGGCGCGGGAAAGTCTACGCTAATCAAATTACTTGCCGGAACCGAGCCGCTGAGCAAAGGCGACTTTTGCCTTGGTCATAATGTGCAGGCGGACTATTTCGCGCAGGATCAATACAAGGAACTCGACGCCGACGCCCGGATCATTGACGATCTCGGTCAAGTTTCTCCGCGTTCGACTGAAACCGAGCTGCGCGGCCTGCTCGGATGTTTTCTGTTTTCCGAAGATGATGTCTTCAAGAAGATCGGAGTTCTGTCCGGGGGCGAGCGGGGACGCTACGCACTTCTGCGGCTGCTGCTGCATCCGGCGAATTTTCTGCTGCTCGATGAGCCGACGAATCACCTCGATATGCGGGCGAAAGACGTTCTGTTGAATGCCTTGATGGAGTACACCGGGACCGTGGTCTTCGTCTCGCACGATCGCTACTTCATCGACAAGCTGGCGACGCGTGTTTTTGAGATCGGGGATGGAAAGGTCGACGTCTTCCCCGGCAATTACGAAGATTATCTATGGCGCAAACAAGGGGGGCAGCAGATCGCTCCGACGCTGGACGATGTGCCCTCTTCCCATGCCTCGCGAAACCGGCGAGACCCTTCGACCGGCTCAGGACGGTCTATGGAGCACGTCGCGTCTTCGGACCCTTCCGCTATGGCTGCGCCACTCTCCACTGGCATTGCGAGAAGTGAGAAATCGGCCGCGTCGGAGCCTCCGAACGGTAACGGAAGTGTGCCAGATGGATCGAAGAAGCGCCTGAATCCCATCAAGCGCAAGCAAATGGAAGATCGCGTTCAGGAATTGGAGGAAGAAATAGCGAGCGCGGAAGCGGCGATCGCGCATTGCCAGACAGCGCTGCAGAATTTCGTAAGTGCCGAGGAAAGTCAACGTCAGGCAGAGGAACTGCATCAGCAAAAGTCTGCACATGCCGCCCTGTTGCGCGAATGGGAAGAGCTGGAGCAGGCGCTACAGGAGTCCTAGAGCCGTGGTTCTAACTGGTGGTGATTGGACGACGATCTGCTGACCACTAGCCGTCGCCCGCTGATCAGCGTTTCACTTTGTACCCCTCGGCAGTGTGACGTCGAAGCCGAAGCTGGCCAGCGGTTTCCCGCTGCGCCAGATTAGCACGCGAGCGGCTGGTGTTCACATTTTCCCCGGCCGAGGTCGGCAGGTTCTGAAATTTGCATGGTCTGCATCGAAATTCTGCATTGTACTTTGGCGGGCTTGAGGCGCTATTAACTTAAACTACGAAACTATGTTCCTGAGCCGGGGTGTGCGAATCTCCCGCTGCCCGCCAGATACGCCCAAGAACAATTGATTCGAAAGAGCAGGTGGACCGAGATGTCCCGCAAAGTGCCTTTGAACCCGAAGAATGGCCTGCCGCGCGCACAGGGTCTATATCATCCCGCGCAAGAGCATGACGCCTGCGGGATCGGGTTTGTGGCCAGCATCTCCGGGCAAAAGAGTCACGACATTATTCGCAAGGGCATTCAGGTTCTGCTGAATCTGACGCACCGGGGTGCGTGCGGCTGTGATCCCGAGACCGGCGATGGAGCTGGAGTTCTCATCCAGATTCCTGACAAGTTTTTCGCGCGGGAGTGCAAGAAGTTAGGGTTCTCGCTGCCAGACGCCGGCAAGTATGCGGTCGGGATGACGTTTTTGCCGGTGGAGAAGCATCCCCGTCTGCATTGCGAAGGAATTCTTGAACGGATCGTCCGCGAGGAAGGCCTCAAGCTGCTTGGCTGGCGCGACACGCCGGTATATGCGTCGGCGATTGGGCGAGTCGCTCGGGCATCGCAGCCGTACATTCAGCAGATTTTTGTCGGTTGTGGCGAGGGTGTGGACGAAGACACTTTCGAGCGCAAGCTGTACGTCGTGCGAAAGCGGGCGGAGAATGAAGTCCGCGAGTCCGGCATGGAAGATGGAGAGATGTTCTACATTCCCTCGCTTTCCTGTCGCACGATCGTCTACAAAGGTTTGCTGCTGGCGCCGCAGATCGAGAACTTTTACCGCGAACTTTCCGATCCTGATGCGGAGAGCGCCTTATGTCTGGTGCATCAGAGATTCTCGACCAACACGTTTCCCAGTTGGCAGCGGGCGCATCCCTATCGCTACATCGCCCATAACGGCGAGATCAACACGCTGCGCGGAAATGTGAACTGGATGGAAGCACGGCAATCGCTGCTGAAATCAGCATTGTTCGGGGATGATCTGAAGAAGCTGCTTCCCATCATTGCTCCCGACGGTAGCGACTCGGCAAATTTCGATAATGCGGTGGAGTTGTTCTTCCACGCTGGACGTAGCCTGCCGCATGTTATGGCGATGATGATCCCGGAGGCGTGGGCGGGCAATCCGTACATGAACCGTGAGAAACGCGCGTTCTACGAATATCACGCGTGCCTGATGGAGCCGTGGGATGGCCCGGCGGCAATTGCGTTCACCGACGGGCGCGTCATTGGGGCAACCCTCGACCGCAACGGGCTGCGGCCGGGGCGATATGTGGTCACGCATGATGATCTGGTGGTGATGGCATCGGAAGCGGGAGTGCTTGACATTCCTCCGGAGCAAGTGAAACGCAAAGGACGGTTGCAGCCGGGAAAAATGTTTCTGGTTGATACGGTTCAGGGCCGCATCATTTCCAATCGCGAGATCAAGGAACAACTGGCGGCGCGCAGGCCGTACGCGGAGTGGTTGAAAGAAAATCAAGTCACGATCGATCAGTTGCCGGAACCTTCACGGATGCACCATCCCGATGCGGAGACATTGCTTCGCCGGCAGCGGGCATTTGGCTATACCGATGAAGATCTGAAGATGATTCTCCAGCCGATGGCGGCTTCCGGCGAGGAGCCAGTTGGATCAATGGGCACGGACACGCCGCTCGCCTGTCTCTCTGACAAGCCACAATCGCTCTTCAATTATTTCAAGCAGCTGTTCGCGCAAGTTACGAACCCACCGATTGATCCGATCCGCGAAGAGATGGTGATGTCGCTGATCAGCTATATCGGCAGCGAGCGGAACATTTTGGAAGAGGCACCCGAAAACTGCCACATGTTGAAGCTGGAGCATCCGCTGCTGACGAATCGGGAACTGGAAAAGCTGCGGCGCGTTTCCAATCGTGATCTGTTGGCCACGACGCTGGCCGCTTTGTTTGTGGCGAGCGAAGGTGAGGCGGGACTAAAACGAGCGCTGGACGAATTGTGCCGAAGAGCATCGCGAGCGGTGAGGGCGGGATATTCGCTGCTGATTCTCTCCGATCGCGGAGTGGACAAAGACTATGCGCCAATTCCTGCGCTACTGGCGCTGGCTGCCGTCCACAACCTGCTGGTGCGCGAGCAGACGCGTACCCAGGTCGCGCTGATCACCGAATCGGGCGAGCCGCGCGAGGTGATGCATTTCGCTTTGCTGAGT
>JASHPL010000345.1 GCA_030038125.1 Candidatus Sulfotelmatobacter sp.
TGAAAACCCTTCCAAAGCATTGTGTTTCTCTCCTTCGACCATGTGGCTCGATCCGGCTCACTGAGTGGTCCAACTCAGGTCGGCGCCGAAAAGGCTGATCTGGTGCGAATGTGATGGACCAAAACCGTCGTTGGCTGTCGGTCATCTGCGTTGCCTGAGTCCAATTCTGCCGACGACCGGAGGCCGATGACTGACGACTATTTGCTGTACAACTCAACAATCAACTGCTCATTCACGGGCAGCTGAATATCTTCGCGCCTGGGCAAATTCAGAACGCGACCTTTGTAGTTGTCACGATCCACTTCGAGCCAAGTCGGCTGCGTCCCGTGGCTGGCAAATTCCTTCGCCAGTTCGAGCACCGTGAGTTTCTTTGAATTATCCCGGATCGAGATTTCCTCACCCACGCTGACCTGATATGAAGGAATGTTGACTTTGCGATTGTTCACCGCAACATGCCCATGGCGCACCAACTGCCGTGCCTGACGGCGCGACTGCGCGAATCCCATACGATAGACGACATTGTCAAGACGACACTCGAGTTGCTGCAACAGCTTCTCGCCGGTAACACCCTTCCACTTTAATGCCTTCTCGTAATAGTTACGGAACTGGCCTTCCTGCGTAAAGTAGATGCGCTTGGCTTTCTGCTTCTCGCGCAACTGCAGGCCGTATCCTACGACTTTAGCCTTGCGGTCTTTCCCATGCTGTCCGGGGGCGAAGTTGCGCTTCTCGATAGGACATTTGTCGCTAAAACATTTTGCGCCTTTGAGGAACAGCTTCATGCCCTCGCGGCGGCATAGACGGCAGACTGCATCGGTGTATCTGGCCAATTTCTTCTCCTTTTGATGACCGGTTTACGGGTTTGGCTTCACCCTTCGTCCCGGACAGAAATCAGTCTCGAGTTTCATGTTTCGAGGATTCTTATGGGATTCGAGACTGAACTGACCCCCCGGAAACTGGAAACCAAAAACTTGAAAAACTACACACGGCGTCTTTTCGGCGGACGGCAACCGTTGTGCGGGATCGGCGTCGTATCGCGGATCGACCGCACTTCGATTCCGGCGGCGGCCAGAGCGCGGACGGCGGATTCGCGGCCCGAACCAGGCCCGCTGACGCGAACGTCGACGCTGCGGACGCCATGATCACGCGCCATATTGGCGGCGTTCATCGCGGCCTGCTGCGCGGCGAAGGGCGTGCCTTTACGGGATCCTCGGAAACCGAGCGATCCCGAACTCTTCCACGACAGAACGTTGCCGTTCATGTCGGAAATCGTCACGATCGTGTTGTTGAAGGACGCCTGCACATACGCGAGTCCATGCGGAACGTGCTTACGCTCCTTCTTCTTGAAAGTCTTCTTCTTGCCCTTCTTTTCCGGTGCGGCGGCTGCGCCGCCCGCTGCTGCTGGTTTCGCCATAAAACCTCAAGTTTCAAAGTTTCAAAGTTTCAAAGTTTCAAGGTCGTTACTCTGAACCTTGAGACTGCCACCTTGAAACCTGTTCTATGTTTTCGCCGTTGCCTTCTTCTTAATCGCGACCGTTCCCTTGCGCGGGCCCTTGCGGGTGCGGGCATTCGTATGCGTGCGCTGTCCGCGGACCGGAAGATTGCGGCGGTGACGGAATCCGCGATAGGAACCGATTTCGATGAGCCGCTTGATGTTCATCGAGACGTCCTTGCGCAGATCGCCCTCGACCATGCCTTCGCCCTCAATTACGGTACGAATGCGGTTGACCTCTTCTTCGCTGAGATCTTGAACTTTTTTCATCGGGTCGACCTTGGCCTCATCGAGAATCCGGCCCGCGCGCGGATTGCCGATCCCATAGATGTAGGTCAGCGCGATATGAATGTGCTTTTGGCGAGGAAGATCCACGCCTGCGATACGTGCCATTGTCTCTTAACCTCAGCGGCTAAGGCCGCAAATCGGATTGCTCTAAACAGCACGACCCAAGTCGTGCGCCTCTCTGAAGCTTATCCTTGGCGTTGCTTATGTTTCGTGTTGACGCAGATCACCCGCACCACGCCTTTACGGTGGATGATCTTGCACTTGTCACAAATTTTTTTTACCGATGCTCGTACCTTCATAACTTCTCCAGATTTCTTGTCGCCTCCGCTGACCGGCGTCACTTATAGCGATATACAATTCGTCCGCGATTCAGGTCGTAGGGAGAAAGTTCCACCGCGACCTTATCGCCGGGCAAAATGCGAATGAAATTCTTGCGCATCTTGCCTGACACATGAGCCAATACCTGATGCTTGTTCTCCAGTTCCACCCGGAACATAGCGTTGGGCAGCGGTTCCAGAACCACCGCCATGACTTCAATCGCGTCTTCTTTGCTCATGCACCCCTTACACTTGGAGCGAGAGATCCTTCGCTTCGCTCAGGATTTTGGCTCGTTGCTCATTGCGTCAATATCACTGGACCATCCTTCGTCACAGCTACGCAGTGTTCAAAGTGGGCACTGAAGCTGCCATCGACTGTGACTGCCGTCCACTTGTCACCCAGGACCCTCGCATCCGGCTTGCCGTAATTCACCATCGGCTCGATGGCCAACACCATGCCTTCACGCAGCCGCGCCCCGTGTCCACGATTGCCAAAATTCGGAACCTGGGGCTCTTCATGCAAGCGGGTTCCGATTCCGTGTCCCACGAACTCTCGTACCACACTAAATCCGGCGGCCTCGACATGTTCCTGGACCGCCGCCCCAACATCGCCAATCGAATTGCCCACTCGCGCCTGCTCAATCCCGCGGTACAGTGACGCTTCGGTGACTTCGAGCAACTTCTTCAGCTCCGGCTTCACGCCATTGCCGACGGGGACCGTGATCGCCGCATCGCCGTAATAGCCATCGAGCACAACCCCGCAATCGACCGAGATGATGTCGCCTTCCCGCAGCACCCGCCTTTCCGATGGAATGCCGTGTACGATCTCTTCATTCACCGATGTGCACAGCACACAGGGGTAATCGTAATATCCCTTGAACGCAGGCTTGGCGCCGAGTTCTTTGATCTTCTTCTCCGCGGCGCGTTCCAAGTCCATCGTGGTCACGCCTGGTTTCACCAGCGAACGCACATGATCAAGAACCTGGCGCACGATGTGGCCGCTGCGCCGCATCTTGTCAATCTCCGCCGCCGACTTGCACACAATGGCCATGACTATGCGTGATGATCCTCGAGAACCCGGAATATCTCGTCCGTAACCGCATCCATCGGCACGTCGCCGTTGACTGAAATCAGGCGGCCTGTTCGTTGGTAATACTCGGCCACAGGACGAGTCTGCTCCTGGTAAGCCGTCAGGCGGGGCTGGATCACCTCCAGCCGGTCATCGTTACGGCTCACTAGCTTCGTCCCGTCAATATCGCAGATTTCATCTACGCGGGGCGGCTGGAAGTGGACATTGTAGATCTTTCCATCGGCGGGACAAGTACGCCGTCCAGTAATCCGGAGCAATAATTGATTATAGTCGACATCGAGCTGGATCACAATTGGCCAGGCCCGCGTCGGACGCGACTTGTCAAAGAGCTCGTGGTCCAGCAGCGCATCGAGCCAGCCCGCCTGGGCGGCAGTCCGCGGAAAACCGTCGAGGATGTAGCCCCGCCTCGTGTCAGGCTGGATCAGCCGGTGCCGGACCATGTTGCAAACCAGTTCATCGCAAACCAGTTCGCCTCGGGCCATCACCGCCTTGGCAGCCTGGCCGAGTTCCGTACCCAGATTGACATTCTCCCGGAGGAGGTCACCGGTCGATATCTGGGGAATTCCATAATGTTCCATGATGCGCTTGGCCTGGGTGCCTTTCCCTGCACCCGGTGGTCCGAGCAGCACAATGGGCCCTACTGCGCGCGAGGTTTCCTGCGCCATCGTTTGGCCAAAGCCTCCCGACCTCAGTCTCCCCGGCGCCCCAGGACCTCAGCCGAGGTGCAGCAACCCCCACAAACTCTTGTCATCCTGAGCGAGACGCTTTCTGTCTTGCGGACGACCTGCGCGTCGCGCCAAGCGCTCACCGATTTTGCGATCGCACTGATGGCGTGTCTGACGCGCTTCCCTACCAAATCCTTCGGCCGCGCACCCGCCCACTGCGCGGCGTAAATCCGTCGTAATGGCGCATGATGAGTTGGGCTTCGACCTGCATGATCGTATCCATGGCTACTCCGACCACAATCAGCAGAGACGTTCCGCCAAAATAAAAGTTCACCCCTAAACCGTTGGTGACCCACGTAGGCAAAGCTTCAAAAAATCTGCCTATCGGTCCGTACAAGTGGTTCAAGTGAATACCGGCGATCATCCACTCCGGAATAAATGAAATGACTATCAGATACAAACCACCGACCAGCGTAATGCGCGTGAGCACTTCATTGATGTAGTCGGCTGTCCGCCGCCCGGGGCGGATGCCAGGAATAAACCCGCCATACTTCCGCATGTTGTCGGCAACTTCACTAGGATTGAACACGATGGAAACGTAGAAGTACGCGAAGAACACGATGCCGACGGCATAGAGCAGCGTGTAAAGTGGCTCGCCCCATCCCAGCCAGCGGATCAGATCGCCGAAATAACGATTATTGCGTAAGCCATAGCCAATCGTCTGCGGCAGCGTCAGGAGCGAAGACGCAAAGATAACCGGCATGACACCGCCGGCGTTCACACGCAGAGGCAGGTGAGTCGACTGCCCGCCCATGACTTTGCGTCCAACCACACGTTTCGCGTATTGCACGGGGATGCGCCGCTCACTCCGCTCTACATAAACGATGAACGCCACTACCGCGAGCATGAAAATAATCAACCCGACCATCAAAGGAAAGGTCATCGCTCCCCAAGTGGCGTTCTTGGCTTTCTCGAAAAGATCCTCGACGCCTCGTGGCAAGCCCACTACGATTCCGGCAAAGATTAGCAGCGACATTCCGTTGCCGATGCCGCGATCGGTAATCTGTTCGCCCAGCCACATAATGAATACAGCACCGGTAGTGAGCGTCAGCATGGTCATCAGGAGAAAACCAGGGCCCGGATTGCTAACAAAATCGCCGCCTGACTTCTCGAGGCCGATGGCAATGCCGAACGACTGAATCGCGCTCAGAATAACGGTGATGTAGCGCGTCCACTGCGTGATTTTCTTCCGCCCGAGTTCGCCTTCCTTCTGCAACTTGGCCAATGGTTCGTATACGACCGTCAGCAATTGCAGAATGATCGACGCGGTGATGTAGGGCATGATGCCCAGGGCGAAGATGGTCATGCGGCGCAACTGGCCACCAGAAAACAAATCGACAAATCCGAGAAAGGATCCTCGCTGGGTGTCAAAGAAGTGTTCGAGTTGCTCCCACTTCACGCCGGGAGTAGGCAGGTGTCCACCCAGCCGGTACACGAACAGCAACGCCAGCGTAAAAAAAATGCGCTTGCGCAGGTCGGGAATACGAAAAATATTTGCCAGCTTCTCAAACATTACCGCAGAACCTCAACTTTACCGCCTGCTTTCGTAATCTTTTCCTGCGCCGATTTGGAGAACTTGTGCGCGGCTACCGTCAGCGCGCCCGTGACTTCGCCGTCTCCAAGAACTTTGACGGGAAGTTTGCTCTTTATCATACCTGCTTTTCGTAACATGTCGGGATTAATGGTCGTTTCGCCGAGCGCAGCTAGTTTTTCCAGGCTGATGATCGCGTATTCCTTATGGAAAATGTTGGTGAAGCCGCGCTTGGGCACACGGCGATGCAGCGGCATCTGACCGCCCTCAAAGCCGCGGATCATCCGTGAGCCGCTGCGGGAGCGTTGGCCTTTGTGTCCTCGGGTGGACGTCTTGCCCATCCCGGAGCCCATTCCGCGGCCGACGCGTTTGCGGTTCTCGCTCGCCTTCTTGGGTTTGTGAATGTTCGATAAATTCATAGCAAATCCAGTTTCAAGGTTTCTCGCCGTCTGCGCGTTGAATCGTTAGGCTGCAGTTAGTTCACGATCTCGATCATGTGTGGGACCTTCGCTACCATGCCACGGATCGCCGGCGTATCCGGACGCTCAATGACTTGGTTCAGCCGCGTGAATCCCAGTCCCTTGATGACCAATTTTTGTTTCGTTGGCGCGCAAATGGCGGAACGCACCCATTTGAGCTGAATCGTTCCGCCCGCCAATTTTGTTTTCTTCGCCGTCATTGCAAAACCTCACAGGCTAAAGCCCCGATCTTAAGACTCAGTTCTAACAGCACGAGTAAACTCGTGCCCTTCCCAATTCTGCTCGCCACTCGGGACTCAGGGCTTGTCACAACTCTTCCGCCACTTTTCCACGCATGCTCGCGACGGTTTCCTTATTCTTCAACTGCTTAAGCGCGTCAAACGTTGCCTTAATTACGTTGTGCGGGTTTGTCGTGCCGATCGACTTTGTGAGCACATTCTGCACGCCCGCCGAAGTCATCACCGCGCGCACCGCCCCCCCGGCAATCACGCCGGTACCTTCCGGCGCCGGTTTCAGCAGCACCCTGCCGGAACCGTAGCGTCCGAGCACAAGGTGCGGAATCGTGGTCTGGGTTAAATTAACTTTGACCAGATTCTTCTTCGCTGATTCGATTCCTTTGCGAATTGCCTGGGGAACTTCCTTCGCCTTGCCGGAACCGTAGCCGACCACGGCGGCCGCCGGGTCTCCGACGACAACCAGCGCCGCAAACGAAAGATTCTTGCCGCCTTTGACGACCTTCGTCACCCGGTTGATCGCGACCACTTGGTCCTTCAATTGGTACGCCCCTGCATCGAGTTTCTTAATTACTATTGGCATATTTTCCAGCTTCGAGCTATGAGCTGCGAGCTGCGAGCGAAAAGTTGGCTCGTAACTCGTGGCTCATGGCTAAAATTGCAATCCTGCTTCCCGGGCTGCGTCGGCCAACGCCTTCACGCGCCCGTGATAGATGTACCCGCCGCGATCGAAAACGACCTTAGTCACGCCTTTGGCTTTGGCGCGCTCGGCGATGGTCTTGCCCACGGCCTTCGCTGCGGCAACATTCCCGCCTGTCCGTCGATCTTCCTTCTTACCTTCGGCGCTGCTGGCCGAAACCACTGTCTTGCCAGCCATATCGTCGATCAACTGGACGTAAATATGATTGAGCGAGCGGTAGACATTCAGCCGCGGACGCTCTGCCGTACCTTGCACCTTCTTGCGGATGCGGTCGTGCACATAACCGCGTTTTTCGTTCTTGCCAATCTTCGTAAGCATTGCTTCGTTTCCTTAGTGCCTTCCGGACGACCGACATTCTTCGCAAAGAAGCCTCAGGATGATCGCTGCGGGCTCAGACACCCTCCAAACGCGATCACTTGGCTCCTGTCTTTCCAACTTTCTTCTTCAGGCGTTCACCCACGTAGCGCACGCCCTTGTTCTTGTAGGGATCAGGGGGACGCAGAGCGCGCATTTCTGCCGCCACTTGTCCGACCTTCTGCCGGTCAATTCCCGTAAGCGTAATGCGGGTCTGCTTGGGATCAATCGCCGCCTCGACTCCGGTCGGGAGCGGATACTCGATCGGGTGCGAGAAACCGAGATTGAACACGACCAGGCCTTTGCCCTTCATCTCGGCGCGGTAACCGATGCCGACGATTTCGAGTTCGCGCGTCCATCCTTTGGTCACGCCCTCGACCGCATTATTGACTAGAGCGCGCGCCAACCCGTGCAGAGCAGACTGCGAATCATTTTCGCGGATGGCGACGATGTGCCCATCGCGTTGCTCAACCTTAATACCTGTGGGAAGGGACGTATCCAATTTGCCCTTCGGCCCCTGCACCGCGACCGTATTACCTTCAATTTTGACCGTGACTCCGTTGGGAATCGCGATCGGTTTTTTTCCAATTCTCGACATAAGCTTTTTCAGTCGTGAGCCGTGAGCTGTGAGCAAACGCATTTACTCGCGGCTCGCGACTCCAAGCTCCTTACCAAATCTGGCATAGCAACTCGCCGCCTACACCTTCCCTACGGGCCTGGCGGCCGGTCATCACCCCGCGGGGGGTAGTCAGAATGTTGATTCCCATGCCGCCGAGCACTCGCGGAATCTCCGTGCGGCGCACGTAGACGCGGCAACCGGGCCGTGAAACACGCTCGGCCTTCGAGATCGCCGCCTCGTTGTTAGCGCCGTACTTGAGGTAAATCCGGATCATCTTGTGACCCTCTTCTTCCGTCGCTTTGTAGTTGGAGATGTAACCCTCTTCCTTCAAGATGCGGGCGATCTCCACCTTCAGCTTCGAAGCCGGGATATCCACTTTCTGGTGCCTGGCCTGGAGCGCGTTGCGCACTCGCGCCAGCATGTCTGCGACCGGATCGGTCAACCTCATCGCTTTGCTTCTCCTTCAGTCGCCCGTTCGCTCCGCGCTGGGCGGAGAACCTGCGGCAGCTATAAAAACCTGTCGTTGGCCGTTGTTGCTCAGTCGCTAGCCACCAGAGTTGCGAACGACCAACGACAAACGACCGACGATATCCCTACCAAGACGACTTCGAAACTCCAGGAATTTCCCCGCGCAACGCCAACTGCCGGAAACACAGCCGGCAGATGCCGAACTTGCGCAAATATCCGCGCGGACGCCCGCAAATTCGGCAGCGGTTATGCTTGCGCGTCGAGAACTTGGGCTTCTTCACTTTGTGTTGGTGCAACCCAACGCCGTCTTTGAGTCGTTTTGCTGTTGTTCCCACTTCGCTCTCAGCTCCCAGTTATTGGCATTCAGCTTTCAGCTCTCAGCCAATTTCATCTTGAAAAACTTGGCACCTTGAAACTGTGAAACCTATGCCCTAAACGGCATTCCCAAATGTTTCAGCAACGACCGCGCCTGGTTGTCGCTTGCGGCTGTCGTGACGATCGTGACGTTCATGCCCTTGAGCTTATCGACTTTTGCGTAGTCGATCTCGGGAAAGATCAACTGGTCGTGCAGCCCAAGCGTGTAGTTGCCGCGTCCGTCGAACGATTTGGTCGAAACGCCCCGGAAATCGCGCACACGAGGCAGAACGATGTTGACCAGCCGATCAAAAAATTCGTACATGCGGTCACCGCGCAACGTAACCATGGCGCCAATCGACTGTCCCGCGCGGACTTTGAAGGCAGCGATCGACTTCTTTGCCTTGGTGACGACCGGCTTCTGACCGGTGATCAGACCGAGTTCATTCACCGCCGGGTCGAGAACCTTCGCATTCTGCGTCGCTTCGCCCACGCCCATATTCACGACAATTTTGTGCAGACGCGGAACAGCCATCACGTTCTGCAGTTCCAGTTCCTTCAGCAGTGCCGGAGCGATCTCTTTTTCGAAGCGGGCACGCAGCCGTGGACGCTCTTTCGCGCTATGCCGGGCCTGTTCAGGAGCTTTCGCTTCCTGGGGCGCCTCTTTCTGTCCTTTTTTTTCTTTCGCCATTTCCGTTTCAACTTCCTCTCACGGTTTCGGAGTGGTTACCGGTTCGTGAGGCGCTCAATTTCTGGACTCGCGACATCCCTCGCCACCTGCAAGATGACACCAGCAGGCCCCCTCTGCATACGACCGCTAACGGCGTCATTTATCCAGCGTCGTTCCGCACTTCTTGCAGACGCGCACTTTACGATCGCCACGCACTTCGTGTCCGATACGCACCGGACCGCAACTCGGGCACACCAGTTGCACGTTGGAGATCGAGATTCGGCTCTCCTGCTCGGCAATGCCTCCCTTGATATTTTGCTGCGGATTCGGCCGTACGTTCTTTTTCACGATCATCACGTGTTCGACCAGAATCTTGGCATCATCGGGAAACACGCGCAGTACGCGTCCTTCCTTGCCCTTGTCGCGTCCGGTAATCACCTTCACGGTATCGTTTCGCCGAATATCTACTCGTTTGTGTGCTGTTGATACTGTTGCCATATTAAGTCCCTATGTCCTCGGTCGGCGAATCGGGCCAACGAACCAACAGCCGACGGCCGTGGTGCTCAAATCACCTCAGGCGCCAACGAAACGATCTTTAAGAACTTCTTTTCGCGCAACTCGCGCGCCACAGGGCCGAAAACGCGTGTGCCCACGGGCTCGCCCGCTTCATTGATCAACACCGCGGCATTCTGATCGAAGCGGATATAGGTGCCGTCGCGCCGGCGATGCTCCTTGCGGGTACGCACGATCACGGCTTTAACTACTTTGCCTTTTTGCACCTGGCCTTCGGGCGCCGATTCTTTCACCGCAGCCGTGATCACGTCGCCCAGTCCGGCATTCAGCCCGGTCGCGCCGCCCAGCGGCAGAATCATCTGCAGCTTGCGTGCGCCGGAGTTGTCGGCGACCTCCAGCATCGTTCTCATCATCACGGCCATGGCATTTCTCCCTGTACTGTTGTCAGCCCAAGGCGATTGCTAAAACGCGCGCTTGGTTGCTTACTAATTCGTTGCTTCCACCGGTGCTTCCGGTAGTAGCGCCGCCTTGCGAATAATGTCCTTCAACTTCCAACGCTTTAGTTTCGAAAGCGGACGCGTCTCCTCAATTCGCACAAAGTCACCAACGTGCGCTTCGTTCTTCTCATCGTGGGCGTAGAATTTCTTGTGCCGGGCGATCACGCGTCCATAAAACGGATGTGACTTCTTCCGCGTCACCTGCACCACGATGGTTTTGTGCATGCGGTTGGAGACTACCTCTCCTACCACTTCTTTGCGGCGGCCCTGAGCCTTCTGTGTTGCCGTTGTTTCCGACATTATCGTTTCTCCGCTCCGGACGCCCGCTCTCGCTCGCCCAGAATCGTTTTCACGCGCGCAATGTCTTTGCGCAGCCCACGAATCTTCTTGAGGCTCTCGGTCTGGCCCATATTCAGCTGGAATTTCAGCTTGAACAGCTGATCCGCGAGATCACGCTCCTGGTGCCGCAATTCTTCGTCTGTAAGGTTTCGAACTTTCTCTGCCTTCATAAAATGAGTTCTCAGTTACCCGTATTCAGTTGCCCCGCAAAAACAACGTTCTAGTGCGCTGCTTCGCGCTTCACCATCGTCGTCCGCAGCGGAAGCTTGTGCGACGCCAGACGCAGCGCTTCGTTGGCATCCTGATCCGTTACGCCTTCCATCTCAAACAAAATCTTTCCCGGCTTTACGACTGCAACCCAGTGATCAGGGGCGCCTTTGCCTTTGCCCATACGAGTTTCAGCCGGCTTCTTCGTAACCGGCTTATCGGGGAAAAGGCGAATCCAGATTTTGCCGCCACGCTTGACGAAGCGAGTCATGGCAACGCGGCTAGCCTCGATCTGGCGATCGGTGATCCATCCGGGCTCGAGGACCTTTAACCCGTAATCGCCGAAAGCCAGTTCGGATCCGCGCCAGGCTTTGCCTGTCATGCGTCCGCGTTGTTGCTTGCGATACTTCACCTTTTTTGGCATCAACATAAAAACAGTTCCCGATTATCAGTTCTCAGTTGCCAGTAAAGTTTGCAGGCGATACTCGACGGTCTGGCGCGCTTCTTTAGAAAGCTCCCGCGCCTGCCGACTGCCCTTCGCGCTTTTTCTGCTGCAGGATTTCACCTTTGTACACCCAGCACTTCACACCGATGACGCCATACGTAGTACGCGCCTCGCTGAATCCAAAATCAATGTCGGCACGCAGCGTGTGCAACGGCAAACGGCCCTGCAGATACCACTCCGAGCGCGCGATTTCATTTCCGTTCAGACGCCCGCTCACGCGGACCTTGATTCCCTTGCACCCGAAGCGCAAAGCCGAATCGACGGCCTTCCGCATCGCACGGCGAAAGCCCACACGCTTTTCCAGCTGTAGCGCAATCGATTCGGATACCAGTTGCGCGTCCAGTTCCGGCTTATGCACTTCCTGGATATCGACGAACACCTCCCGCGACGTACGCTTCTGCAGTTCCGCCTTGAGCTTGTCGATCTCCGCGCCCTTGCGCCCGATGATAATTCCCGGGCGCGCCGTCTTGATGATAATGCGGAGCTTATTGCCCGGACGTTCGATCTCAATGGAGCTGACGCCCGCCGACTTGAGCTTGTCCTTCAGCTCGTTCTTCAGCTTGACATCTTCATGCAGCAGCTTGTCGTAATCGCGCTCCACAAACCACCGCGACTTCCACGGCTTGGTGTAGCCGAGTCGAAATCCGTATGGATGTACCTTCTGTCCCATCGTGTCTCCGTCGCGATCCTTCGCTCTCGCTCAGGATGACCGCAGCGTGCTCTCGCTTTGCTCACGCCCGCTGAACGCGGTCAACTTTTGTCCCACTGTTTTTCCCGAAACCGGTTTCTAGTTTCGAGTGTCATGCTCCGAGTTCTCTGGCCAGTTGAAACGCGAGACTTGAAACTCACTTCGCCGCCTTCTTTTTCCCAGCAGCCTTTTTCGCCGCCGGAGTCCTCCGCCGAGTTTTCGCCGGAGCGGGCGACGATTCCTCACCTACAACTTGAGCGACAGCTTCGCCGTTCTTTCCTCGCTCTGACAGCACAAGTTCAATATGAGAAATGCGTCGTTGATAGCGATACGCGCGGCCCTGCGGCGCAGGCCGAATGCGCTTCATGCGCGGGCCATCGTTCGCTACCGCATGCTTTACATATAGATTGTCGATATCGACATCGAGACCCTTCTCGGTCGCCAGAAAGTTCGCGTTGTCGAGCGCCGATTGCAGCAGTTTGCCAATATGCGACGCCACGCGCTTCTTGGTGAACATCAGCGTGTTGCGCGCCTCTTCCACGCGCCGCCCCTTAATCAAATCCAGCACCAAACGCGCCTTTTGCGGCGAGACGCGCAGGAAACGGGTTTCCGCTCGAAATTCCATAGTCGTAATCTCAAAATTCTCGCGTGCCTCACGTCTCGCTCTCTTTTTCGAGACGTGGCAACCTATGTCTTTGGTGCCGCCGACGGAGCCGCGCCGCCCGCAGTGGCCGCCGCCGGAGCCGGAGCCCCCGGACCGCCCGGAATGCCTGCCGGCTTCGCCGCCGCTTCGGTCGCCGCCTTCATGGAGTGGCCTTTGAACTGGCGTGTGAAGCTGAACTCGCCCAATTTGTGGCCTACCATGTTCTCGGTAACGTATACCGGGATAAACTTCTTGCCGTTATGCACGGCGATCGTGTGTCCCACCATTTCCGGGACTACGGTCGAACGCCGCGACCAGGTGCGCAGCACTTTTTTCTCGTTGCGCGAATTCATCTGCTCAACCCGCGTCAGCAGGTAGGCATCGATAAATGGACCTTTCTTTGTTGAACGTGCCATAAAGTCAACTCTCAGCCTTCGCCGTCAGCTCTAGGCCAACAGCTCCACATGAATCCACTTGCTGGTTCCGCCGACGACCAACGACTACTTGTTTCTCCGGCTCACGATGAACTTATCCGTGCGCTTGTTGTTGCGCGTCTTGTAGCCACGCGTCGGCTGGCCCCACGGGGTCACCGGATGCCGTCCGCCCGAAGTCTTGCCTTCACCGCCGCCATGAGGATGATCGACCGGATTCATCGAGACGCCGCGGTTCACAGGACGCCGTCCCAGCCAGCGCGTCTTGCCGGCTTTACCGATCGTGACGTTTTCATGATCGAGATTTCCCACCTGTCCGATCGTAGCCATGCAATCCTGCGAAATCTTGCGCGTTTCGCCCGAAGGCAGCTTCACCAGTGCGTACTCCGCTTCTTTCGCGACCAACTGCGCTGAACCGCCCGCCGAGCGCACCATCTGTCCGCCCTTGCCGGGCTTCAATTCGAGGTTGTGAATCACGGTACCGGGCGGGATGTTCCGCAATGGCAGTGCATTCCCTACGAGAATGTCCGCTTCGGGACCGCTGACCACTTTCTGTCCGACCTTCAATCCTTCCGGCTGCAGAATGTATCGCTTCTCGCCATCGGTGTACGCGAGAAGCGCAATGCACGCCGAGCGGTTCGGATCGTACTCAATCGTCGCGACCGTCGCCGGGATGCCGGTCTTGTCGCGCTTGAAATCGATGATGCGCAGCTTGCGCTTGTGTCCGCCCCCACGATGCCAGATCGTGATGTCGCCGGAATTGCGGCGTCCGCCGGTGCGCTGCTTCGGTTCGAGCAGCGGCTTATACGGCTCGGTCGTCGTTATGTCGTCGTTGACGAGCGTCGTGCGAAAGCGCAGCGTCTGCGTCGTCGGTCTGTAAGTTTTAATTGCCATAAACTCAGCCTTTAGCGCTCAGCGAGTATCTTAGTTTCCTCACTCGCCGTACTGACTAAATGCGGAACACCGAGTGCTGATTGCTCTTCACAAATTCTGCGCGTACTCGGGCATCTTCTCTCCCGAACGCAAGCGCACGTATGCTTTCTTCCAATCCGCACGGTAGCCGGCAAAACGTCCACGACGCCGTTCTTTTCCGGGGTACGTCGCGGTCCGCACCGAATGCACCTTCACTTTGAAAATCGTTTGTACCGCTTCCTTTATTTCCGTCTTGGTTGCTTTCGGCGCCACCTGGAAGACCAGGGTGTTCTGGTTTTCCTTGATCGCGAGTCCCTTCTCGGTGATCACCGGCCGGCGAATGATCTGGTATGCGGATTTCATGGTTACGCTACCTCCGCCGCTTTCTCATGCTTTGTGCGCCGCCGTGGAGCAGCCGAAGCCTTCTTCGGTTGCTCGTCTTCCCCCGATTTCCGCTGCTTTTCCGAAATCGAATTTTTGAGCGACACCTGCAACTTCTCAATCGCCGGATGCGAAAAGATCACGCGATCATGCCGCAACAGGTGATACGGATGCACCTCGTGGCCGCGCACCAGTTCAAGTCCATCAATGTTGCGCGCGCTCAACTGCAGATTGCGATTTTCCGCCGACTCAACCAGCAGGACCGACGTATCAACCTTCAACGCGTCCAGCGCCTTGCGGAACTCCTTCGTCTTCGGCTCTTTCAAGTCGAATGCGTTCACCACGATTAACTTTCCGTCGGCAAACTTCGCCGCCAGCGCCGAACGCAACGCACCCAACAGCTTTTTGCGCGGGAACGTGTAATCGTACGAACGCGGAACAGGACCGTGGACCGTGCCGCCGTGACGCCAGAGCGGAGAGCGGATTGATCCGATACGCGCGCGGCCTGTGCCCTTTTGCTTCCACAGCTTCTTGCCGGATCCGGAAACTTCCCAGCGCGCCTTCGTCTTGTGCGTTCCGGCGCGCTGGCTGGCGCGGTAATGTTTCACCGCTTCCCACAGCAGGTCTTCGTTGACCGCACCGAAAATCTGGTCTACGAGGTCGAGCGTGCCAACCTTCTCGCCCCTCAAATTGTGAATATCAATGGTTGACATATGTTCTCTGCTTTTGGCCGACGACCAACGGCTGTTCTCACGCTTTCTTTGCTGCTCGCTTCGCCGCCTTCAACGGATCGACGGTCGCCGCTCCGGCGAATCCACGGCGTTCTCTGGGGGGCTTCTTCGCCTTGGTGATCACGATGTATCCGCCCTGCGGCCCCGGCACGCTGCCTTCAACGACCAGAAGATTATCTTCTTTATCGACGCCCAGCACGCGCAGGTTGCGAACCGTGACCTGCTGATGTCCCAAGTGTCCCGACATCCGCATGCCTTTAAACACCCGCGATGGGAAGGCCGACGAGCCAATCGACCCGGTGATCTGGAACATGGAGCCGTGCGATTTCGGGCCGCCGCCAAAATGATGCCGCTTTACCACGCCCTGAAAGCCGCGTCCCTTGCTGATTCCGACAATGTCGACAAACTTCTCGCCATCGAAAATCTCAACCAGCACGCGGTCGCCAACCTTGACTCCACCGTCACCCGCGGCCGCAGCGTCAACTTCGAGCGGAACTTCGCGTAGAAACTTCACGGGTGGCAGATTGTTCTTCGCCAGATGTCCGAGCTCGCCCTTCGTGAGTCGCGATTCCTTCACAAACTCGACCAGACCGATCTGGGCTGCCCCGTATCCATCTTTCGCTGCCGACTTATGCTGCGTCACTACGCACGGGCCAGCCTGCAGCACTGTCACAGGCCGAACGTCGCCCTTCGAGTCAAACAGTTGCGTCATGCCGACTTTTTTGCCCAGAATGCCTGCGACCTTGGTTGCCATTTTCAAATCTCCATCCAGCTTGGCCTGTCACTCGCGACGGCTATTGGCTGGGAATTTCTCAGATCCTCCGCTTCGCTCGCGATGATGCCCGCGAGCTTCGACTACGCTCACGCCCGCAAATGGCGATCATTTGTGCTCTTTTCCGAACGCCTTGATCTCCACATCCACGCCCGCAGGCAGATCGAGCTTCATCAATGCGTCCACTGTCTGCGAGGTTGGATCGAGAATGTCGAGCAACCGCTTATGCGTGCGAATTTCGAACTGCTCGCGCGACTTCTTGTCCACGTGCGGCGAACGGAGCACAGTGTATTTGTTCTTCATCGTCGGCAGCGGAATTGGGCCAGCCAGACGCGCGCCCGTGCGCTTCGCTGTCTCCACGATTTCGCTAGTCGACTGATCGAGAATGCGGTAGTCGTAAGCTTTCAGGCGTATCCGAATTTTCTCGTTTCCAATCACTGTTTTGGCTCTCCAACCCCTCCCGGCTGATCTTCACGTTGGAAGCCCGGAAGGAAAGATCTTGCGGGAAGTCGCAACCCGCTTTTCCTGTATGTGACGCGGGCACCCTCGTCCGCGTCTAGCGTCATCAACCTGCGGAGCTGTGCTCCGCACGGACGGCCGAGGGCGGCCGTCCCTACACAAGCGCTGCCTTACTGAATGATCTCCGCGATCGTGCCCGCGCCTACCGTATGTCCACCTTCGCGGATGGCGAACCGCAACCCTTTCTCCATCGCCACCGGCGTGATC
>JASHPL010000003.1 GCA_030038125.1 Candidatus Sulfotelmatobacter sp.
CAGGAGTTGACTGACTTGAAACAAAGCGAAGGGCAAGCGGAGTGGCGGCGAAGTGAATCAGCGCCACGACCAAGAGCAGGACTCCGTCTGCCTTAAGGATTCTGGCACCCAGCGCGGATCGGTCCATAAGTGCACCCCTTAGTAGCCGTTCGAAGCTAGGCTGCGCCACTGAAACTGTCCTCAACTACAATCTTCCAGGCTTCGAGAAGCCATTCGGGCACGTAGAAGTGGTTCCGGTGCCGTTCACACCAGCGCCGCAACTCTACGGAAGCAACATACTGCGCCCGCGTTAGTCGCAGCCGCCTGACCTGCATGTCAAACTCGGTCGGGCCAGCGGGAAGATGTTGTATTGGTTTGCCCCAGTTGGGATTCCCGCGTCTATTCATGACGCAGATGATACGCCTACCAAAGCGACTCTTGCGTGTTTTCCTGTCCGGTTTCCGCACAAAGCAAGAACGCCCGCCTCAAATAAGAGAGCGGGCCACTGCGTTTTTTGAAGTGCGGGGGAAAAGCTCTACCCCACGGGAGCATAAATATTGGTGGCTGCTGTTATGCTGCTGCCAGCGGTCAACCCGAATTTCATACTGCTTTCCGACAATCCCGATACGTCGTACCGAGCGGCGCAGATCGGAGCCGTGTCGCCTGTGAATTGCCCGGATAATGAATAGGGGTTGCCATATGAAGGCATGTATAGGTGCCGTTGGTGGAGTCCGCACACTTAAGACGAGGCCCCGGACGCCCGAATGACCATAGTTTCAAGCTCATTCCAAACATCGCGTTGATCACCGACGTATCCTCATGTCGGTCGAACGGATCGCCAATGTCGGGCATCTCATCTTTCCAGTAGATGCTGCCAAAAGGCAAGATATTGACTTCCCATTCCGCGTCCGGCTGATACGGCAGAGCAGCTATGACACCTACTATTTTTCACTCAGCATTGCGTCGTAGTTCTGTTAGATGAAGGGTTTTGAGCGTAATCAGGATTTTTTCATCAAGTTGGCCCGCCGTTCGCCTCGTCGCTATATTCGTTCAAGAACTCGAAGCGACCAGGCTCATCCACTTTCAGATCACCGAGATTTCTAACGATGTGTCCACTAGGTCTGACAACGGAGAACCATATGGCTACTACTGATTCTGCAGCGCAGGTTGGCCAAGGCTATTCGAGTTCCCACCGTCGCTTCAACAAACTGCGACTTCCCGAGCGATGCCCACGGATGGCATGCTCGACCAACTCCTCTCCGAACCGTTTGGTAAACGGGGTCAAGCCCAATAAGAAGCGGTAATAGATAGCGCCAAAGATCGCGTCGTTTAGTAGGTCAGGCTTTGTATCTGAGGCCAACTCCCCTATATTCTTACCGCGCTGTAGATCGGCGATGGTGGCGGCGCGCCGGGGACTGACCCATCGATCGAAGAACGCCTCGCGTATGGCCGGCTCGCTCTGGCCCTCGGCGATAAGCCCGGCGACGATCTCGCCAAACGGTCCGCCGAAGGCATCGATCAAGCTCCGCACTCGAAACTGCAGTGCCTCTTCCGCAGTCAGGTCCGATGGCCTCTCGAGGTTGGGGGCCATCCGCTCGCAGAGCATGGCCAATACCATGGTCGCCTTGGTCGGCCACCATTTGTAGAGAGTGGGCTTGCCAACCTTGGCCCGCCTGGCGACCTCTTCCATGGTCAAGTCGCGGACCGACTTCTTCTGAAGCAGGCTATAGACCGCATCCATGATGACAGTATGCGATGCTGCCCTCTCACTTCGTGGTCGGCCTTTACGCCCCGCAAGCACATTCTTCTTCATAGAAGTAAGTTTTAACGGAATTTAGCGTCAGGTCAATTGACATTCGCTTAGCTGGCATCTTATAATAAAACTGAACGTAACGTAAATATTAATTGTGAGTTTCCGCTACCTCAAACCACCATCACCTCAACAGGAGAACGCGATATGCCTAGTCAAGCATCCCCCTACGAGTCCCTCACTTCCCAAAACGCGGCGCTAATCCTCGTCGACCACCAGGTCGGTCTCATGACAGGAGTCCGTGATTATTCGACCGGCGAGCTGAAACACAACGTGGTGGCCCTAGCCAAAGCTGCAAGAGCATTGAAACTCCCAACCGTCGTTACCACGACGGCGCGCGACAGCATGTGGGGTCCGACATTCCCCGAACTCGTAGAAGCGCTGCCGGGCATCGAGATTATCGACCGCTCATCGGTAAATGCCTTCGACGACGCCCGTGTGGCTCGCGCGATCGAGGCTACGAACCGCAAGAAGTTGATCTTCGCCGGCATCTCGCTCGAAGTTTGCGCGGCTCTTCCGGCGATCACGGCCGTCGGTAAAGGGCTCGACGCCTATGTGGCGGTCGACGCCTCCGGAACATTCAGCGAGACCAAGCGGCAAGTTGGGCTCCTTCGCATGCTCCAGGCGGGCGTCATCGTCTCGGACTATGCAACCTTGATGGTGGAAATCCTCAAGGACAATGCGCGGCCCGAGGCAGGCGACGTCTACGGTGCCATGGACATGGGCTGGGCCAAGCTCGTTGGTCAGATTGCTCAGTCCTACGGAAGGTAAATCGACCTGTGAGCCGCGGGTAAGATGTGGAATCCGAAGAAGCGCAGGAGCATACGAACAGCAGCAGCCTGGCGCGATACGCATTAAGCTAAGGACATCCACGACGGGAGATTTCTTGCGACAAAATTGCGATCTCCCGTTCTCGTCTCCGGGCCGCGGTTTTCTGACTCGCTCATCATCCCTCCAAGAAGCATGATCGAAAAGCCCCCAAGCTGTTCGATTATGCCAAGGATGATCGCACATCGGAGTCCATTTGGTGTTTGAGTCCCGACGGCACTCAACGACCCTGGCAGAGGTGACGAGAAAGGGGCCGCTCGTTCCAATAGCAGCCCCTTGTTGAGTCATTTGCAGATTGGACAAGATGGACAGCAGCATACTGCCGCTGCCACCGTTGCGGCCTTAGCTCCGAGTGCGACCAACAGGACTAGGGCGAGCGAGTATAGTTTTCTCATCGTCCTCTCCTTTCCTCAATCGTGAGTTGAGCAAGTCTTCGATCAGGCAGCACAGTTCCTTTTCCCGTGCACACGTCAAAGCATCGTTTGCCGAGCAAAGGTCGCGAAACCTCCGCAGTCTTTGTCTTAAGGCCACGAGCGAGTGAATCTGTTGCTCAAGCATCTTGTCTTTGGCGTCAAGCCACTGCATAACTTCAGGGCAAGGATTTTCTCCGTTGGCGGCGAGTTCGATAGCCCTTTTCATCTCTGAGAGCGTCAACCCAACAGTTTTCGCCTTCAGGATGAAGTCGATGTAGCGCATGACTTCGGGAGCAAAGACTCGATAACCTGTGTGTGTTCGGTTCGCTCGTGGCAACAAGCCAATCCCTTCCCAATACCGCAGTGTTTTCGTGGTCACGCCCGCACTCTTTGCCAGTGCGGACACGCTGAGTGCTTTTCGCATGGCTCGCCTCGGATCACTGTAAAGCTTACCCCAAGGGCAAGGTGCAAGCTGCAGTCGTCGGTCAGTGTTGAGAAGTCCCAGTTAGAATCAAAATCCTCTAACGGACGCGGACGCCGCCTCGCTTTGTAGTGTACTTTGTGATATGAAGTTTACGAAGTGAGTCTATGAAACGCACCCTCGCAGCCGGATATTTCCTGCTGATTTCTCCTGCTGTCCTCTTCTTGGTCGCCGTGATACTACAGCGCCTACAGCCATCGCAAAAGCAGCCAGCACTCAGTGCGCAACACATCGTCATGTGGTACGGGGAGAGGATGTGGACGATGTGGATACTGTTACTCGCTTTACCGCTTTTGGTATTGATTTCAGGTTGTATGTGAGTTCCAATGTCGGGGACTAGACTGGTGCGCCCAAGCCAAGTTCACCTACCCCGATGGAAAGAGTGAGGACATCAAGGCGAAGGCTGGCTCCGCCAAGGGTCGTGACCGCGACCCGGTTTACTGTCGCTGCGGTTTCGGTGTTCCGGACTCTGGATGTGAAGGGTAATGTCAACTCCTCGAGCGGCTTCGACCTGGGCGGACAACCCTTCGTTTTCGGCAGCTACGCAAACGAAAATGTGTTCCTGGGTTTGCCGGGAACACCACCACGAGTGGCAGTGAAAACGTGGCCAGCGGCTACCAGGCGCTCCACTCCAACACCACGGGCAGCAAGCTGTGATCAAAGCCCGGCTGATAGGCCGTTGTTTCGACGATCAGCAGCTTGATGAGCTTGCCGGTCAAGTCAGGGACACGCTCCAGAGCTTGGGTTATCTGCGCGCTACTGTTTCTGAGCCCTCCATCACGGTTTCCGACGCCAGTCGGCATCCCCAACCCGCGTGAAATCGACGTAATTGGCAACAGAGTGGTTTACGAACGAGGCAAGTCTGTCATTCGGCTTCAACTTGACGATTTTCTCGACCGGCGAAGGGGAACGGGCTGCCCAATCGATAGCGCGCTGTTCTACTGCACAGCAACGGCTGTTCCGAGCTTGCCCGCTTGCGGACCGAAACTCACGAACTGTTGATAGTCCCATCCCTGGCGCCACATCCAGTACAGTCGAACCGCCAGTCTGCGAGCCATCGCGACCTTGGCAGTCTTGAGCCCGCGTCGCATGGCGAGATGGAGAAATCTGTCCCGCCATTCTGGATCGCTCCGTACCGTCACCTGCGCGGTTTCCAACAGAAAGAAACGCATCAACCCACTGCCCTGTTTGCTGATATGTCCGAGCCGTCGGCTTTCGCCACTGGAGTCTTCCTCCGGAACCAGGCCCAGATAAGCCGCGATCTGCTTGCCACAGGCAAATCGCTCCGCCTCTCCGATAATCAGCACGAAGGCTGGGGCCGTCAGTGCACCCACTCCGGGATGCGTCATCAGTCGCTGGGCCACGGGATATTTCTCAACTTCCTGCTCGATCAGTTGCGTCAGCTCGGCGATGGTGGGATTCAGTCGATCCAGCAACTCCAACAGATCACGCCGGCGTCGACTCGCCCATGCCAGGTTGTGCCACGATAGCCGCGGTGAGCTTGAGCAGATTCAGTTTTTGCTGGGACATGCGTCGGTGCAGACGACCGAGCGGTATCTAGGCTGCAAGCAGAACCAGGGAAGCCCGGTGAACGATCGCTTCAACCTGCGAGCGAATGTTCAAATGCGCGAGAAGGGCCATGAATCTGCCCCGGCCAACAGGATTAACGAGCCTGCTGCCCGCTTATCTGCGAGAAGAACCGGATGCGCTAGAGAGCGCCCGTCCGGGTCCGTGCGGGGTTGTGCCTTGAAAGCTCTTGTAATCCAGCTTCCTGAAATGGAGGCCGCGGTAAAGCCTAGCTCGCAGCCGCGAACCAAGTCTTGCGTGATGACCGGCAACGGCCATTGCGAAGCGTAGACCGGGAGGTTTGCAGGCCGGAACGCCAGTGAACGGCAAGATAGCCCCGAAATCGATCGGATTG
>JASHPL010000346.1 GCA_030038125.1 Candidatus Sulfotelmatobacter sp.
ATCAGGATTTTTTCGTGACGCTCGATGCCGAAGCCAACTCAGTGGCCATTCTGGTGAAGCATCTCGCCGGAAACATGCGCTCACGCTTCACCGATTTCCTGACCAGCGACGGGGAAAAGCCGGACCGCTTCCGTGACCGGGAATTCGAACTCACGTCGGGCACGACCCGCGCCGAAGTGATGGAGTGGTGGGAAGAGGGCTGGGCTTGTGTGTTGGGAACGATCGAAGCTCTGAAGCCGGAAGACGTGATGCGGACGGTCAGTATTCGCGGCGAGCCGCACACGGTTCTGCAAGCGGTGAATCGCCAGATCGCACACTATGCGCAGCACATCGGTCAGATCGTGTTTCTGGCCAAGCACCTAAAATCGAGCGAATGGAAGACCCTCAGCATCCCGCGAGGAAAATCAGAGGAGTTCAAACACCAGAAGAGCATGGGCGGAAAGTTTGACAAAGGCGTGCCGAAGGAAAATTAGCAACTTTTGTGAGCGGTGATGGCCCCGGAAGAGTGAGCTCTTACTCGCTCCGGGCTGAAGCCCCCACCTACTGCGTGCCTAAATGGCACGCAGAAGCCGTGCCCTTCCCAAAACGGTGAGAGATGTTAAGTCCGGGATACTGTTAGAATCATACGTTTTGTGTTTTCCTTGCTTTCGCTCTCATAATTGATAGCCAGGTGGTACGCATGCCTACAACGATGCAGGCGGTGGTCAAGGCCGAAGCCGCTCCCGGCGCAGACATCCGCGAAGTTAAGATTCCGGGCTTTGGGCGAACTGACGTTTTGGTCAAAGTCAAAGTCGCATCCATTTGCGGGACTGATTTGCATATCTATAACTGGGACCGCTGGGCGCAGAACCGCATCCATCCGCCGCTGATTCCCGGACATGAATTCTGCGGCGAAGTGGCAGCTTTTGGCGACGAAGTTACCAGCGTCAAAGAAGGGGATTTCGTTTCCGCCGAAATGCACGTCGCCTGCGGCAAGTGCCTGCAATGCCGCACGGGCGAGGCGCACATCTGCCAGAACGTGAAAATCATTGGCGTGGACGCCAACGGAGCCTTTGCCGAATACGTGGTCATCCCCGAGTCAAATATCTGGAAGCTCGATCCGGCGATTCCGCAAGAATACGCATCGATTCTCGATCCATTGGGAAATGCGGTGCACACGGTGCTGGCCGGCGAGATCGCGGCCAAGACGGTCGCCATTACCGGATGCGGACCGATCGGGCTGTTTTCGATTGCGGTTGCAAGAGCTGTGGGAGCAACGTCTGTATTTGCGATTGAAGTGAATGAGCATCGCGCACGCATCGCCCGCGAGATGCAAGCGGATTACGTGCTCAATCCTGCGAAGGAGAATGTGCGTGCCATCGTTATGGAAAAAACCGGTGGGCTGGGCGTCGATGTTGTGCTCGAGATGGCTGGGCATCCGGATTCGATTCGGACGGCCTTCGATATTGTGCGCCGCGGCGGCAGAATTTCGCTGCTAGGGCTGACATCGAAGCCGATCGCGCTGAATTTTTCCGAAGACATTATTTTCAAAGGCATCACGATTCAAGGAATCAATGGCCGACGAATGTATCAGACGTGGTACCAGATGACGGCGCTGCTGAAGGCAGGAAAACTGAATCTGCACCCGGTCATCACCGATCGCATTTCGATGAAAGATTTCGGAAGCGCCATGGAGCGGCTGAAGACCGGCGAGGCCAGCAAGATTCTGGTGTATCCCAACGGCGTAAGGTAACGGTGTGGCGCGGGCGCCTCGGCCGCGAAGGCTTTCAGAGGACTTGGGTCATCCCCCAAGCCACATGTGGGAAACTGTGGACATCGAAACCGTCCTGCACCTCATCCTGGTTTCTTACCAGAAGGATGAAAACAGACGTTGGTTCTTTGCCCCCAATTTCCATGCTTCGCCACCTCGATCGTAACAAGAAATATTGGTAGGAGATCCCCTCATACGTGACGGGAATGTCAAGCTGAAACAGCGCCCACTTGCCTCCACCCCCGCTTTCGAGCGCGCGCACGACCGTGCCGTCCACCGGCAAAAGCTTGGCGAACCTCTCATTCTGGTCGAAATAGTCTAGGCGTAGCCGCATATTGTTGCCTTAAAGAATAGCTGGGTCACGCAGTTCGTCTGGAGTACTGCGTAATGTTCGTTTAGCCGCGGCATGCCACCGAACGTAATATCGAAGAAATAGGCAACGCGGTATTAGACTAAATTGTTCTCTGTGTTCATCGGCGTAAATCCGTGGCAATGACCTTCGTGAGGCATTCATGACGACTGCAACCCGCACCAACCCGCTCTCTTATCTCACCGACCAAATCAATGAACTCAAGGCCAAGGGTACGCACTTCAAGCTGCGCGTGCTCGAGGACGAGCAGGCGCCGGTCTGCACGTTTGATGGGAAGAAGGTCATCAATCTGGCGTCGAACAATTATTTGGGACTGACCACGCATCCCAAGCTGCGCGAGGCTGCTCTGGAAGCGACGCGGAAATATGGCGTTGGATCAGGCGCGGTGCGAACGATTGCGGGCACGATGAAGATCCACATAGAGTTGGAAGAGAAGATCGCGCGCTTCAAGAATGTCGAGGCTTGCGTAGTGTTTCAATCGGGATTTGCGGCGAATGCAGGAACCGTTTCTGCGGTGCTCGGCAAAGATGATTTCATCATCTCGGATGCGCTCAACCACGCGTCGATTATTGATGGCGCGCGGCTTTCGAAGGCGAAGATTCTGGTCTTCCGCCACAAAGACATGGGGCATGCGGAAGAGCAACTGGCCAGCGTGAAAAATGAGCGAGGGAAGAAGCTGTTGATCAGCGACGGTGTCTTCTCGATGGATGGCGACATTGGCCCGCTGCCCGCGCTCTGCGATCTGGCGGAAAAATATGGCGCCATCATGATGGTCGACGACGCGCACGCTTCGGGTGTACTGGGCCGCAATGGACGCGGCACGATCGATCACTTCAAAATGCATGGGCGCGTGGACATTCAGGTTGGCACTTTATCGAAAGCGATTGGCGCACTGGGCGGATATGTCTGCGGCACACGCGATCTGATCGACTTTCTCTATCACCGAGCGCGGCCATTCTTGTTTTCAACTTCGCATCCTCCGTCAGTTGCGGCGACATGCATGGCGGCGTTCGACGTGCTGGAGCAGGAGCCGGAGCGCATGGAAAAACTGTGGGAGAACACGCGCTTCTGGAAAAAAGAACTCGGTCTGCTGGGATTCGATATTGGCGGACGCAGCACGCCGGCGAGTGAGACTCCGATCACGCCAATCATCATTGGCGACGGCAAGCTTACGATGGATTTCTCGGGCGAACTATTCAAGGAAGGCGTGCTGGGCACTGGCATTGCGTTTCCGACGGTACCGGAGGGCAAAGCGCGCGTGCGGACGATCATGACCGCGACACATACGCGAGAAGAGCTGGATCAGGCGCTGAAGGTGCTGAAGAAGGTCGGAAAGAGGATGGGAATTCTGGGGCTGTGAGCGCGACTTTGGGGAGTGCTTGTGCCACTTACGCAGAAAGAAAAAGCAATGCACTTTCGGGCCCTACACGACAGGCCTGGAGCTTTTATCATTCCGAATCCCTGGGACATTGCCTCCGCCCGCATTCTCACCCGCCTAGGGTTTCAAGCTCTGGCGACATCGAGCGCCGCGTCCGCGTCGGTCATCGCTCGAAAAGATCATGGCCTGACCCGAGATGAAGCGCTGGCGCATTCGCGCACCATTGTCGAAGCGACCGACTTGCCTGTCTCAGCAGACCTGGAAAACGGTTTTGGCGATGAACCGGAAGAGGTGGCGCGGACCGTACAACTGGCCGCCGAGGCCGGCCTCGTCGGATGCACCATCGAAGACGCCACAGGAAACGCAAACAGCCCCATTTACGACTTCGACCTGGCGGTGGAACGCATCGCTGCGGGCGCAGAAGCTGCGAGGAAACTCGACTTCCCATTCATGGTGACAGCACGAGCGCACAACCTGCTCTTTGCTTCTCCGCGCCTTGACGAAACCATCCGCCGCCTTGAGGCGTTCGAAAGGGCCGGAGCCGATGTGCTTTTCGCCCCCGGCTTACCTGATCTGGGGGCTGTACGTGAGGTTTGCTCGTCAATCTCGAAGCCGTTTAACTTCATGGTTGGCATCAAAGGAAAGTCGTTTTCGGTCCGCGAATTGGAGGCGGCGGGAGTTAAGCGCATTAGCCTCGCGACCTCCCTTTACCGCGCCGCCATGACCGGACTCCTGGTTGCGATATCGGAAGTGAAAGAGAAGGGGGAGTTCAGCTTTCTCGATCGATGCACGAGCACCGCCGAGTTGAATGAATTGATGGGTATTTGAGGTTTCCGGAACAACCGGCAGGCCGTCGCCGCTGAGCAGGCAAAGCCTCAGTCCGCACGGTGCAGGATTTTCCCGCCTACGATCGTCGCCATAACTTTCCCCGTGAGTTGCCAGCCGTCGAAGGGCGTGTTGCGCGAGAGGGATCGCGATTTCGCCGCTTCGAATGTCCAGCGTTTTTTCGGATCGAAGATGGTTACGTCAGCGTGATTGCCTTTTGCCAATGATCCCCTGCCGCGGAGATCAAAAACTCGCGCAGGCCCACTCGTGAAAAGCTCGACGATTCGCATCAGAGGAATCTTGTGTTCGCGATGCAATTTCGTGATGGCCAGGGCCAATGCCGTTTCCAGACCAGTGATGCCGAAGGCGGCGCGTTCAAATTCGACCTGCTTTTCGTGCAAGGCGTGAGGAGCGTGATCGGTGGCGATGGCATCGACAGTGCCGTCGGCCAGCGCGACGAGAATGGCCTCGCGATCCGTGGCCGAGCGCAGGGGTGGATTCATTTTGAAATTGGTATTGTACTCGCCGACATTCTCGTCGATCAGCGTGAAGTGATGCGGAGTAACTTCACAGGTTACACGGGCTTTGGCACGTTTGCCGCGACGCACGGATTTGAGCGCATCGGAAGTGGACAGGTGGGCCACATGCAGGCGCGATTCGCGAATCTGCTGCGCCAAAGTGACGTCGCGATCCACGATCACAGCTTCCGCGGCCGCGGGCATGGAGCGCAAACCGAGCCGAAAACTAGTCGGCCCGGAGTGCATGGAGCAGTTTTCGGTTATGCGCGTATTTTCGGCGTGCTGGACGACGGGTAAATTCAGCTCGGCTCCCAACCGCAACGCCATCCGCATCGTGTCATCGCCGAGAATGGGCTTGCCATCATCGGTTACGGCGACGGCCCCGGCGCGCTGGAGAGCGGCAAAATCAGTGAGAGTGCCGCCGGCACTGCTGCGCGTCGCTGCCGCGATCGGCAAGACATTGACGACCGCGCCACGCTCGGGACTTCGCAGCCAGGTAACCCATTCTGGTGTGTCGACGACGGGAGCGGTGTTCGGCATGGTGCAGACGGTAGTGAACCCTCCAGCAGCAGCCGCCGCAGTTCCCGTAACAATGGTTTCCTTGTAGCCTTGGCCGGGCTCGCGCAAGTGTACGTGCAGATCGATGAATCCAGGGGCAACGATGAGGCCACGGGCATCAATTTTTTCGTCTGCAGCGGAGCGAATCTGATGGGGCGGGGCGATCTCGGCGACCCGGCCATCGCGCAGAAGAATGTCCATGACGGCATTGATCTTCGCGGCGGGATCGACAAAATGACCGCCTTTGATGAGAATGCTGGGTGTTGCTTTGCCGCTCATGTGCAACTCCCGGGCAACTTCTTCTCCGCGGATTCACGCCGATTTCGCGGATTTTTCCTTTCATTCTCGAATACATAGCGCCTGAACTCCAGAAAACCATGGTCGAGCTCGTTGGAGACATTGAAGAAGATGCCGATCAGTTTCTCAGTCAGATCAGCATGTTTCAATCCGCGTTGATCCGCGTACATCTGCGGAATGGAAGTTGGCGTTCTCATTTCGCTTTTCCCATCGCACGCGCCAGGATCGCCATTCTGGTTGGCACACCGTTGTGGACTTCATCCACAATCACTGATTGGGGCCCGTCAGCTATCTCTGAGGTCAACTCCAGTCCACGAATGATCGGCCCCGGATGCATGACGATGGCATCACGCTTCGCGAGTTTCAGGCGGGCGGTGGTCATTTGATAACGAGCGATGTAGTCCTGCAGCCGAATTTTCTGTCCCGCCAGTCGCTCTTTTTGCACGCGCAACAACATGATGACGTCGGTGCCACGCAGGGCGTCTTCGATATGACGAGTCAGACGAACTCCGGGAGCGAGCGTGGCGGCAAGATCGGGCACGAACTCGGGCGGTCCGCAGAGAGTGATGTTCACTCCAAATTTTGAGAGCAGATGACAGGAACTCCGGGCCACACGGCTGTGGAGGATGTCGCCAATGATGGCGACGCGCAGCCCCTGGAACGATCTTTTGTGCTTCAAAATTGTGAAGGCGTCGAGCAGGGCTTGGGAGGGATGTTCGTGCATGCCATCGCCCGCGTTGATCACGGGAATGTCAAGATGGCTGGCCATGAGGTGCGGCGCGCCGGCGGAAGGGTGCCGCATCACGATGCAATCCGCGCCAACTGCGCGCAAAGTATAGCCGGTATCGAGTACGGATTCGCCCTTTTCGATGCTCGAGCCCGAGGACTGCACCAGCACCGTCATCCCAGCTAAAGATTTGGCGGCAATTTCGAAGGAAGAGCGTGTGCGCGTCGATGCTTCGTAAAAGAGAAGAACGACGCGTTTGCCCCGCAACAGCGGCCGCGGCTTCTGCGGATTCATGCGCCGCGCCAGCTTCAATAAACCCAATATTTCTTTCGCCTCAAGATGCTCAATCCCGAGCAGCGAACCGCGTGCGGGCTTATTCATTGGAAAATAAACAAACGGTGCATGATACGCGGCGAGTATGGGCTGCGGCAAGAGGGAGGTTGCGACCGCTTTCTGGGCGCAAATTCCGCGATCAGGACGCTGACGAAAGGAAATTATCCTCGGTTGTTACGTCCCAGCAATGCACCGCCCAACGCCCCGCCGATCACCGCGAAAATGATGGCCGCGATAAAGGCGAAGATGATTCCGAATACCATGAGGAATTCCAGTCCTGCGGCGGTCTTGAGGCGATCAAAAATCGCCAGGGCCTGCGGATCGGCGGTTTGCGAGGCCGCCTGATCAATTCTCTTCAGCAGTTCATGCTGGATCTCGGGCCCCTTGTGCATGAAGAGCACGGCTGTAGCCTCGAGAATCGAAGAGATGGCAAACCAGAGCAGGCCGCTCAAAGCGCCCAGGCGAACGCCGGCCGCCGGCTTGATGGCGGTTCCCGGCCAGCGGTGCCGATAGAAAGCGACCGCCAGGAATCCCACGCTCAACATCGCTACAAAAGGATTCAGGCCCAGGGACATCAACAAAGACGCGACCAATGCCGCCAGTGCACAGGGCCGGAATGCTGCCGACCAGGGCAAAGACAGATTTACGGTGGCGGCGGGTGCCTGGACGTCGGCCAAAACGGCAGTTCCTGTCTGATCCGGCAAAACCACCGCGGCGGGCGGCTCGGCAACCATCACTCGAATTTGCGGAGCGGAGCAGTGCGGGCAGAAGGGAGTGCCTTCTTCCACAATTTGTCCGCACTTGTAGCAGGGGTGCTCCATGAAAATGGGAGGGTATCTCTGAAAGTACCGCAGCGGTGGGAACGAACGCAAGCGGGTCAAACAGGGCAAGTCCGTCAGTTTCCTAAGCAGTTCTGACCCCCAGGTCGCGAATTGGACTAAATTTCGCCTTGTTTGCCGCGAGTGTAAAGATAGACCAGAGCGAAGGTTGATCCCGCCCCTGCATCGCTTGGCTCAACGGCAACAATCTGCTGATTGTCTTCAGTCCCCACCTTCAGTTCCGTAACCGGTCCCGAGTTTTCGTCGCATTTTAACTCTTTGCCTTTATCGGAATCATGGTCCGACAAGTCCACTTGAGTGTCACCGTCATGCTTTTGGATGTGACATTCGAGCACCTTGCCGTACTTCTTCAGCGCTTGCCGATAGTAAGCAACAATCTTGGCCGGAGCATCGTCAGAGTCATATTTTGCAACTACTAACTTCACGCCGAAACTCTCTGCCAGAACTTTGAAATTCAGCGGGCCATTGTCTTCCTCAAGCTTGGGCCGTGCTCCCGGATACAAGGGCAGACCAGCCTTTTTCGCGTCCGCATCGCTGCCAACGTGCAGATCGCCGACCGGGCTCCGTACATCCAAATTGTTGTCGCGCTTGTCGGACTCCTGCGCCGTCAGAGGGAGAGTCAAAATCAAGACAACGACGAAAAGCAACGATAGGCGAGTCATGCAGTCCTCCTGAGAACTGATTTTTGTCAACGGCTTAGATTTCCGCATCCTTGCCGTGGGTGTGAAGGTATACCAGCGCGAAGCTTGATCCCCGGCCCTCCGGCTCGACCTCTACAATGTGCTGATTCTCTCTAGTTCCAACTTTCAGCTCGGTATTGCTGCCGCTCGACCCTTGGCAGGTGAGTTCGTGCGAGCCTTTATCCGCGTCCTTCATGTCCGTGTTTACATCCAGATGAGTTGTGTGGCACAGCAGGACGCTCCCGTATTTCTTTAGCTGATCCTGATAGAAAGAGACCACTTTAGAAGGGGCATCGTCGGACTCGTACTGCAGCGCAACCACCTTCAAACCGTAGCCGAAGCCGGAAAGGTTCACGTTGGCGCTCTTGTCGTCGTCAGAATTCTGCTTGAGCCGAGCTCCGGGATAAACGGGAAGTCCAACGTCCGTGGCATTCGCATCTTTGTTGACGTGAATGCCGCCGAAGGGCGTGCGAATATCCACTTGCTTATCGTTTCCATTCGGTTCCTTCTGCACATTGATGCTGCAACCGGACAGTGAAAGAGCAGCGAGAAGCGCCGCCAGGAGCGCAACTGGGAATTTGATCAAAAAATCATTTCGCAGCATTCTGAGACCCTCCTTTGGCGAGCTGAGCCGGGTGTTCGATACCCGCGCCACGCGCCGCGACGTTTGGAATCGTTACCGGCAGGTGGCCGCGTACTGCAATTTCTCCAAACAGAGCTTTCACGGCGGCCACCTCAGAGACGCTCGCGTTCGAGAACGTGCACATGTAGTTTTCGATCTTGGGAAAATCGCTGGCCAGATACGGATTCCCCATGGCAACGACTGCGGTTCTCTGAGCGGCATGATCGAGCATCTGCTGCAGCAGTGATCCGGTTGCGTTAGCCATATTGACCGAGTTGCCAATCTTACCTGCCGTGGGGATCACATAAACTGCGGCAATCACCCGCCTGGCTTGATCGACAGCCTTCAATACTTCTTCATTCATTCCCGCCGCGATGCGCGGATCGACATAGATCACATTGGCATCCGGAATGCGTGATCGCAGTTCCCTGCCAAAGGCTCGTCCTGACTCGGTACGCACGTCGTCGGAAAAAACCACGGCCACCGTGTCGTTGCGCGTTTCCTCTTTTGTCGTATACGGAAGACCGGCCGGTCCAGTTCCCGTCGATTTGAGGGGCAGAACTTGCCCATTATCGCGGACGAGCGTGACGGCTGCATCGGCAACCTGCTGGCCGAAGTCCAGGTTTTCCGGCTTGCCTACTGTGGTTGCTAATGCGTTGAGATCGACCGTTCGCGACTGGTTCAAGCCCAGAGCCGCCTTTGTTTTCAGAATCTTGAGTACGGATCGGTCAAGGCGTTGCCGTGAGATCTCGCCGGATTTCGCGGCTTCGAGCATGGCCTGATAAGACGCCCCCAGATCGGCGGGAATGAGCAGAAGATCGTTCCCCGCCTTGAACGCCTCTACGGCGGCGCGGCCAATATTGCTGGCGAACAGTTGCGTGACTCCGGCCATATCAAGAGCATCGGTGACGATGATCCCATTAAACCCAAGTTGTTTTTCGAGAAGGTCGGAAACTACTAATGGCGAGATTGTGGCGACGTGCTTGGGATCGGAATCAAGCGCTGGAATGGTGACGTGCGCCACCATAACGCTATCCACGCCCGCGGCGATGGCTTCGCGGAAAGGCGGAAGTTCGATCGCGTTGAGGTGGGCGAGATCTCCATTCACGCTGGCGACTCCCAGATGCGAATCGGTAGCGGTGTCGCCATGACCGGGAAAATGTTTAACGGTAGTTAACATTCCGGCCTCGTGGGCACCCTTGATGTAGGCGGCTACCAAATCGCCCACCTGCCTGGGATCTTCGCCAAAGGATCGCGTATTGATGATGGGATTCGCGGGATTGGAATTTACATCGGCGTCCGGAAAGAAATTCCAGTGAACGCCAATCGCGCGTGCTTCCTCGCCGGTGATGCGGCCGAAAGTCTCGGCGTCTTCGAGTTTGCCGTCAGCCCCAAAGGCCATAGCGTGGGGAAAATTGGTCGTTCCGGTCAATCGCGTCGCCACGCCGCGTTCAAAATCGGCCGCAAACAGCAGCGGGAGCTTCGAATCGCGCTGCAAACGATTGAGCAACTCCGCCGCCTCGTACGGTCCAGTGCGGAGCAGGAACGGACCATCCACGTGAACCGTCATGGCAAACGATCCGACATGATAGCGTTGCATCGCGTCCTGTAATTGCAAGTATTCGGGGCTATCGATATTCAAAAATCCGGCGCGGCACCAGACCATGAAGACCTGTCCGATTTTTTCTTCCACTGTGAGCTTGTGCAGTGTTTTTTGCGCCCATTTTTGTCCGCGGTCCGCGTTAGTTATTGGGTGAGGATGTTTTTCTTTGGCCGATAAGGGCAAAGCTAAGGTTAGAAGGAGGAATGTGGCGGCCAGGAATCGGTTCATGGCAGGAACGATAACAGAAGAGCTGAGTTTTGGTCTGTGTTTTCGAGCACAGCATCAATGCGCGGCGGCCTGGGAGAGTGCGTGCTCCACCTGCAGAATGGCTGCGCGTTGAATCTGGGCATCGTTGCCGAAGCCATGGAGCCAGGTCACGTCCGGTTCGCGGCGAAACCAGGTCATCTGCCGCTTGGCGTAATTGCGATGGGCCTGCTGCGCTGCCTGCAGGGCCTGCTCGCGCGTTAGCTCTCCGCGCAGAAAGTGCGCCGCCTGTTTATATCCGAGCGAAGCCAGAGGCCAGGCTGCCTCGCCGTATTTTTTTTGCAGTCGCTCCGTTTCCTCGACGAGACCTTTCTCGAACATTTCTGTGGCACGTCGATTGATGCGGTCATAAAGCGCGCCGCGATCGGGGTCGAGCCCCAGCCGAAGAATGCGAAACCCGCTGAGGCGGTCACGCCCGCGCTGCCATAGATCGGTCATTTTCTCTCGGGATGCGAGGCAAACCTCGATGGCACGAATCAGCTTGGGAGCATCATTCTGATGGATTTTTTCTGCGGCCGCGCGATCCAGCCTTCTCAAAATTCCGTGCAAGTAAGACGGCCCACGGTTTGTCCCCCGATCGCGCAGACGTTGTCGCAGTTCCTCCGAGCGCTGCGGACCGGGAAAAAGGCCTTCGAGCAGCGCGCGCAAATAGAGGCCGGTGCCTCCAACGACGACGGGCAAGTGCTGACGCGAGCCGATTTCCGCGATCGTCTGCCTCGCCCGGCGCGCATATTCGCCGGCCGTCATGTGGTGATCGGGATCGACGCAATCAAAAAGATGATGGGGAATCCGGGCGCGTTCGGAGGCCAGAGGTTTGGCTGTGCCGATATCGAATTCGCGATACATCGCGACAGAATCGCAGTTAACAATCTCACTCTGGAACTTTTCGGCGAGAACGGACGACAAGGCTGTTTTGCCGCTTCCCGTCGGTCCGAGTACAACTACGAGTAGCGGATGGGGCGTCGCGGCAGGCGCACCCACGTCAGCGGAGACTCCAATGAATATCGTGCCAATAACGAATCAAGGTGAAAAGCAGCAAGAGGAATGCAATGACGAGTAGGCCGGTAGCTTCCGAGGCATAAACAGCGTGCCGGTGCGGCTTGGATGAGGAATCGTTCTGGAATCGCGGCGCAGCCACGCTGATATTTTAGCTCCGCGGTGCAAATTGCGCATGGCTGCTGGTGAACCGGACGCGGGTAAATAAATTCAGCAAATCGTAAATGCTAAACTGAGCATCCGCGCTTGTGACCCCGAACAAAAATAGATTCGCCAGATTTGGTGTCTTCGAAGTCGATCTCGCAGCCGGTGAACTGCGGAAGGGCGGCCTCAAAGTGCGCTTGCAGGGCCAACCCTTTCAGGTGCTGGTAGTTCTGCTGGAGCGGGCCGGTGAGGTAGTCACGCGCGAAGAGTTACGCCAGAATCTTTGGCCTTCTGATACTTTCGTCGATTTCGATCACGGACTGAATACGGCTATCAATAAAGTGCGCGAGGTGTTGGGAGACTCCGCCTCCAGTCCGCGCTACGTTGAAACCCTGGCGCGCCGTGGCTATCGCTTTATCGCTCCGGTGCAGAGAGCAGCCGCGGGGGAAGGTTCCACAGGCACAGAAATCGCAGGAGCGAATCGTCGAGAGGCGGACGCCCTCGTCTCACCGCGGACGGGAGCGTCCCCGGCTCCAGGATCGGCGTTACTACATCCGGAACTTGAGATTCCGGTTCCGAATCGAGCATTTACCCGCGGTCTGTTCGCGTTAGTGCAGTCGATGTATCTCATCTTCTATGTCGTCGCGCTGTTTCGCTTGCATGGCATTGAGGGTCTGCTCGATTCTTTTCTTGCCGGATGGGGCGCAACGACCCTCACAGCGGCGATTGTGATTACTGCTGGAGTGGGCATTCCTCTGCGCTGTTATCTGATCTCGGCGGTTGCGTTTGATTACCAGCGGCTGGCCGAAACATTTCGCCGCATCTTTCCTTTCCTGCTGGCGCTTGACGAACTCTGGGCGGTGGCGCCGTTCTTGCTTACACGCAATCTGGGATTGGGAGGAGCATTCGCGATCAGCGCCGCATTGTTATACCTGCCGTTTTCCGAGCGCACGCTCATCCGAATGGCGTATGTGATTTCAAAAAGATAGCGACGACGTTCCCTACCCCGGTTCTGAGCCGCGTTAAGCTGGCTTATGATGAAACGACGAGCCCCTTCCGGAGATGGTTCATGCCGAAAAGATATTTGAGATTCATTGCCATTATTCTTCTCATCCAGGTTCTGGTGCTGGTCAATGCGCTTGCTGCCACAGCCGGGCAGGGGAGCGATGAGCAGCGTAAGACCAGCACCCCCTATACGGGCAACCTCTCGATTTTTGACAAACCTGGCAGAGACGAACGGCTGCAAGTCAATCGCGTCATGGATCTTCTCGGTGTGACCCAGGGCAAGTCTGTGGCGGATATCGGCGCAGGCTCTGGCTGGTTTACAGTTCGCGCCGCCCGCCGCGTTGGAGAGGCCGGGGTTGTGTATGCGGTAGACATCAACCCCGATGCGATCCAATACATCGATCAGCGCACACACAAAGAGCAGCTTGCGAATGTCAAGACGATCCTAAGCAAGCCCGACGACCCGCTCCTGCCGGCCAATTCCGTAGACGCCGTGCTTCTGCTCAAGACCTACCACGAGGTCGCTCATCCCGTGGCCCTGCTGCGGAATTTGCGTGCGGCATTGCGTCCCGGAGCGAAGATCGGGATCATCGACCGCAACGGCAATGGAGAGGACCACGGTGTCATGGGCGATATTGTGATTCAGGAAGCAAAGCAGGCTGGCTATCGCCTCGTCGGGAAGTAC
>JASHPL010000347.1 GCA_030038125.1 Candidatus Sulfotelmatobacter sp.
GGTCACCGCTGCCCTCCAGGTGGGACTGGGCGGAGTGCTGGTGTTTATTACTGGCGTGCTGATTGGCAGCTCGTAGCGCCGACATCCGTCGAGGTGAGGGCGGGCCCTTGTCATTCCGACCGAAACGAGGAATCTAGTTTTTTGCCCTTGACCAGGAAAACCTGAGTCGCTCGCGGGCTCGAGATGACAATTGACATCGTATAGCCCTACGGTTGCGTCTCTAGCGGGTGCGTGCTCTTTTCGTAGAACTCGTTCTGCAACTTCAGGCTGACGTCGTCGGCTTTCACTTCGCGAATCGCTTTCACCACAGATTCGATCCACCAGTTCATCTGATATTCACCTAGCTCTTTCGTCGCGGCTGAGCCATCGCCCGAATAGTGATTGGGAAAACGCGTGTACCACCAGATTCCGGTGTAGATGTCTTCAGGAATTTTCTGGCGGCCCTGATCCGCGCCGGATTCATTGTTGGCCCGATCCATATGCACCAAGTCCGGACGCGAGATCAACATCTTCGAAGTTTCGCTTTCGCCCGCGTGCATGTCGATCTTGGTTTTCTTTGGCGGACCGCCCTGATTTGGAGTGCGTTCGTCAAACACGTAGACGACGTAGTCGTGTGGCTTATCGAGCTGGGTCTGTGCGAAATATGGCAGCAGGTGCTCGTTTCCACCGTGCCCGTTGACAATCAGAATTTTCTTGCAACCATTGCGCGCCATCTCATCCGTAGTTTCCTGTAGGAGAGTAAGCTGCAGGTCGCCGCTGTAAGCAATCGTTCCCGGTTCGTGGCGCGCTTCGGCGATTTGTCCGAAGTAATATTCCGGAAAAACGATGGCGTATTCCTGCTCGGCCGCATGCAGCGCGGCATAGCGCGCGTCGATCAGATCGGTTCCGAGCGGAAGATGTGGTCCGTGCTTCTCAAGAATGCCGAACGGGAGCAGGCAAGTTCCCTGCGAGCGGTGAATCCCTTCACGAAAATCGGAGGCCGTGAGTTCTTCCCAGTGCACCGAGAGTTTCGAGGCCGGGTTGGTGGATTGCGCATGCGACAACTGTGAGAACGTGAAGATGAGCAGCGAGGCAGCGAGAAGTCTTGCCATGCGAGTGATCATAGGGAAATTTCCTCGCGGCGAATTCTAGCATTCATTGAAACGTATCAATACCATGGAATGCGCTATGCCATCAACGTTTCTGTAACACCCTCAAATTAAAAATTCCCGGCCTGTCGCGCAAAACGCGACAAAGAGGGGATACGCGCGCACTCGAACTATTAGAGAGAAGAGGCGAACATGATGCGGTGCCCGTCGGACGTGACTATACCGAATTCGCGCATGCCCCAGGGCTCGTTGCGGATGGTTTTGCTTATCTTAGCGCCCTTCCGTTCGACGGAGGAGTAATAAGAATCGATGTCGTCGATTTCAAGATAAGCGAAGTAGGAGTGGTCCCCCAGATCGGCAGAAGAAAGCGCGTCGGGGCATTGCCCAGCGACGATGGTGCATGCGCCGCAAGTGTAGAAAAGGAAACCGGGGTCGGGAATGGTGTGGATGCTGAATCCGAGGACGTCGCGGTAAAAGGCGCTGGATTTTCCTAAGTCTGGCACGGCGATGACGTAGCGCGTCTTGGTGATGGTGGACAACGCACAGCCTCTCAATCAGGGTGCCCCACTTCTGGCAGAATCGGACCAGAAGTGGGGGATTTTGACTTTCCAATGTCACAGTCACTTTAAGAATATTTCATGCAGTAGCGTCGAACTGATGACTTCACGGATCTCTTCGCGTTTTTCTGCCGCTTGCTGCGCTGCCTGCTTGCCTCCGAGAACTTTGTCGCGAAGAGCTTCGGCTTTCGCCGAGAGTCCGTCCATGGCTGCGAAGTTCTTGTATTCAAGTGCCAGGCAGATATCCCAATCCTGGGGGTTCTCTTTTGTCTCCTTGAGGAAAATTTTGTAGTCGACGATCATCCCTGAGCGCTTTCCTTCTTCGTAGAAGGGCTTGAGGTTCTGTTGGAGGGTAGTGAGATAGTCATCCATGTGAGCGGGCTTGACGCGAATCAACGAAACCCGCCAGACGGGTCCCTCGGTGTAATGCTCCTGAGCGAATAGCGCCGGTACGAGAAATAACAGAAATATCATGAGCCCACTGAACTTTTTCATAGTGATCTCCTGGATTTTTGATGGAACGGCGCAAGGATGATACGCCACAGGGAATTCGATCGACTAGCAGGACGAACGGAGTAGTCGGATCGCGCAACCAATCCCACTCCTCATTTTCAAGAAACGAAAAGCCCCACTTCTGAGAACATCGTCCAGAAGCGGGGCATTCTTGTGCGGATAGCTGACAGCTTTTATGGGACTTCGATCAATTGCATTTTCCCGTCGCGGGCACGGTGCAGCACCATCACTTTCCCTTTGGGATCGCGGAAGACGAAAACATCGCGATCGCGGAAATGCGCTTCTTTGATCGCTTCTTCGAGGGTCATGGGGCGCATGGCCACGGACTCGTCCGATCGAACCAGATGCACCTCCGTCGTTTTGGCGACCGCCGGATATTTGTGCACGACCACTGGCACCGCGGTTTTCTCGGTTAGCCCAACGGCCGTCTGGATGTCTTCATGACTTGAGTGTCCGTTCCATTTGTTGGCCTCCTCACTCTTTCGGGCGTTGCGCTTTTTCAGTTCCCATCGCGCCTTATACTTGACCGCTTGCTTCTCGAGATGATCCAGTGCCTCATTGACTGCAATGGTCATATCTTTGGCTTGAGCGAGGCCGACCAGCGGGCCATTGCGCGGACTGATGGTGATTTCAGCTTTATGGCGGTGTTTCTCGACAGCGAGGATGACCTTGGTTTCGAATCGATCTCCAAGAATTTTCCGGATTTTGGTGAGACCAGTTTCAACTTCTTTGCGAATGGCGGGGGTAACTTCGTAGTGTCTTCCGGTGTATTCCACGTTCATGAGCGCCCCTCCTCGAATTGGTCGGGTCAAATGGGACGGCAATTTCCAGTCATTTGTCGCTAATCGTTTACCCCTTGGCAAAGTGGCCAACGACCAACGACCGATGGCTAACCACGTTTCATTTTTTAACTCTGCGCTGGTGCGTGCTGGGAATGCGCATGTCTTCGCGGTATTTGGCAACCGTTCGACGGGTCACCTGAATGCCCTGCGATTGCAGGATGCGGGTGATCTGCTCGTCGGTCAACGGGCGGCTGGGATCTTCTTCGTCGATGAGCTTCTTGACGCGGCGCTTCAGGATGAGCAACGAAGTGTTGCTCCCCTCGGGGCCCTGCACGCTCTCGCTGAAGAAATATCGCAGCTCGAATACGCCCTGGGGTGTGTGGGCGTATTTGTTGGCGACCGCACGACTTACCGTCGAAGGATGCACGCCGATTTCTTCGGCCACCTCCTTGATCATCATGGGTTTCAGCTGATCGATGCCTTGTTCAAGAAAATCTTGCTGACGCGCGACGATCGAGTAGCAGACCTTGGTGATCGTCTGTTTGCGCTGCTCGATGTTCTTAATCAGCTGAATCGCGCTCTTGTAGCGCTCTTTCACGTAATCGCGTGTGGACTTATCGTTCGACCCATCGCGCGTGACCAGCTTTTTGTAAGCCGGATTCAGGCGCAGCTGCGGCAGGTCTTCATCATTCATGATGACCAGCCATTCGTCGCCGTGCTTCACGAAAGCGACATCCGGCTCAATCAGCCGTGGCTGCACGATGTTGTAACGAAGACCGGGGCGCGGATCGAGCGTGCGGATGTAATTGAGAGCTTGCTCGACCGCTTCGATGGGGCGTCCGATGGCTTTGGCAATTTCCTTGTGGCGTTTACCCTGCAGATCGCGCAAATGATTATCGACGACAGCGATGGCATCTTGAAGTGCCTGGGCCGTGCCGTTCGCATTCTTGTGCAGTGCCTGCTGTGCCTGATGATATTTCAGCTGGTACAGAAGGCATTCGCGGAGATCGCGGCAGGCAACGCCTGGAGGATCGAGTTGCCGAACGACCTCCAAAGCTTCCTTCAGATCGGCGGCAGTAAATCGCGGCTTGGGCGCGATATACCCAACGTGCTCAGGGGCAGGAGCCGCGGCAGCCGCCGAATTCGATTGCGTTTGAAAAGATGCCGGAATGGCTTGCTCCGGTGACGAGCCGTCGGCCACAATGCCGGGAATTTCCGGTTTGCTCGCTGCCTCTGAAGGCGTCGAAGCGGCGTTCTCGTCTTGAGGTGAATCTTCCGGCTCGACCTCCCCTAACCCCAGCGCCTGCGCCTCGCTAACGATGCTTTTTGCCGTTTCGGCATCAGCTTCAGGCGATGAGGGAGGAGCCACGCCGAGCAATTCATCATCGCTGGCGATCAGATATCCCTCTTCGTTCAGGTTACCAATGATCAGATCGGCAGCTTCGCGAACTTCTGAACGGAGACTCAGCGAGCCTAATTGCCAAGTGAGGTGATCGGTGAGATTCGAGGGCTTGGAGAGGAAATTCTCAAACGAAGGACGCTCGATCTCCTCCATTTCCCCATGCGTGCGATAGCCGGGATCAAGGTAATCCTGGAAGAACGAGCCGAAATCGATCTCCTCGAACGGATCTTTCTTCTCGACAGCGGTGATCGGATTCTCTTCGGTTGTCGCTGCGCTGGTGGCGCGGTCAAGCTCTTCCTCTTTTTTGCCGACCTCATCAAGGAGAGGAACGGAATCCTCCAGCTCTTCGAGGACGGGATTCTCGACCATCTCAGCGTTGATCATGTCTTTCAGCTCAAGCTTATTGAGCGCCAGCACGGAGACCATCTGCACCAGGCCCGGGGTGAGGATCTGGCGCTGGGAGAGCTTAACGCTGAGTTTGTGCTGTAAGAGAACCATGTTTTCAACGTTTCACGTTTCAAGACCTGCGCGTTTTGAGCTTTGCCTTGAAACTTCGAAACCCGCGTTGTTAAACCAACGAGAAACTCTCGCCTAAATACACTCTTCTCACTTCCGGATCGCTTGCCAGTTGCCCCGGCTGTCCCTGACGGAAGATCCTTCCGTCATCAATGATGTAAGCCCGATCGGTCACCGAAAGCGTTTCACGCACATTGTGATCCGTGATTAAAACTCCAATCCCGCTCGCCCGCAGGCCGCTGATGATCTTCTGCAAGTCGAGTACAGCAATCGGGTCGATCCCGGAAAACGGCTCGTCTAACAAGATGAACGTCGGATTGATGCACAGGCAGCGGGCAATTTCTACCCGTCGCCTCTCGCCTCCCGACAAAGCGTATCCGCGATTCTGGCGGATGTGCTCCAGTCCCAGTTCGTCAATAAACTTTTCCATCTTCTCGCGCCGTTCATGCCAGGGGATCGGCTGTGCCTCCAGCACCGCGAGAATGTTTTCCTCCACCGTAAGTTTGCGAAAGACTGAAGCTTCCTGAGGGAGATAACTGATGCCATACTGACGAGCCCGCAGATACATGGGAACGTCGGTGATGTCCTGACCGTCATAAAGAACGCGGCCAGTATCGGGAGGAATCAAACCAACAATGGCATAAAACGTGGTGGTCTTACCCGCGCCGTTAGGTCCAAGTAATCCAACAACTTCGCCTTGATCGACCCGCAGGCTGACTCCGTTTACAACTCGGCGCCCACGGTATGACTTACCAATTTCTTCTGTGGCCAGGGTGCGCATTGTGCAATTATCGGGCCACTCGCGTTTCCGTCACTACAGGACTGCTGGCTTCGCCTTCTACGAGCACCCTATCATCGCGTCTAAAGAAAGTCAACGAAACGCCCGTAATCTTGCCTTGTTCGGCATCAAAAATGCTAGGCGAACCCCCAGTAAGCACGAATTTGTCGTCTGCTGCCGTATAGACCAACTTCTGACCTTCCGCGCGCCGGTTGGGCTGCTGCACAAGAACGTCCCCTTGCGCAACCATGTGATCGAGCTGCCCTGGCCCGTTTCCCGGCTGATTGTTACGATCGCCTCCTCGCGCCTTTAGGTAAGCATCAAGAGTCTTGCCGGACGCGTTGAAGTCCGAGCCCTTCGCGGCGACCCCGCCCTCATAGTGAGCTTTTCGTTCGGAATCCGTATAGGTTAGCTTGGCCGCGGTTATCGCAATCGGACTCGACTCGCTAGCCGAAATCGAGCCCCGTTTCTGTTGTTCTGTCGAACTCCGCGCTCGCTCTTCCCTGGAGTCCCGGACGCCACTGGAGCCGTCCGGGGCTGCGCCTCCACTGTCGACCCTACTTTGCCGGGATTGAATCAGAACAGTTTGCACTGGACGTCCCGGCGTGCCCTGAGCGATCACAGAACGATGGTCCCGGTCGAACTGGATCGATGGCGCTTCAATCACGTTCGCATCCTGCCAGAGGCGCGCGTTGCCGGTGTAGACGGCAACACCGGGATTGTTCTGCGCCGTCATGCTCCGCGCGGTCACATGAATGGGCGAAGCAGAAGCGAGCAGCGCTCCGTCCGGCTCTTCTTTCAGATCGTTATAAGTGCTCTTAACGTCGGTGTCGGCTCCGGCGTCGCCCGTAGCGCGATTGATGCGGATGGTGCGAGCCGTCGTTTCCATCGAGCCGCTGATCACGCGGGGATTGCCGGTCAGGACCAGAGTCTGGTCGGATGGCGTGTAGTGCGCATTCCTTGCCCAGGCTTGTACGCGCTTTTCGGACGGCTGATTGTCCGTATAGAAAACTTTGCCCGTCTGCGTCACCGATTCGATGCCTCCCTCAGGAAGAAACATCGCGTCCACGGAATCGCTGGTACTGACGCGACCCGGCTGGCCCGGAGTCAAGTTGACGATGCGAGCGTTGGGCGCGCCGTTAATCGTCGTGAGATAGCTTCTCCCTTGCTCGTTCGCAAAATGAGCCACGAATCTGCCTGCAGTGATGAACGTCGTGGAAGGCTGGGCGCTCTCGCCTGCCGCGGGTACATGGGCTTTTCGTGTGCCGGGGTTGTCCTCCGCGCCGCGACCCTGAGAGACGCGAAGCGGGGGCTGGCCAGCCTGACTTTCGACGGACCCTGTCGACGAGCTTTCGACCTTCACCGGCGAAATCGTGATTTTCGCCGCCCCCGAAGTCTCAGCATGATCGAGACGATTTCCATCAACCATGGCAAAGTCGATCGTTGGCGCGGTGATTTCGAAATTCTGCGCTTCGGAAGTCGGCCCAGACTGCTTGGACGCTGCGTTCTCCCCCCAAAGTCGTGTTCCATCGGTGGCGTGAATCGTTTGAAGCTGATTTTGTCCGGCGAATTGAAGAATTACGCGGCCAGCCTCTCCCTGCATAGAGCGCGATCCCGTCTCTTCCACGTGAACGTTGCCCGTCAGCGTCGCAGTACGAAGCAAATTTTGATTTCCCATGAGCTGCAGGTCAGCCGCATCGGCTCGACTTCGAAGTTCGGCATGCTCTTCCGCGTTTGTACTTTCCTTCGCTAATTGCGTTTCGGTGATCACATTTCCCGAGGCAACAATGTCTTCTATGTTGTCTTCGGGACCGAGATGAAATACGGCACGATCCGCCACCACATTTGAATTTTTCTGAGTCAGTCGAGGATGTTCGAGGGTAATTTCTCGCGGTTGATTGGTAATGATACCGTGATCGGCGTCGATGACCGCGCCATTCGCGCCGTTCATCTCCATGTGAATTTGCGAAGACAGGGTAAGAACATTGCTCTTGCCCGCGTATTTAACCCCCACCGCCGATCCCCTGGCTTGCGGAGTGCTGAAATCGACACGAGCACTTGTCGAGGCATCGCCCGTGTTCTTGTTAAAAATCAGATCGCGGGTCTTGAGATGAATCGCATTCTTGACGTTTTTGGGAGCGGATTGGTCGGGGCCGGTGCTGCCTCCAGGATTGGCAACGAGATCAATCTGAACATCCCCTTTGGCCTCCACGTCCCCGGTCTTCGGCTCATAAGAAAAATCGTCGCCATAGATCTGGTCGTACCGGGAAGAGTCCTTGCCGTAGAGGATAATGCTGACGTTGTGCAATTCAGCGCGTCCGTTTAACTTGAATTCTTTGACATCGCTGGCCTGCACTGAAAACAACGTGCGCTTGCCGTCGGATTTCGAGAACTGAAATCCTCGCGCCGTTTGCTTGATGTCGTAGCCGATTTTGTTGGGAACTTGTTTGCGCACGTCGTGGGTGCGCGCACGGGCATAGAAATACATCCCGATCACAACGATTGTCAGCACTATGGCAATCGTGCCCAGCACGCGTCGCAAACGGTAGATCGGAAGCGCCATCTAGCATCAGTGTAAACCGCTTTCCGTTTCCCCTGGACTATGTGTGCCACAAATCTACCCTCCTTTATCATTCCGAACGAAGCGTGGAATCTGCTTTTCTAACCGCGGGATAGGCTCGGTTATATTCTTGATGCGATGAACCTTCGCCCGCCTCCTCTGCTCGACATGCGCAACGTCACCGTCATGCGCGGGCGAAAAATCGCCCTCCAGGATTTCAGCCTTCGCATTGGCATCGATGAGCACGTCGCAATTCTCGGGCCCAACGGATGCGGGAAGTCGACATTGATCAAGACCATCGCTCGGGAATGTTATCCGGTGGTTCGCGACGATTCCTTCATCTCGATTCTCGGTGAGGAATCCTGGGATGTATTCGATTTGCGCAACCGGCTCGGAATCCTCTCCAACGATCTCATGCTCTCGTGCACCGGCGAAGCGTGCGGCAGAGATGTGGTTCTGTCGGGATTCTTCAGCAGCACCGCCATCTGGCCGAATCACGACGTAGATCCGCAAAAACGACAGTTGGCGGAGGCGGCTCTGGCAGAGCTGAAGATTCCCCATTTGGCGGATCGCCCGGTCAGCGAAATGTCGTCCGGCGAGGCTCGCCGTATATTGATTGCCCGGGCGCTCGTCCATCGCCCGCATGCTCTGCTCTTCGATGAACCCTGCAACTCGCTGGATCTCGCCGCGCAGCATAGTTTGCGACATACGATGAGCAGCCTCGCCAGGGCTGGAACCGCGATCATTCTTGTCACCCATGAATTGGCCGACGTCGTTCCGGAGATTCAGCGCGTGGTGCTGATGAGCGGAGGGCGGGTCGTGGCCGATGGGCCGAAGCACGAAATCCTGCAGGTAGAGCGCTTGTCATCGCTGTTCGGCGTCAACGTGGAGCTCTCTCGAAGAGACGGACACTACTACCTCAGGTGAGCTATGAATTCTCCTTGCGCGCTCGCTTAGATCTTTGACGTCGTTTCCAGATCCTTACCGATTGTCTTGCACCACAAAAGCAGAAACAATGGGTAAGCAATGCCGACCGCGGTGATGGGCCAGCCGGCGTAATGTTTGTACACGCCGGATATCAGGAATACCGGCACGGAAACGTAGACCGTCGCCGGCACCAGGGTCTCACTCAGCCGCGATCGAATCAGTAGAGCAATGCCGGTCCACAGCAACAGCCCTCCGACCACTGTTCCCAGCGCTCCGATAATCATGGGTTCGGTCTCGCTGTTCAGGAGGCCCCGATAAACGAGTTCCTGTAATGCGCCCGCAGTTTCCAGCGCACCGAACGCAACCGCAAACAACGACACCGGCATGTGACCCCGCATTGAGCATCCTCCTCCGTACGAAAATTGAAATCTCTAAGGGACAAACCGGAAGAAAACCAGGAACAGCACCGAAGCCGCGACAAAGGAAAGCGCGCCAGCGATTGTCCCGTTGCTGGCAAGGCGTGACGGCGCCGCGACGGTAAGCAATTCCCATAACGCGGAACCCCATATCGTCGCGATTGCCAACCTTCCTCTTCTCGACACGGCCTCGCGCATCACATCTTCAAACACTTCAATCATCTCTTCGCCGAATGTGCGCCGCAGATCACGCGGATACGCAAGCACAAGGACAGCGTATGCGAGACGACTCGCGCGAATGATCCGGGACTGGGGAGATCTGCCCATAGCTTGTTCCGTCGTTCTCGACAGGAGCTTCCGCGGGAGCCGGCTCCGCTTAATTCGACCGCGTTCCCCCTTATATATCGGTAGTAGATATATCAGTAGATGATATACATGTCAAGCAATTTGACGGGGCGCGCGATTCTGTCAACGGGTGCTTGTCTTGAAGTCTCGCAGCGAAAGCTCCAGGCCGCCATATTCGGGATGGTCGTTGTGGCCAATGCTAAAGGCGATGTCGATCGCATCTCCCGCTAACAACGGCGTCTGCTGAAGACGCTCGGCCATGTGCCAGCCGAGAGCATCAAACGTAATTTTCAACTTCGACCGCATCCCAAAACCGGGTTTCGAAATCGCACCGCTGCCCGTGGCCACTTCCCTTTCACTTCGCCGGATCGCAGCCGAATCGGGATGGCAGCACGGAGTCGCTAGGATGGCAGCCTCCGTCAATTCTTCCGATTCTGATCCTGAATCCAGCGCGGCTTCTCCCGCGCGCACCTTCAGCTTCACATGCTTGTCTTTCAGAATCCGCGGAGGCGCCGTCAACCGCACCCCGCGCGCCGCGAACACCGGTTCAGGATTTCCCACGCCGTATGGTTCGAGTCTCTGCAATGCTTCAAACAAAGCTGGAGTAATCTGCTCGAGCGGCAGTTCGTCATCCAATTCGAGACGCGGTTCAAAATCTGCCAGCGTCAGGCGCGAGCGAGCGAATGCATCCAGCCGCGCTCGCAATTCCGGCACGTTCGCTGCCGGCATGGCAAATCCACAGGCGTGAGCGTGGCCGCCATAGCGAGAGAACAGATCACGGCACGATTCAATCGCCTCCAGCAGATGAAATGCGGCGATGGAGCGCCCGGAACCGAACGCCTCATCTCCGTCGCGAGAGATCACAATGGTCGGCCGATTGTAGCGCTCCAGAATTCGCGTCGCGGTAATGCCGATCACGCCGCGATGCCAGCCGTCTCCATCAACCACGATGCAGTAACCGTCACACAGCGCCCGGTCGCCGTTGAAGCGTTCCTCGGCCGCTTCCAGGATTCGCCGTTCCTCTTCCTGCCGGTCCGCGTTGAGCCTGTCGAGCTTGGCTGCAAGATCTTTCGCGCGCGCGGGATCTTTCACGCTGAAAAGGTCGATGACATCGCGGGCAACATCCATCCGGCCGGCAGCATTAATCCGCGGAGCGATCCGGAATGCGACTTCCACCGAGGTCGGCGGCCGGTTGGCCGAAATCTGCGCAATCTCCAGCAGCGCCTTGAGCCCGGGATTTACCGCGCGCCGGAGAGCATCGAGCCCCAGCGCCGCAAATACCCGATTCTCGCCGATAAGGGGTACCGCGTCGGCGATGGTTGCGATCGCGACCACTTTCATGAAAGACAGCAGGTATCGCTTCTGATCTTTGGCCTCGAGACGGCGCTGCATTAACTCCTGTGCCAGCTTGAATGCCACACTCGCCCCGCACAGCTGCTTGAACGGATAATCGCATCCCTCCTGGTTGGGATTGATCACGGCGAACGCCGATGGAACTCCATCCCGGCCCGGCAGGTGGTGATCGGTCACGATCAGATCGACCCCCAGCCGTCGCGCGGTTTCCGCCGGTGCGAACGCCCGAATGCCCATATCCACGCTGACGATCAAGCGAATTCCGGCAGCCGCCGCGCGCTCGACTACGTCTTCCCGCATGTCATAGCCTTCGCGGATGCGGTGCGGCACGTGGAAATCCGCCGATCCCCCGCATAGCTCAATCGCAGTCTTCAAAATGATCACCGCCATCGTCCCATCGACGTCATAGTCGCCGTAGATGAGGATTGGCTCTTTGCGCTCGATCGCGGCAATGAGACGCTCCACGGCACCGGCCAAGCCGGCCATTTTCCCAGGATCGATTAAATGCGCGATTGAAGGCGCGAGAAAATGATCGGCAGATTCAGGATCGCCGATGCCGCGGCGCAACAGCAATCTTTCGAGAACGCGAGCACTGCTGCGGTACCGCGGATCGGATGATAGAAACGCCGCGAGATCTTTTGCCGTTTCCGCAGCCGCAGTCTTGGGAATCCACTGCATGGGGAAGAAGCAATCAGTGTAACGTAGGGATGGCTTGTGTAAGCGCGGACCCAGCTTGCCCTGAGCTAAGCCGAAGGGTCCGCCCCGCGAAGCTCAGCGCTTCCAGAAGCCTTGCCCTAAAACTTTTATTGGAAGGTCACGGCCCGTTCGATCGGGTCGGTGCGGCGGCAAAAGATGCGAATTCCTCTAGTTTTCTTCGTCCTGATCCGGCTCATCCATGGTGAGGCCGCCAAATTCGTCGGAAACTTCGATCAGGCGCTGATAACGCTCGTACCATTCGGTGCTCACCTCGCAGAGAAACATCGATCCCTGGTACGCCCAGCCCAGCTGCAGATATCCCACCTTGCCGGCGTGAGCTCGCAGCCAGCGCGCGTCTTCCACGTCCTCGCCGTCGGTGAATTCCGAGTTCCTCAGGCGCTCGACCAGTTCGTCAATCTCCTCGCGCTCCAGGGTCCAGGAGTGCATGGTCAAAAATGGCGCCCCCGCGCTTTTGGCGAGCTCGACGAAATCCTTCCAGCCATCGGGGTTTCCTCCCGTCTCCCACATGATGCATTGCACTTCTTCGTAATCGACGTAGCCGTGAAAGCGCCGCATGCCGTGGCCTTCAATGAAGGCAATCATGTCGTCTTTGATGGTGGAGAGATCGTCTGGACTGGGAGACATAATGGAAACAACGCTACATTCGCATTGTAAGCCGTCCGGAATCTCAGTGCCAGCGCAGCACTCACGCTCGTGCCCAGCCGCCTTCCTCCGGAATCGAACTACCCGTCGAGGCCCGGACCGCTCCTCCTCCGGAATCGAACTGCCCGTGGAGCCCCGACGCCCTCGTCCGGGGTCGGAGTCTTTAGCGTATCTCAACGTCAACGTGACGCAACCGTCGCGGTCATGAGCTGCACGAACAACCGATAGAACTTCTCTTTATCGAGCTCAAGTTGGATTTCGACTGCCTGCGCCGGTATTTTCCCAAGCTCGCTCTGACTCCAGCTCAGCGTGTTGCCATATCCCGCGCCGCGACCGGTGTCGACACTCATGAAGCGCGTTTCCGTCTTCGTGATGATGCTCGGATCGAGCCATGCCTCGGCCGCCAGTTCGTCCCACATGATGTCAGCCCCGGGGCTCAGCATGGCGAACTGCGAGATGTAACGCGCGAGCGGAGTTCCGCTGGCCGCGATCTGCTTCACCAGCGCCGCGGTCAAATGCGTTTTGATGGAGATGTCCGTAGGCGTGCAGGTGATCTTTTTCCACGGCGCGCGTAACACGATCGCAGCCGCCTCGGGATCGAACCAGAAATTGAATTCGTGCCGCGGATTGTTGGCGAACTCGGCATAGTCCGTCTGCGGATTCAGGCTGCCGCCCATGAATACCAGTTCCTTCGCCAGCTCCGCAAAATGCGGATCGATCGAGATGGCGAGCGCAAGATTCGTCATCGGTGCGCCTTCATAGATCGTCAC
>JASHPL010000348.1 GCA_030038125.1 Candidatus Sulfotelmatobacter sp.
CGTTGATACGTCGGCGAAATTATTGCTCAGCCCCACGAGCGCGGATATGGCAGTGGTCGCAATTCTTTACGGGATGGAACGGTATTTGCCAGATGGATCTCGACTATAAACCGTCGGAGTCTTAGCGGACTCGAGTTGTTTTCGCGAAACCTGACTTTGTTCCACGGTGCTACTTGCTCCCACGGAACAGGCTAAAACTATGCAACCACGACTCGATTAGTTGAATCAGCACAAACATGAGCACCTTCCCATACGTGTACCTGGCGCGTCACGGCGAGACCGCCTGGACGATAACCGGTCAACATACCGGTCTTACTGACCTGCCACTCACCGAACGTGGGGAAGCGAACGCACGAAGGCTCGCGGACCGCCTACAGGGGATCACGTTCGCAAAGGTGTTTACGAGCCCTTTGAAGCGGGCGAGACGGACGTGCGAACTCGCCGGGTTCGGCCAAGTCGCGGAACTGGATCACGACTTGGTGGAATGGGACTACGGTCGATATGAAGGCAGACTTACGGCGGACATACTTCGAGAACGACCGGACTGGCAGCTGTTCCGAGACGGATGCCCGGACGGCGAGTCGCCAGAGCAGGTCGCCACACGCGCCGATCGTGTGGTGAGCCGCGCACGCGGAGTCGCGGGAAACGTGCTACTTTTTTCCAGCGGACATTTTCTGCGAGTGTTGGCCACTCGCTGGATTGGCATCGCCCCCATCAACGGCCAGGCGCTGATGCTAAGCACTGCCAGCCTGAGCGCTTTGAGTTATGAAAACAGTCTTGTGCATGCGGCAATTGCTCTCTGGAACGACACCCGTCACGTGCTACCGTCGAACGGAGCAGAACCTGTCCAGGCTCGCGAGCAGGAGCCACTAGCGACGGCTAGGTGACACGACTGAGGGGCCTCAGTAGCTTTGCGACGGGGTCCGGAACAGTCAGCTTGACAACAACATAAGGAGGAGCAATATGGCAGCACGCGTTGAACCTCTCACAAAACGACCAACGACCAAGCGCACTGCGTGGAGCGCGCTCGCGGCGCACTACAAGGCGGTGTCCAAGCTGCATCTGCATCAACTTTTTGCCGACGATCCCAAGCGTGGTGAGCGCATGGTGCTTGAGGCTCTCGGCCTGTACCTGGATTACTCGAAGAATCGGGTCACCGAGGAAACTCTCAAACTTCTTGTCCAACTTGCGGAAACGTCAGGCTTGCGCAGCCGAATCGATGCCATGTTTCGCGGGGAAAAGATTAACGTCACCGAAAACCGAGCCGTATTACACATAGCCCTGCGGGCTCCAAAAGATGCTTCGATAATGGTCGACGGCAAAAACGTTGTGCCTGAGGTTCATTCCGTTCTCGACAAAATGGCTGACTTTTCAAACCGGGTGCGAAGCGGAGGCTGGAAAGGACACACAGGCAAGCGGATCCGCAATGTCATCAATGTTGGAATCGGCGGCTCAGATCTGGGACCGGTCATGGCTTATGACGCACTCAAACACTTTTCCGAACGCGCCTTAACCTTCCGTTTCGTTTCCAACGTCGATGGCACCGACTTCGCTGAGGCGGTGCGCGATCTCGATCCGGCAGAGACGCTGTTCATCTTCTCCTCGAAAACCTTCACGACCCTCGAAACCATGACCAACGCCCGTACCGCTCGTGCCTGGTCGCTGGCAGGCCTGGGAAATGACGAAAGTTCAGTGGCCAAGCATTTTGTCGCGGTGTCGACAAATGCTGCGGAGGTGGCGAAGTTCGGAATCGATACAGCCAATATGTTCGAGTTTTGGGATTGGGTCGGCGGGCGCTACTCGATGGATTCGGCGATCGGCCTTTCCACGATGGTCGCGATCGGCCCGGATCAATTCCGTTCCATGCTGCACGGTTTCCACCAGATGGATGAGCATTTCCGCACCGCTCCATTCGAGGCCAGTCTCCCCGTCCTGATGGGCCTGCTGGCTGTCTGGTACAACGACTTTTTCGGGGCCCAGACGGTGGCAGTCCTGCCCTACGAGCAATATTTGAAGCGTTTTCCCGCGTATCTGCAACAGTTGACGATGGAAAGCAACGGAAAGCACGTAACGCTTAGCGGAAAAGACGTAACGCACGATACTGGTCCCATCTACTGGGGCGAGCCGGGGACCAACGGACAGCATTCGTTTTATCAGCTGATCCATCAGGGAACCCGGCTCATTCCCTGCGACTTCATCGCCTTCGGCAAACCGCTCAACCCTCTGGGACGGCATCACGACCTGCTGCTGGCCAATGTTTTCGCGCAGACCGAAGCGCTCGCGTTCGGCAAGACGCCGGAGCAAGTGAAAGCGGAGGGAACGCCTGATTGGCTTGTGCCACACCGAGTATTCGAAGGGAATCGGCCGACGAACACAATCCTGGCCGAGCAACTGACCCCCGAAACATTGGGTAAACTGGTGGCGCTTTATGAGCACTCGGTGTTTACACAAGGGGTCGTGTGGGACATTGATTCGTTTGATCAGTGGGGAGTGGAACTGGGAAAAGTTCTGGCCCAGCGTATCGTTCCCGAACTTGAGAATAACACCGAGCCAATCCTCAACCACGACAGCTCAACCAACACTTTAATTCGGCGCTACCGCAAACTTAAGGAGCAGCAATGACGGCAAGTGGAACTCCTACGAGCACACGTAAAGGTACTCTACGCGATGTTTTGACAGGGTTTGAAAAAGAAGGCGCAGCGCTCGGCCATTTCAATGTGGCTGATCTGGTCCTGTTGAAGGCGGTGGTGGCAGCGGCAGCTGAGACCAAATTTCCGCTCCTCATCGGGGCTTCCGAAGGAGAGCGGGAGTTCTTTGGTACGCGTCAGCTTGCTGCCGTGGTCGAAAGCCTGCGGCAGGAATCTGATCTGCCAGTCTTTCTTAATGCGGACCATACCCACTCGCTGGCGAAGGCGATGGAGGCGGCAAATGCGGGCTTTGATTCTGTAGGAGTTGATTTTTCCGCGTTGCCTTTCGATCAGAATGTTGCTCGCACGAAGGAAACGGTTCAGGCCATCAAGGCGGTCGACTCAGCAATCCTTGCGGAAGGGGAAATAGGCGATATAGGGACCGGTTCCGAAATCAAAGAGACCGCTCAGGGCGGGAAGCTTACGACACCTGAGGAAGCGCGACAATTCGTCGAGGCAACAGGGATTGACATTCTCGCTCCGGCGGTTGGCAACATGCACGGCATGCTTGAGAGTATGGTGCAGGGGAAAGCGAAGAAACATCTGAACATCGAAAGAATTGCACAAATCAAGCAAACGGCCAGCGTCTTTCTCACTCTACACGGAGGGTCCGGGACCGATGATGAAGACTTTCGTAAGGCAATCGCCGCCGGAATCAACATCATCCACATCAACACCGAACTGCGCGTCGCGTGGAGGGAATCACTCGGCGAAAGTCTTGCCCGAGACCCGAACGAAGTCGTGCCTTACAAGATTCTGCGGCCGGTCGTGGATTCTGTGAAGCAGGTTGTCAGCTCGCGGTTAAGACTGTTCCACGGTGAAGCGGTCAGCCCTGGCGCGGTCGCGAGCGTTGCGTGAGCAGCTCACAATTCTCAAACAGGAGGATTTATGCAACTGGGAATGGTAGGACTGGGAAGAATGGGCGCCAACATGGTGCGGCGGTTGATCAAGAAAGGGCATGATTGCGTTGTTTTCGACAGGTCGCCAAAAGTTGTGAACGAAGTGGCCCAAAATTCCGCGGTCGGAGCTGCATCGCTTGCCGACCTGGTCAAAAAACTCGCAAAGCCTCGGGCGGTTTGGCTGATGGTTCCCGCGGCCGTTGTCGATCAGACGATTGCCGACCTTACCCCTCATCTCGAGGTGGGCGACATCCTCATCGATGGCGGAAATTCTTACTACATTGACGACATTCGCCGCGCCAAGGAACTCGCGCCCAAGGGAATTCACTACGTGGACGTCGGCACGAGCGGCGGAGTGTGGGGAGCCGAACGTGGTTATTGCATGATGATCGGGGGAGATCAGGGCGTTGTGCGACACCTGGACCCGATTTTCTCGGCGCTGGCGCCTGGGCGCGGCGAGATACCACGCACCCCGGGACGCGAGCATGTGGATGGCACCGCCGAATTGGGCTACCTGCACTGCGGTCCGAATGGCGCCGGCCACTTCGTCAAGATGGTGCACAACGGCATCGAATACGGAATCATGGCGGCTTACGCAGAGGGCCTGGCAGTCTTACGGTCCGCCAATGTCGGGAAACATCAAGCCAACGTTGATGCCGAGACCACGCCGTTGCGCGACCCGGAGCATTACCAATACGACCTTAATCTTCGGGACGTAACTGAGCTGTGGCGCCGTGGCAGTGTGATTTCGTCCTGGCTGCTGGATTTGACCGCAAGCGCATTGTTTCAAGATCCCCAGCTTTCGAAGTTTGCCGGAAGAGTGTCCGATTCCGGGGAAGGGCGCTGGACCATCAAAGCAGCGATTGACGAAGGCGTTCCGGTTCCGGTTCTTACTACCTCGCTGTATGAGCGCTTCAGTTCGCGCGGGGACGCGGAATTTATCAATCAGCTTTTGTCCGCCATGCGATATGAGTTTGGTGGACATTTGGAGAAACCGGCAGAGGGGTCAGAAGCCGCCTAAGGGGATAAAAATCATGACTACTTATCACTCGGATGCGCTCGTATTTTTTGGTGCGACCGGCGATCTTGCCTATAAGAAGATATTTCCTGCCCTGCAGGGAATGGTGAAGCGCGGGCACCTCAACGTACCGGTCATCGGCGTCGCCAAGGCTGGTTGGAACCTCGACCAATTGCGAGCGCGGGCGCACGATAGCCTCGAGAAACATGGCGGAGTCGATCCCGGAGCTTTCGAGAAGCTGAGTAATCTGTTGCGTTATGTCGACGGTGACTATCAGGACCTGGCTACCTTCACGACCCTTCGGAAAGAGCTCAGGGATGCGCATCATCCCGCTTATTACCTGGCGATTCCGCCGGTCCTGTTCGAAGCCGTTGTTGAGCAGCTGGCGAAATCAAATTGTTCCAAAGGCGCTCGGGTCATCGTCGAGAAGCCTTTCGGACACGACTTGGCATCGGCAAGAGAACTCAACAAAGTCCTGCTTGGGATGTTTGACGAAGCGGATATATTCCGTATCGACCATTATCTGGGGAAACAACCCGTGAGCAACATGTTGGTCTTTCGCTTCGCCAACAGTTTCGCGGAGGCATTTTGGAATCGCAACTACATCGACAGCATCCATATCACGATGGCCGAGAATTTCGGGGTGGAGGATCGAGGAGCTTTTTACGATCAAACAGGTACCGTGCGTGACGTCGTACAAAACCACCTGTTCCAGGTGTTGTCGAATCTGGCTATGGAACCGCCTGCCCAGTCCGATAGCGAGTCGCAACGCGACGAGAAAGTGAAAGTACTGAAAGCCATTCCGCCAGTCGAAGTGAAAAACCTCGTACGCGGGCAGTTTCGAGGCTATCGCGACGAAAAAGGCGTTGCCAAGGACTCCCAAACCGAGACATTCGTCGCTTTGAAATTAGAGATTGATTCCTGGCGTTGGAAGGGAGTTCCTGTCTATATTCGAGCCGGCAAATGCTTGCCGGTCACCTGCACCGAGATTGTTGGAAAATTTCGTAAGCCTCCTACACTCATTCCCGATTCTGTGTTGACCGCGAACCATCTTCGCTTCCGGCTTAATCCCGATGTCACGATCGCAATGGGAATGATGCTACTCGCTTCGGCAGAGGCCATGTCGCTTCAGGCGCGCGAGATGGTGGCCAGTCGTGACCCACACTCGGGTGAAATGGACGCGTACGAACGCTTATTGGGAGCGGCCATGGAAGGAGACGCCACCCTTTTCGCACGGGAAGATTACGTAGAGGAGGCATGGCGTATTGTCGATCCAATTCTGAAAGAAAAGACACCGATTTATCCCTACGTTCCGAATACTTGGGGACCAGAGCAGGTTGACCTCGTAACTCCGCCTGGCGGATGGGACAATCCCAGCGTCGGCCAAGACGAGTTGTCGCTCGCGAAACAAGCAGCGTGAAAACGCCGTTGCTTCGACGCTTAATGAAGATAGTTTCGCAGCTTGAGGCAGAGACCTGGTGGCGGCTGTGAAGGATCAGCTTCGCCAGGATAGCGCTCGCCTTTGCCCGACCTGGATACAGAAAATCTGAACCCAGCTGTCGGTCTGGCGCATTCACAGTTGCATCGGCATGAGCGGAGGAGTTTTGGTGAATGCCTTGCAGTTGCTACCTGCGGTGATCCAGCGGGAGGCCGTCGAAAATCGTGACTCTTACGCCGTCGGGAACTCGTTGCAAAGTCAGTCGACCGACGGAATCGAGTCGCAGCGTGAAACTCAGACTGCAGCATTCACAAAGCCAGAAAAACACTGGGCTCCGGCTCCTTGCGTCGCTGCTTGTTCCTGAGTCGAAAGGCTCAAAGATCGCCCCCGACTCGAAAACAAATAGTTTCCCCTGCCCCAGCCTTCGAAACGGGGCAGCACACGTTGGATTGGCACACTTACCAAGCATGAATGTCCTTCAATCCGACATTTCCCTCCGGATCCAGCCCGACAGGCTTTACAGATTGTCGAAGCTTCATAAAACAGTGAAGATGATCTAGCGAGTCTAGTTGGGAACGTCTTTTTTCAGATGCACGAGGTGTCGATATGGTATCTGGGACACCCTCTGTCACTTGCGTGACGGCGGGTGGCCACAAAGGAACCGTACTGGCTTATAAGCTTTGGGAGGAAAGGGGCCATCCCTTCGGTTCGCCTGAGGTCGACAGGTTCGCAGCGGAACGAGCCGTGTACTCGTCGTTGCTGACGTCAGGCTTGATTACCCAATCCGCGCATGATTCTAGGCAGATAGCAGAAAAGATGTACAAGTGATGCGCTATCGATCTCTAGCAACAAAGTCTTTCCGGCTATCTCAACTGAAGCAGAACAACTACTGATCTCGGGGCCAACTGATAACTCAACGATTCTAGCGGTTTACCCGAGTTCGAGAAGTCGCTTGGAGTGGGTAACGCAGTGTCGACGATTCTCGTCCACTCTGGTGCTGCACCTTCCTGGATGTGAAACTCCAACTGTTCCCAGTAGGCATTGATCATCACGTAGATGTCCTGGTCATTCTGAGAGGCACCGTGGAGGCAGAACGCCAGGCTGTGGGAATCAGGAGACAGGTCGGCAGCTGCGCGAGTCCCGTACCAGGCGACATCTTCACGCCAAAAGCGGCTGCGACTTAGCGTTGGATGGCTCTTGCGGAAAGCAATCATGCTCTTGAAAAAGTGAAAGATATCCTGGTTGGACTGGAGCTGGGACCAGTCAAGCCACCCCGTCGAATTATCCTGGTTATACGGATTGTTGTTACCGAATTGTGTATTCAGGAATTCATCCCCGGCTCGAAACATCGGGGTTCCATTCGATAGCATAAGCAAGCAGAAGAAGTTCTTGACCTGCTTTCGGCGCAGCGCCAGCACTTCAGCGGGGGCGCCTGCATCTCCTTCATATCCGCAGTTCCAGCTGTAGTTCTCGTTCATCCCATCTCGGTTGTTTTGGCCGTTTGCCCAATTATTTTTTTCGTTAAACGAGACCAAATCGTACAGAGTGAAACCGTCGTGCGAAGTGACGTAATTGACAGTCTGATAGGCGTGATAGGCGTCGTCGATGTCGTCGGGGAAGAGGTCGTCGCTTCCATAGATCCGCCGCATGAGATCGGGGACCATTCCCCTGTCACCTTTCACAAAGCGGCGTACGTCATCGCGGAACCTTCCGTTCCACTGCAGCCAGGTGATACCGGGAAAACCTCGCCCGAGTTGGTATGCTCCCGTGTCCCAGGGTTCGGCGATCAGGCGCAATCGGCCCAACACTGGATCGGCGGCAATTTCGGCAAAAATGGGTGCGTGCCCCCAGTTCAAAGATCCATCGGCATTGCGGCTAAACACTGAGGCCAAATCGAACCGGAAGCCGTCAATGTGCATTTCTTCTTTCCAATAACGCAAACTTTCCGTCACCAGGTTGCGCACGTGGCCCCTGCCGAAATTCAAGGTGTTGCCTGTACCGGAGTAGTTCGCATACGGGTTTGCGGGGTCGGAGGTCATCATGTAGTAGCTTGCACTGCCCAGCCCTTTGTAACTGTAGATCGGGCCCCTATGATCTCCCTCGCAGGTGTGGTTATAGACGACATCGAGCACGATGCCAATACGCGCCGCATGAAACGCGTTTACCATTTTTTTAAATTCAAGATGCTGTTCATCATCGCGGTCACTGGTGTATTGCGCGTGGGGACAAAAAAAATTCAGAGGCATATAGCCCCAAAAATCGCCTTCCTGAGGGTCGCGCTGGAATATCGGCATCAGCTCAACCACCGTCACACCGAGATCCTTGAGGTAAGGAATCTTGTCGACCAGGCCCGCATAAGTTCCTGCATGAGAAGAGTCCACACCTGAATTCGGATTCTTTGTGAAACCTCTTACGTGCAGTTCGTAAATGATTGCATCAGCCTCATGACGCGGGGGTCGGACTTCCCCCCAATCAAACTCGTGTCGGTGGCCTGTCAGAACCCCCAGTGGCGCCCTTCCCGCATTCGATCCTTCCCGCATTGCCAGCGTGCGGTCGAACTCGGGCGGAAAGAAAACAGCTTTCGCATACGGGTCCAGCAACACCTTTTGTGGATCGAAGCCGTGGACGCCAGGCGGATCTTCTCCGGACACCGAGTACGCATAGTAACGGCACTCACTGATATCTGAGATCGGAATCCGGCAATGCCAGATTCGACCCGACTTGTTCCGCAGGAAATCGAAACGATAGGTGAACGCCGGGGTTACCAGGTCAGGCGGAGCATAGAGCAATAATGTCACGCTATCTGCGTGTTCTGCATGAATGGCGAAATTGAAGGCCTGTTCCTGTTCAATCCAGGTGGCGCCGGGCGGCAAAGGACTGCCCTCGATCTGCTCCCAGGGTACAGGCTTCGGGAGTTCGCCAGGAGCGCTTGAGCGCCCGCGGTCGAGCGCAAAGCTTCGTTCTTGTATAGAGTCCTTCACGCCGCCTCTGTTAGCTTTGGTTGCATTCGTGGCTTAGGGCAGGGACCCAAGCGCGCTTGCGACACCAGAACCCTCTAATTTCCCCGCTTCATCGATCTTTTCTGGTTCCACGCGCTTCGACATTTCTGTCAGGTCGCGCAACCAACGAAATGCTTGGTGCGACGCCATGTTGCCAGGACTTCGCCAACGCCAATTCCCGGTTGCCTTGCCCGGAATGTTCATCCGACTCTCCGCTCCAAGATTAAGGGGATCCTGTAACGGCGCAATCGTCAATGCTGCATTTGAAGACCATGTCAAACTCACCAGCAACGGAGCGGCCTCCTCACTCGCACCCGGCGTACGCTTCAGATAGTTCCAGAAGTTCTGGCGCTGATACTCGGGCAATTGCTCGTACCATTCCCGAGTTGGAGGATTATCGTGCGTGCCCGTATAAGCGACCGTGTTGCTGACAAAATTGTTGGGCAGATACGGATTATCAGCGTGACCGTCAAAAGCGAACTGAAGAACTCGGGTTCCGGGTAGTTGGAATTGATCGCGCAGCGCGTAGACGTCGGAAGTAATAAACCCTAAATCTTCGGCAATGAAGGGCAAACTGCCGAGTTCTTTTTGCACTGCTTCGAAGAAAGCTGAACCTGGTCCCGATACCCATTGTCCTGACTGAGCGGTAGCGGCTTCAGCTGGAATGTGCCACGCGGCCGCGAATCCCCGAAAATGATCCAAACGAATCACATCTACATGCGCGAGGAGAGCGCGCAGCCGGTCGATCGACCAGCGGAAGCCCGTGGCACGCTGCGCGTCCCAGTTGTAAACCGGGTTGCCCCACAGCTGACCCTGCGCGCTGAAATAGTCCGGAGGAACGCCCGCGACAAAGCGGGGATGGTGCCGTTCGTCGAGCAAAAAAAGTTCCGGGTCCGCCCAGACATCGCTGGAGTCGGGAGAAACGAAAAATGGCAGATCTCCAATCAGTTTCACGCCCTTGGAGTGCGCATAATCCTTGAGTTGATCGGTCTGGCGGAACAAAAGAAATTGCCCGAAGCAAATCTGGCCGATTTGGTCTGCCAACTCTCGTCGGGCCGCATTCAGACTGTCGCTGCGGCGCTGCACGAACTCTTCCGGCCAGTCGAGATAGTACTCTCCGTGAAATCTCGTCTTCAGCGCCTCGAATAGGGCGTAGTCGTCGAGCCAGTGGTCCTGTTGTTCCCGGAACTCGTCATAGGCTGGGCGCAAGTCCTTGCATGCCCCGGCTTTGAAATTCATCCAGGCCATTTCGAGGAGACGATTCTTGAACGGGATCACAGCGTCGTAGTCGACGGCATCGTCGGCAAACTGACCTTGACAATCCTCAGTCCTTAGCAGCCCCTCTGAAATCAAAGAATCGGGACTGATCAGCATAGGGTTTGCCGCAAAGGAAGACGTCAACTGATACGGAGAATTTCCGTAGCCTGTCGGGCCGACCGGTAGCACCTGCCACCAACGCTGGCCGGTGCTGTGAAGGAAATCGATCCAGGAAAACGCTGCTGACCCCAGATCACCGATGCCGTAGGGCGAGGGCAGGGAAGTCACGTGCAGCAATACGCCCGAAGCGCGGTATCCGGGCGTAAATGGCGGAACACCCACAGGCCCTCCACCACCACTCATCGCTTAGCTCCGGAACCCAGGGCGTTGTTCACGATCTTCTCCGCCTCGCTCACGATGGCATTAAGATGCGAAGCGCTCTTGAAGCTTTCCGCGTAGATCTTGTAGATGTTTTCCGTGCCTGATGGTCGGGCGGCGAACCAGCCGTTTTTGGCGACGACTTTCAACCCGCCAATTGGGGCTTGATTGCCCGGGGCCCGGGTCAGCTTGGCAGTAATAGCCTCGCCCGCCAGTTCCGACTCGGTGACGGAGTCCGGTGAGAGCGCCGAGAGTTGCGCCTTTTGTTCCGGAGTGCTGGGCGCGTCAATGCGAGTGTAGTAGGGGGTGCCGAACTCTTCCGTCAGTTCCTGGTAGTGTTGGCCCGGATCCTTGCCGGTGCGGGCCGCAATTTCGGCAGCCAACAAAACCATGATGAGCCCATCCTTGTCGGTGGACCACACTGTGCCGTCGCGACGAAGAAAACTCGCTCCTGCGCTCTCTTCTCCTCCGAAGCAATACGAGCCGTCGATCAGTCCCGGCACGAACCACTTGAATCCGACAGGAACTTCACGCAACTCACGACCGAGCTTTTGAACCACCCGATCAATCATGCTACTGCTCACGACGGTTTTTCCGACCGCAACCGTTGGCCGCCATTGCGGCCGATGCGTCACTAGATAACGAATCGCCACGGCAAGATAGTGGTTCGGATTCATTAAGCCGGCAACAGGAGTGACGATCCCGTGACGGTCGGCGTCAGTGTCGTTCCCGAATGCAACCTGGTACTGATCTTTCAATCCGACGAGCCTGGCCATGGCGTACGGACTGGAGCAGTCCATGCGGATTTTTCCGTCGTGGTCGACGGTCATGAACGAAAAAGTTGGGTCTATGATTCGATTGACAACCTGAACGTTCAAACCGTAAGTCGAGTTAATCGGGTCCCAGTAGGGCACGGAAGCCCCACCGAGAGGATCTACCCCCAGCTTCAGGTCGGCGCCTCGGATGACGTCGATGTCTACGACGTTACCGAGGTCGCGAACGTATGGGAGAACAAAATCTTCCTGATGGGCCGTAGCCGCTCGGATTGCTTTTTCGAACGGCACGCGTTTGACTCCGGCATTTCCCGCGCGCAGCAGCTCGTTCGCACGATTCTGCACCCAGCCGGTCACGGCCGTGTCGGCAGGCCCGCCGTCGGGGGGGTTGTACTTGAAACCTCCGTCTTCGGGAGGGTTGTGTGAGGGTGTGATGACAATGCCGTCGGCAAAATGATCCTTACGGCCACGGTTGTAAACCAGAATGGCTCGTGAGATAACGGGAGTTGGAGTTACACCGTCATTCTCTTGAATGACGCTCTCAACGCCATTCGCCGCCAATACTTCGAGAGCCGTGCGCTGTGCTGGCGTGGAGACGGCGTGGGTATCCTTCCCCATGTACAGCGGCCCATCGATCGTTTGCCCTTGTCGGTATTCACAGATCGCCTGTGTGATCGCGAGAATGTGCGCTTCATTGAAGGTGCCGTGCACAGGAGATCCGCGGTGCCCGCTGGTGCCGAAACTCACCAATTGGTTGGGATCGCTTACATCGGGCTTGTGCTCGTAGTACTCACGTTCCATGCGTGCAACGTCGATCAGCATCTCCTTGGGCGCAGGCTTGCCTGCAAGCGGCGAAACCCATTCTTGACCAGCAGTTGTCTGAGGCTGTGTTTCTAAGGTATGGGGCATGGATCCACCTTCCAAATCTCGGTTGTGTATTCATGAATCGTGCGGTCACTCGAGAACTTTCCCGAACTCGCAACGTTCAGGATCGCCTTTTGCGCCCACGCTCCCGGATCGCGGTAGAGAGTGCCAAGGCTCTCCTGCGCCTCCACGTACGACTTGAGATCGGCCAGAACCATATAGTGATCGCCGAACAATAAAAGCGTATCTCGCAGTGATTCGAAGGCTCCTGGCTCATAACGGCTGAAGTAGTTGGAAGAAATAAGGTCGATGGCAGCGCGTGTTTCTGGATCGTGCTCATAGTGCCACATTGGACTGTACCAGGATCGGCTATTTTCCACCTGTTCCACGGTGAGTCCGAACAGGAACAGATTTTCTTCTCCGGCCTCCTCTGCCATTTCGATGGTTGCTCCGTCCCTTGTCCCGACCGTGAGCGCGCCGTTCATCATGAACTTCATGTTGCTGGTTCCGCTGGCCTCATAGCCGGCGGTTGAAATCTGATTGGAAACATCGCTGGCGGGAATCAGCCTCTCCGCCAACGACACGTTGTACTCAGGCAGAAAAACGACTTTCATGCGACCGCGCACCACCGGATCGTTATCGATCGTGCCCGCGAGGTTGTTGATGAATTTGATGATGAGTTTTGCCAGCCGGTAGGCCGGCGCCGCTTTTCCTGCAAAAAAGAACGTGCGTGGCACCATTTCCAGATTGGGATTCTCCCGCAGGCGGTTGTAAATAACGATGATGCGCAACGCATTCAGCAGTTGCCGCTTATATTCGTGAATGCGCTTGATTTGACTGTCGAAGATCGTGTCGGGA
>JASHPL010000349.1 GCA_030038125.1 Candidatus Sulfotelmatobacter sp.
GACACCCACACCCAGGCTGTCATTCATCTGGCGTTTGTGATTGATCCCGTGCGTACCGGAGTGCTCGACGTCCCGCGCATGTGGCAGATCAATGTGGCGGGGACTGCGCGCATTATGGAAGCGGTCACCGAAATCAATCGCTCCAACGATAATGGCATCAAGCAATTTATTTTTCCCAGCAGCGTCTCCGCCTACGGCCCGGATCTGACCGCGGCGGTCACCGAAGAATCTCCGCTTGCGGCGCACACACTGCCTTACGCAGTTCACAAGAAAGAATCGGACGAGGTGGTGCAGCAGCGTTGCACGGCATTACGCGGATGCAGCGCTTACATCCTGCGGCCACACATTTACGCCGGGGCCAGTGTCGAGAACTATCTCATGGGGGCGTTCCGCGGCACTCCCAACGGCAAGAGTGCGCGCGCCGAAAGAATGCGCGCCCAGGGCAAGCGCTTGCCTTGCATGCTGCCGCGGGGACAGCAATATCTCGACAACAAAATTCAATTCGTTCACGTGGACGATATGGCGCGGTTGCTGCATCATCTTCTGCAGCGCGAGCCTGAAACCCAGCGGCTCACCATTTTGAATGTTGCTGGCCGGGGCGAGCCTCTCACCTTCGCCCGCTGCATGGAAATCGCGCGCGCCAAACTGCTCCGCGTGCCGGGAAAATGGGCGATGCGGCTGGTTTTGAAATTTCTCTGGCAGCGGGGAGTTTCGGCCATTCCTCCGGAAGCTGTTCCCTACATGACCGGCCAATACATCATGAATACCGAGCGGTTACGCCGATTCCTTGGCCCCGAGTACGAACACGTGATCCGATATACCGTGACCGATGCCTTCGCCGATTCGTTTCGTCCGCTGACCGCGAGCCCATAAACCACTCGAAATCCGGACGACCGCTGCCGAACTTCGCTGGGCCGGACAGCCGAGGGCCGCTGTCCCGCCATGAGTTTTCCTGGGAGGCCCATGGTCTTTCTCTGCGGCCTTGTCTCGGTGACTCTGTGGTAAAAAATCCCATCATTTTTTCCCGCGATACAGCCCGGCAATCCCGAACGTATACGGCGTCCTGGTGGCTTGGGAAAAACCCGCGGCTTTCATTCTGGACAACATTTCACCGGGATCGGGAAAGCGTTCGACCGATGCCGGGAGATAAGCATAGGGCCCGCGCACGCCCGAGATGAACGTGCCGACTCGGGGCAATACTCGTTTGAAATAAAACCTGTACAGAAGGCCGATCGCTCCCTGCGGTTCACCGAAATCGAGGATGCCGCATTCGCCTCCCGCGCGCAGCAAGCGAACGATCTCGCGCAAGCCAGCATCGTAGTCGGCCAGATTGCGAAATCCAAATGCCGAAGTTACGAGATCGAAATGCTCGTCGGGAAAAGGCAAGTTCAGCGCATCGGCCTCGATCCAATTGGGCACGGCTTGATCTTGTGCCCCAACGGCGGTCTTTGCCATCGCGCGCTGCAGCATCGCATGGGAAAAATCCGCACCAATAATCTGCGGGGAAACGATCTGCCGAGTGGCCTGTCCAACTTCCCGTCTCAGCGCAAACGCCATGTCCCCCGTCCCGCAGCAAAGATCCAGCACATGCGCGCCGGATCGAGTGAGGATGTGGCGGAACGTGCGGGCGGTGCGGCGCCACCACAGTCGATCCACGTTGAGGGACAAAACATGGTTCAGCAGGTCGTAGCGCGGCGCAATAGACGTGAACATGTCGCGCACGGCGCGCGCCGCCGATTCCCGATCCGTCGCACCATCGGGTGAGGTTCCAATCACTTGGGGTTTGGATCCAGCGGGCTTTGTCGTCACGGCCAAGGTTTCAAGGTTTCAAAAGTTTCAAGGATTCAAAGGCTCAAGGCTTCAAGGATCACGTTGAACCCATGAACCTTCACGCTCGAAACCTGTGATTTATTTCTTCCGCTTCTTCAATTGGCCGACGATGCGTTCGACTTGCAGGACGTGATTAGTATCGTGCCCAGCAAACATGCGCGCCAGATGCGCGATGGTTTCCTTGCCGCGTTCCAGATGCATTCCATGCCTCTCCCAGGCTTGCGGTGGGAGGGCCCTCAGCATCTCCAGATTATTCTCCCGCAAGAGGCGGAACAGTTCTAAGGATTTCTTTGCGTCTTTTTTGGAATACTGAAATGTCGACGCCCACACATCCTGATCGAACGGCTGAATGGTGATTCCATCGGAGCCAATGATCGAGCGCATTCTCCAACTGGCAACAATCTCCACGTCGGCCAAATGCGCAACGATTTCGGCAATCGACCACTTTCCCGGTTCCGGCTGCCAGCGCAGCTGCTTTGGCGTCAGCCGTTGCGTCAGCTTCTTCAACTTCCCTGCTGTTCCGCGTTGCACCTTGATTGCGTCCTGACCCTCGACGTGACCGAGAATTCTCTGGATGTACTGCTGGGCTGTTTCTGGCATATTTTCTCCTCTAATTCGATCTCGCACTTTAACCACGAAGGACGCAAAAGGTCACAGATAAAGAAAAGCTACTGCACTTTGCACTTCAGCGCGATCTCCTATTTTCCCCAGACCCATCCGCCGCGGGATAGACGGCGCAGTTCCTCAACCGATTCGAGTACGACCTTTTCGGGAACGTCGCTGGCGACTTCGACTTTTCCAATCTCCCGCGGAAGAATAAAGTGCACGACTCCGTTCTGCGTTTTCTTGTCGGTTCGCAGCCGCGCCAGAATCTTGCGCGGGCTGACATTCACTTCCGGCAGTCGGCCGAGGCTCAAAACGGCGTCGGCAATCCGACCGGCGGTAACGCTGTCAGTGCGCCCTACGCTGAGTGCGATGTTATTGGCTGCAATCATGCCCCACGCCACGGCTTCCCCGTGCAACATGCGGCGATAGCCGGTTTCGGCTTCGAGAGCGTGTCCGATGGTGTGGCCCAGATTCAGGACGCGGCGCAGTCCTCCTTCGCGCTCGTCGGCTGAAACCACCTCCGCTTTAAGCTTCACCGATTGCGCAATTACCCACTCCAATTCCAGTGGATCCCGCTTCAAGATGCGGGCGCGATTTTGCTCGAAGCGCAAAAACAGCTCGACATTCCCGATGATTCCGCACTTGAGCGCTTCGTACAATCCAGCGCGGAATTCACGATCGGGCAGGCTCTTCAAAACATTTGGATCGATCAATACCACCCGCGGATGATAAAAAGTTCCAAGCAGATTTTTTCCGGTCACCAGATTGACTGCGGTCTTGCCCCCGACGGAAGCATCCACCTGCGCCAAAACCGTCGTGGGAACCTGCACCAGTTCTACGCCCCGCATGTAAAGGGAGGCCAGCAATCCGGCAACATCGCCCACCACGCCCCCACCCAGCGCGACGATGACTGCTTTTCGATCCGCTCCCAAGCGAGCCAGTTTCTCGGCCAAAACTTCGATCGTCGCCAGGCGTTTGGAGGATTCGCCATCCGCCATGGCTATCACTTGGGTATCGAAGCCACTGCTTTTCAGCGAATTAACCAGTTTTGGGCCCCAGCGCTGTCGTACCGGGGGTACCGTGACCACAAAAATACGGCTGGCATGTGGCAGAAGATCGCCGAGCACCGGCCCAGCGCAGGGGAGCACCCCGTTTTCGATCCAAGCCTGGTAAGGCCGCGGCTGCACATGAATGGTGACTTGCGCCATGCGGAATCCATGATAGCCGATGCAGCAAATTGCTTGGTTTCTGCCACAAAGTGGTACCATTTCCCCTCGATGAAAGGTCTTCCAGCCGAGACCGACTTCGTGGTGATCGGAGCGGGCGTAGCCGGCCTGCGCGCAGCCATCGAACTGGCTTCCGCTGGACGTGTCCTTGTACTTGCCAAACGCGCCTCTGGCGCACAAAGCGATCCAGTTCATCCAAGTCTCGCCGCCGTGCTGAGCGATGAAGATGAAATCATGCTTCACTTGCAAGACACGATTGAGGCCGGCGACGGATTGTGCAATCCCACAGCAGTCAAGATTCTGATCGACGAAGGCGCAGAGCGGATCGCGGAACTGATCTCCTGGGGAACGCACGGCCGTGAGACGACTAAGCTCGTCTTCGGTCCGGAAAGTGGCCACAGCCGCGGACGCCTGCTGCATGCTCAGGGCGAATCCACCGGGACAGAAATTCTTCGCATCTTGTACGCCAAAGCCCACTCCCTGAAAAACATCTCTGTTGCCGAATCCATATTCACCACCAGCCTGTCTGCGCACGATGGCCGCATTACCAGTGTTTCCCTCCTCGATGAAAAAGGAACTCCGCATCAGATCGCCTGCTCCGCTGTCCTGCTCGCCACCGGCGCGATGGGCCAGGTATATCGCAGCACCACCAATCTGGAAGCGGCCACCGCGGACGGGGTGGCCCTCGCCTTTCGCACCGGCGCAGAAGTCAGCGATATGGAGTTCGTGCAGTTCCATCCTACGGTGCTGTATCTCAAGAAAGCGCCGCGTTTTCTGCTGGCGGAATCTTTGCGGCGCGAGGGCGCTCACCTGCGCAACATCGAGTTGGACCGCTTCATGGGGAAATATCACCCCATGGGGGAACTCGCTCCCCCCGATCTCGTGGCCCGGGCCATTGTTCACGAAATGGAAGTGAGCCGGGCCAAAGAGCCGATCGTCTATCTCGACCTCACCCACCTCAGTCCCGCGAAGGTGCAGAAGCGCTTCCCGCGCATCTACGCGACCTTCATGCAGCACAATATGGACATCACAGAAGACTTGATTCCAGTGCGGCCGGCGGCGCATTTCTCGATCGGCGGCGTGCGCACCGATCTGGACGGGAAGACCACCCTCGGCGGACTCTACGCCGCAGGCGAAGTCGCGGCTTGCGGCGTGCACGGCGCAAACCGGCTGCCCAGCAATTCCTTGCTTGAGAGCCTGGTCTATGGGGCGCGCGCCGGAAGGGCGATGCGCGAAGCGCAACGAAAAACCCCGAAAACCGATTCACATTCGAAATCTGTGTACGCCAATGGCCCGGTCGATGCGGGGGCGGAAGAACTGATCTCCCAGATCCAGACGGTAATGTGGAATGAAGTCGGCGTAGTGCGTACGCGCGCAGGTATGCAGAAAGCGATTAAGACACTCGAGGAAATCACTCCCAGACTGGAGAATCCAAGAACGCGACGCGCCCATGAAGCCGCGAACCTGCACCTGGCGGGACTGCTCATCGCCCGCTCCGCGCTGGCGCGGGAAGAAAGCCGCGGCGCTCACTACCGCATCGATTACCCGGACCACGATGACAAGAAGTTTCTCAAACACTCAGTCGTGAGGGGCGACAAGGTTGCGTTTTTGTAGCGGGGTTCGTCGGGCCTCGAGTCCATCTCGACGTCAGTCAAAAAGTCAAATCAGGATGGATCAACACCCACCTCTGAGGATTTACAATTTCGTCTCGCTGTGCTTCCTGCCGGAGGTCCCATATGGGTGTTAACGTCAAAGGGATGACACCTTTGCTTCAAGTCTTCGACATGCCCGCATCACTTAAGTTCTATTGTGACGTTCTCGGTTTCCAGATCGTAACAACCGACGCGAACACCGTTCCGCCCAACCACAATTGGGTCTGGCTGAGGTTGAACGGGTCGGACTTGATGCTGAACACTGCCTACGAACATGCCAAGCGGCCGTTATCTCCCGACCCGGCACGTGTGGCGAGCCATCGTGATACTGCACTGTATTTCGGCGCTCCCGATGTTGATGCAGTGTGCGCTCATCTGCGCGCCAAGGGAATCGAAGTGAAGGAGCCGAGAGTCGCGCCCTACGGCATGAAACAGCTTTACTCGCGCGACCCCGATGGGTTTGAGCTGTGCTTCCAGTGGGAGGCGAGTCGCTGATCTCGATACAAAAGTATCGATGGTCAAAATTCCCGGCGGCGACGATTCTACGTGCCATAAGGAGTTACGTCGACCGCGGGCTACTAGAATACTTCGAAACCGTTCCTCTGTTTCGGACCTCGGTAAACGGGCCACAGTACCACACCAAATTCCTTCAGGAGATTGTCATGGAGAAACGAAAGGTAGTTTTTTTGCTCGCAACGGTAATGGCTCTTGCGTTTACGCCCTGCACCTTCGCCCAGCTTGGCAGCCAGCCCCTCACGGCCCAGCGCACGCTCGGTTATTACAATTTCGATACCGGATCGTTTGAACCTCTTCGTCCCGCGGAACAAGATACAGAGACGCCAGCCGTAGTTCCCACCACCGGCACGCTAGTTTTCAATTTCACCATCACTTTGAAATCTGCCCTGCCCAAGAACGCAATCGTGATCTGCACCGCGGGTGGCACCGTAATCGAGACCCACTACTCAACGATCGAAGGGGGACTTGGAATCGCCAAGCTGGACAGCGGCAACACATATTCCTGCACTGTCAGCATGCCCTATTCCTGGCTCCTGGCCACGCCCGGCAGCGACAAAATCATCCTGAGCTACAAAGCAGAGACTTTCGGGGCGCTCCAGGTAACAGCGGAAAACGGCACGGGAGTCTCGGTTATGAGCACGGCCGAGCGGGTCAGCACTCAGTCGCCGGCTTCAATCGCGGTACCGCCGAGCGGCGCCACGACCACGGAAGCCGTCAGCGTCACTCTCTAGGTTCATCGAATACGGGGCGCACAACTGCCAGCGATGGCGGCCGCGGAGAGGCTCGTCCGAAACGGTTTCGGCGGAACGTGTCATTGAGTAGGGGGTTTACTCTTTGCCGCGGGGGACGCTATCGAGGCCAGCACGGAAATAATTACTACTCCCGCCACAACCTCCAATGTCATCGCCGTCGAGATGGGATAACGATCCGCGAACAGCATCTTCACGCCCACAAGAATGAGTACCGTTGCCAACCCATAGTGAAGATAGCGGAATACTTTGATCAGCCCGGCGACCGCGAAGTACATCGAACGCAGGCCGATGATCGCGAACACATTTGAAGTGTAAACAATGAATGCATTCAGCGTAATGGCGAGGACCGCTGGAATGGAATCGGCGGCGAACAAAACGTCGGTGGTTTCGATGATCGCGAGAACCAGCAGCAGTGGCGTTGCATAGAGCCCGGGGTTCCCCTGCCAGCCCCGAACCAGAAACTTTCCCCCTTGATAGCTATCCGTGATGGGAAACCAGCGGCGCAAAAGCCGTACCACAGGATTTTTCTTGGGATCGACTTGATGCATTCCGCGGAAAAATTTCAGTCCGCTCAAGATCAGGAATGCGCCGAAGGCATAGAGCACCCAGTGAAACCGCCGTATAAGTCCAACGCCCGCCACGATAAAAGTGCCACGCAGCAGCAACGCCCCCAGAATGCCCCAGAACAAAACGCCGTGTTGCTGCTCTTCCGGAACCGCGAAATAACGGAAAATGACCAGGAACACGAAAAGATTGTCGATGCTCAGCGACAATTCCAGGACGTAGCCGGTGGCGAATTCGAGCCCGGACTGATGCCCCTTCCAATAAAACAGAAGCACCGCGAATGCAATGGCCAGCGCGGCCCAGAGCGCGCTCCAGGCCAGCGCTCTACGCGGGCGAACCACCCGACCGGCTCGATGCAGAACGCGCAGATCGAGCAGCAGCATACCCAGCACGAAGAGATTGAAGAGAATCCAGAAGATGAGCAATTGGAATCCCTAGCAGGCCGCTGAAAAAACAGATTCCACGACTCCTCACCGCGCAAGCGCGGCTAAGGAGCGTTCGGAATGACAAACACCAAAATCCCTAGCGGCACGGGTAAACTCGTGCCCTTCCCGGTCCGTTCGACAATGTTTCTGCACACTACTTTTGCCTGCCTCGCTTGCCGCTGACCCAATCGTCCCACACGCCGTCGGCTTTCAGCATGTCGATGCTGTTGGTCTCTCGCATGGTTTGCTCGATTTGATCGTGGGTAAGCCGCGGCCCGATCTTCTCCGGCAGATCGGCCAGGCCAACGCTGAGCGCCGCTGC
>JASHPL010000350.1 GCA_030038125.1 Candidatus Sulfotelmatobacter sp.
CTCGGTGCGGCTCACGCGATCTTCCACCGTGAGGTCTTGCACCGGCTGCATGTAGAGCGTGATGCCCTCGACTTTCGCGAGCGCCGGCTGCAGCCGACGAATGATGGCAGAAGCATCGTCAGACCGTTCGTCACGCGGCTTGAGGTTGATCTGAATTCTTCCTGAGTTCGGCGTGGTGTTCGTTCCATCTACGCCGATGAACGATGACAGGCTCTCGACATCTTTGTCCTGAAGGATGATTTTGGCCAGTTCCTGCTGGCGTTGCGACATGGCATCGAAGGAGATCGAATCCGGCGCCTCGGAAATTCCAAGAATCACGCCCGTATCCTGTACGGGAAAGAACCCTTTGGGCACGATGACATACAAAGCGAGCGTGAGAACCAAGGTGGAGAACGTCACCAGCAAGGTTGCAGTTTGGTGCTTGAGCACCCACTTCACGGTACGGCCATAAAACGCGATAACGCGGTTATAGTAATCCTCGGTGACGTCGTAGAAGCGTCCTCGTCCGCCTTCTTTCTGCGGCCGAAGAAGTTTGGCGCACATCATCGGCGTCAGGCTGAGGGATACCCCCGCCGAAACCAGAATCGTAACTGCCAGCGTGACCGCAAATTCACGGAACAGCCGCCCCACGATGTCGCCCATGAAGAGCAGTGGAATCAGCACGGCGATCAGCGACACGGTCAGCGAAACGATGGTGAACCCGATCTGCCCGGATCCTTTCAATGCCGCGTCCAACGGGGAGTCTCCCTCTTCGAGGAAGCGGTCGATGTTCTCGATCATGACGATCGCGTCATCAACCACAAATCCGGTCGAGATCGTCAACGCCATCAGGGTCAAGTTGTTTAGGCTGTAGCCGAGTAAGTACATCACACCGAATGTACCGATCAGCGACAAGGGCACGGCAACGCTCGGAATCACAGTGGCTGGCAGGTTCCGCAAGAACAGAAAGACGACCATGACCACGAGCGCGATAGCCAGCATCAATTCGAATTCCACGTCTTTGACCGACGCGCGAATCGTCGTGGTTCGGTCGGTGAGGATCTGCACTTTGACCGCTTGCGGCAGAGAAGCCTGCAATTGCGGCAGAATCTTTTTGATCCGATCGACCACGCTAATGATGTTGGCGCCCGGCTGCCGCTGAATGTTCATGATCACGGCGGGCGTGAGATTCATCCAGGCCGCGAGACGATCGTTTTCTGTGCCATCGATGACGTTGGCTACATCGCCTATGCGCACCGGCGCGCCATTGTGATACGCGATCACAATGGGCTTATATTCTTCGCTGGAAAATAGCTGATCGTTGGGGCCAATGGTGTAGGACTGCCGTGAGCCGTCGATCACTCCCTTGGCTTGGTCGACATTCGCCTGCATCAACGCCGCTCGCAGGTCCTCGAGACTTAGGCCGTAGGAAGCGAGCGCCGTAGGATTGGCTTGAATCCTGACCGCAGGCTTCTGCCCGCCGCTGATGGAAACCAATCCAACGCCGGGCAATTGCGAGATCTTCTGTGCCAACGAGGTATCGGCGAGATCCTCCACCTTCGACAGAGGCAATGAATCGGAAGTCAAAGCCAGCGTCAGAATCGGTGCGTCAGCGGGATTGACCTTGTTGTAAATGGGAGGATTCGGCAGGTCGGACGGCAGGTAGGTGGCGGCGGAATTAATTGCAGCCTGTACTTGCTGCTCTTCGACATCAATATTCTGGTCGAGACCAAACTGGAGTGTGATGACCGAACTCCCAAATGAACTGGTCGAGGTCATCTGGCTCAACCCGGGAACCTGGCCGAATTGTCGCTCCAGGGGGGAAGTGACCGAGGAAGCCATGACCTCCGGGTCTGCGCCCGGATAGAACGTCACCACCTGAATGGTTGGATAATCGACTTCGGGCAGCGCCGAGACCGGCAACTGCATGAACGCGACCCACCCCACCAGCAAGACGCCCACCATGAGTAGCGTGGTGGCGACCGGACGAAGAATGAATATCCGTGAAGGACTCATGAACCTGGCGTTCCTGCGAACGCACTGCTTGCCCCACTTCGCTGTCCTGCGTTGTTGGTCGGGGTAGTGTTGCGTGGTTCGACATGGCTTCCGCGTTGCAGCTTGTCCTGGCCGTCGGTCACGACGACGTCGCCTGGGTTCAGCCCAGCCGTGATGACGGTCGTGTTACCTTCGGTCAGCGCAACCGTAACCGGACGATCTTCAACGGTGTTGTCGGAATTCATGGCATAGACAAACGTCCCCTGCGGACCGCGGAGAATCGCAGCCGTCGGCACGACGGTGCTGTTCCTGCGCGTCTCAAGGCGCAGGTTGGCATTGACAAACTGATTCGGCCACAGGCGGAGGTCTTTGTTGTCGAATACTGCCTTCAGCTTCGCGGTTCCCGTCGTGGGATCGATCTGATTGTCGATCGTCAACAATTTTCCACTGCCTAGCTTGGTCTGATCATCACGGCTCAGCGCCTCCACTTCCAAAGTTCCATGCCGCATGTAATCGGCAACCGTAGGCAACACGTCCTCGGCAAGCGTGAAAATCACCGCGATGGGCTGCAATTGCGTGAGGATCAACATGGGATTTGTGTCGGTTGCGTGGATGATGTTGCCGGGATCGACCTGCCGCAATCCCACTCGCCCGCTGAACGGCGCTGTGATATGGCAATAAACGATTTGCAATTTGGCGTTGTCGATCTGCGCCTGATCGGTTCGCACCTGCCCTTCGAGTTGATCGACCGTCGCTTTCTGCGTATCTACCTGCTGCTGGGCGATGCTGCCGGAAGGAATCAGCGCGACATAGCGATCGTAGTTCAGCTTGGCGTCGCGCCACGAGGCTTGATCCTTAAAGAGTTGCGCTTCCATCTGCTCAAGCTGAACCTGATACGGCCGCGCATCGATCTCGATCAGCAAATCTCCCTCGTGGACGAATTGTCCCTCGATGAAGTTCACTTTCATGATCTGACCGTCGACGCGGCTTTTGATATTCGCGGTGTTAAAGGCCGTGACCGATCCCAAACCCGTCAGATAGACGGGAACATCCTGCTTTTGCACCGTTGCGACGGCAACCGAAACTGATCGCGGGCCTGCGGCTTGAGCCTGATGCTGCTTCCCAGCGTCACTACAGCTCAAGAGCATCGTGCCAAAAGCGGTTAGTGCAAGTAGCTCAATGACATGCACGACAATGCCGCGATGTTCTGCGGGACGTTTGCTAGTAGCGTGCTCAATATTCACGAGATTAGTCCAGATTACCTTTCGAACGGGAATAGCCGGCTAACTGCTGATCATTAGACGTATGTACTATGATCTCGCTTCAATAACACTGCCCCGAAGAGGCAAGAAAACTGCCGGAACTCTTCTGGCAGCAGGTAGGAAGCAGAACGTTCTTTGCTATGTTAGAACCGTTCGGAGGGGCGCATCAACTAGGCCTCGGCAATCGCCGCGGGAGTTTACAAATCTTTACCCGCCTTCACCTGTTGTTAACATTCGCGCGGAGCCGTGCGGCAAAATCAGCGCGTCCGCAAAGCCGAGGGTGCGGGATGTTGGGCCTCGTACGCGGCTATTTCCGATTCATGTTGCAATGTCAGGCTGATGTCGTCGAGTCCGTTTAACAGGCAGTGCCGAACGAAATCGTCGATGGAGAACTTGGCGGAGAACCCCTGATCGTCCCGGACCTCGCATTTCTCCAGATCGACGGTGATCTGGTAGTTGTCAACATCCTGCGCGCGCCGCATGAGTTCAGCGACTTCCTCTTCGCTCAAACGAACACTAAGGAATCCGTTCTTGGCGCTGTTGTTGGCGAAGATATCGGCGAACGACGACGAAATTATCGCCCGGAATCCGTAATCCGAGAGCGCCCAGACCGCGTGTTCCCGGGACGAGCCGCAACCAAAATTCTTGCCAGCCACGAGAATGGTCGCCCCTTCATAACGCGGATCGTTCAGCACAAAATCCGGATTCTGCTTTCCGTCCGCAACGAAACGCCAATCGTAAAACAGGAATTGTCCGAAGCCGGTCTTTTCGATCCGCTTCAGAAATTGCTTGGGAATGATCTGATCGGTATCGACGTTTGCCCGATCCAGCGGCGCCAGGCACCCGCGATGTATGGTAAAAGCCTTCATTGCTCTGTCTTCATAATCCGGCTGAGTCCTCTTCCCAAAGTCCCCACCCTCACGAAAGCCACGTGGGGTGATGCATCCCCGGGTTTGCCAGAAGTGAGGACTTTCACTCACTGAAACTTCCAATTTCTGATATCCGTGAAATGTCCGGCAATCGCCGCCGCAGCGGCCATCATCGGGCTGACCAGGTGCGTGCGTCCACCCCGTCCCTGGCGTCCTTCGAAATTCCGATTGCTGGTCGAAGCACAACGCTCCCCGGGCTGCAAAATATCGGGATTCATCCCGAGACACATTGAGCATCCCGACTCGCGCCACTCGAAGCCGGCATCAAGAAAAATCCGATGCAAGCCCTCCTGCTCCGCCACGCGCTTCACGGCCTGCGACCCGGGCACGATCATCGCTCGCACCTCTGAACTCACGCGATGTCCCTTGGCCACGCGTGCTGCCGCACGCAAATCTTCGATTCGCGAATTTGTGCAGGAACCGATGAACACGCGATCGATCCTAATGTCTTCAATGCGCCGCCCCGGCTCCAGAGCCATGTATTGCAGGGCAAGTTCGGCCGCCCGCCGATCGTTTTCCTTCAGCGCGCTCAGTTCCGGCACGCGCCCAGTCACGGGAGCGACCATTCCCGGATTCGTTCCCCAGGTCACAAACGGGCACAATTGGGCCGCGTCAATCTCGACGACCTTGTCGAATGCTGCGCCTTCGTCGGTGGGCAGGCTCCGCCACCGCTCGACGGCTTTGTCCCAATCGCCGCCACCCGGAGCGAAGCGCCTTCCTTTCACATACGCTATCGTGGCCTCGTCCGGCGCAACCATCCCTGCGCGTGCTCCCGCTTCAATGCTCATGTTGCACAGCGTCATCCGGCCTTCCATGGAAAGTCCGCGCACCGCGGCTCCAGCGTACTCGATGACGTGCCCGGTTGCGCCATCGGTGCCAATGTGCCCGGTGATGCCGAGCGCGAGATCTTTGGCCATAACGCCCTCGGCAAGCTGACCGTGCACGTCGATCTTCATCGTTTTCGGCTTCTGCTGCCCGAGGCATTGGGTTGCAAGCACGTGTTCGACCTCCGATGTGCCAATGCCGAAGGCCAGCGCCCCAAAGGCTCCGTGCGTACTGGTATGGCTGTCGCCGCACACGATCGTCATTCCCGGCTGGCTGAACCCCAACTCCGGACCGATCACGTGCACGATTCCCTGCTCTGGTGAATCTATGTCGAACAGCCTGATGCCGAATTCTTTGCAGTTCTGCTGCAACGCCGCGATTTGGCGCGCGGCAATCAGATCGGTGATGGGAGTTCCCCGCGGCTCAGTTGGGACGTTGTGATCGACGGTTGCGACGGTTCGCGCCGGCTGGCGGACTTTTCTTCCTGCCGCGCGCAGCCCGTCAAACGCCTGCGGCGAAGTGACTTCATGTACCAGATGCAGGTCGATGTACAGGATCGGCGACCGCCCCGCAGAAGTCGCGACTAGATGAGCGTTCCAAATCTTTTCGAATAGCGTTAGCGCGGCCATGAATCAGTAGAAAAGAGTAGTTGTTAGTTTTTCACAGACGGATCGAGGGGAGCAAGAGCTCGGCATGGCAAAACCAAATTGAGCATTACGGGAATCGCCGTTGCTTCTCTATCCCGCGCCACGATAAGATGTTTCGTACACATCTTCTCCGCTAATTCCCAGTAATTTTTTGCACGAAAGAGTCGCCGCGCGAGTAAGGAGTGTGCAAACCTCAGCGGCAGCGCAGCCATGCCTGCTCGAACCCTGTCTGACGGAGTTGCCCGTGAACAAAGGGAAGACCGCGGTGATCGTAGGCGCCCAGTGGGGCGACGAAGGCAAAGGGAAGATCGTTGACGTGCTGTCGGAGAACTTCTCCATTGTGGCCCGCTATGCCGGCGGACACAACGCCGGCCACACCGTAATCATCGACGGCAAAAAATTTATCCTTCAGCTTGTCCCTTGCGGCGTACTACGCCTCGGATGCCGGAGCGTGATCGGCAACGGGGTCGTACTCGACCCTCTGGCTTTTCTGAAGGAAGTGGGTGCGCTGCGCCAGGCTGGGGTAAACGTGGACGGCAATCTTTTCGTCTCGAATCGCGCTCACGTCATTTTGCCATATCACCGGATGATGGAACTCGCCTCCGAGAACGCACCTGGGCGGATCAAGATCGGGACCACGTCGCGCGGCATCGGCCCCGCTTATGAAGACAAGATGGGTCGTCGCGGCTTGCGCGTCGCCGACCTGCTCGACCTACAACTTCTCCGCAAACATATCGAGAACGCAGTGCGCGAGAAGAACATGATCGCGCATGCGCTGTTTAACTCCGAGCCCGTCGATGCCGACAAGATGTATGCGGAATATGCCGATGCCGCGGAGAAAATTGCTCCCTTCGTACGCGACACGGCCGTGTTGCTCAATGAAGCGCTGGATAAGGGCGAATCGATTCTGTTTGAAGGTGCACAGGGCACCATGCTCGACATCGATCACGGAACGTATCCGTTTGTGACCTCTTCGAGCGCAACCTCCGGTGGAGCTGTCACCGGCACAGGTGTCGCTCCGAACGCGATCACCTCGGTTATCGGAATCACCAAGGCGTATTGCACGCGCGTGGGCGAAGGTCCGTTTCCCACGGAAGACAAAAGCCCGCTCGGTGACAATCTGCGCAAGCGCGGCAACGAATACGGCGCCGTGACTGGGCGGCCGCGGCGCACGGGATGGCTTGATCTTCCGCTGCTCCGCTATTCAGGAATGATCAACGGCACTTCGTGGCTGGTTGTGACCAAACTCGACGTGCTTGATGAACTGTCTGAGATTCCGGTTTGCGTGGGATACAGGATCGACGGGAAGAAAACGCTCGCTGTGCCCGCCGAGGCCTGCGGCTTCGACAAAATCGCGTGCATTTACCACAAGCTGCCTGGCTGGCAAACATCAACTCAGGGTATTACCGAGTTCGAGCGCCTGCCGCGCGCGGCCCGGGAGTACTTGTCTTTCCTGGAGAAGGAAGCTGGCGCCAAAATCGGCATGATCTCCACTGGCGCCGGCCGCGACCAGACCATTCTTCTCTCCGACTTCGCAAAGGGGTTGAAGGCCTTCGCCAAGAAAGTCTAGAATGTGCTCCCCTGCGGACTCGCCGCGTGAGCAAGGAGCATAGGATGGTCGTTTTGGCAGTTACCTGGATGGCCAAGATTGGGCGTGAAACCGAAGTAGCTGCACTTTTCGAAAAGCTGACGGAACAGTCCCGTAAAGAACCTGGATGCAACATGTACCAGGTTCATCGGCATAAGACCGACCCGAGGCGTTTCTTCATCTACGAGCAGTACAAAGA
>JASHPL010000351.1 GCA_030038125.1 Candidatus Sulfotelmatobacter sp.
CTTACCAAACCCGACGTCACCGGCCTGGTGGCAACGCCCGGGTCGGAGCCATTCGAACAGACTGTTCGTCGCAGTCTGGTTCTCTCGCGGCTGGAAGACCTCGTCAACTGGGGCCGCAAGAATTCTGTCTGGCCATTCAATTTCGGCCTGTCCTGCTGTTACGTCGAAATGGCAACCAGCATCACGAGCAAGTTTGATGTCTCGCGTTTCGGAGCCGAAGTCATTCGAGGAACGCCTCGCGAAGCAGATCTGATGGTGATTGCCGGAACTGTATTTATCAAAATGGCGCCCATCGTTCAACGGCTCTACGAACAAATGATGGAGCCGCGCTGGGTCATCTCGATGGGCTCGTGCGCAAACTCAGGTGGCATGTACGACATCTACAGCGTAGTACAAGGCGTAGACAAGTTTCTTCCTGTAGATGTTTATGTTCCCGGCTGCCCCCCGCGTCCGGAGGCATTCCTGGAAGGATTGCTGCTGTTGCAGAAAGCGGTGGGGACCGAACAACGCCCGCTTAGCTGGGTGGTGGGCGCGCAAGAAACAGTTCGGTCCCCGCTACCCTCGATGCGCGACTTATTACGACCGTCACGTCAGAAAGCGAGCGTACTGAGGGAGCCAGACGACGTATGATCGCCACCGCAACCATCGCCCAGGAAATTAGCGAGCGCCTTGGTTCTGCCCTTACGCCTCAGAAGACGCTCGACCACATACCCACCTTTTGGGTGGAGAAAAACCGCGTATTCGAACTGCTGCGCTTCCTCAAAGAAGAAATAGACCGGCCGTACAAGATGCTGTATGACCTTTCGGCTATTGATGAGCGCATGAGGCAACATCGCGACGGCCAGCCGGCGAGCGATTTCACGGTCGTCTACCATTTACTTTCCCTGGAACGAAACGAATACGTGCGTATTAAGGCGGCGCTTTCCGAAGACCACCTGTCATTGCCAACGATCACGCGCCTCTGGCCTACCGCTAACTGGTACGAGCGCGAAGTGTGGGACATGTTTGGGATCGCCTTCGATGGGCATCCTCACCTTAAGCGCATCCTGATGCCGAACAGTTGGGTGGGCCACCCGCTTCGCAAGGAGCATCCTGCACGTGCGACAGAGATGGGGCCTTATCAATTGCCTCCAGACAAGGAACTGGCTGAGCAAGACGCGCTTCGCTTTCGCCCAGAGGAATGGGGACTGAGCCGGGAACGCGACGGCTCAGATTTTATCTTTCTCAATCTAGGCCCTCAGCATCCAGGCACACACGGCGTCTTGCGCATCGCGCTGCAGTTGGACGGCGAAGAGATTGTCGACGCAATTCCGCAAATCGGCTTTCACCATCGCGGCGCCGAAAAGATGGGCGAACGCCAATCCTGGCACACCTACATCCCGTACACCGACCGCGTGGATTATTTGGGTGGGGTAATGAACAATCTGGCCTATCTCACCGCGGTAGAGAAGCTGGCTGGCATCACGGTACCGCCTCGTGCCCAAGTGATCAGGGTGATGCTGGCGGAATTGTTTCGCATCATCAGCCACCTGGTGTGGTATGGCACGTTTGCCCAAGACGTCGGACAGATGTCGCCCGTCTTCTTCACGTTCAACGATCGCGAGCGTGCCTTCAGCATCATTGAGGCGATCACCGGGGCCCGCATGCATCCGTCGTGGTTTCGAATTGGTGGCGTTGCCGCGGACTTGCCCAAGGGTTGGGACAGGATGATGCGCGACTTCATCAAGTACCTTCCGCCTCGCCTGGTCGAATATGACCAGACCGTCATGCGAAATTTCATTTTTAAAGCGCGCACGAAGGGGATCGGTAGCTTCACGGTCGACGAAGCCATCGACTGGGGAGTTACCGGTCCGAACCTTCGCGCTTGCGGGTTGGAATGGGATTTTCGCAAACGACAACCTTACTCCGGTTACGAAAGCTTTGAGTTTGACATCCCAACGGCGCAAAACGGCGACTGTTATGACCGCGCCGTAGTGCGTATCGAGGAGATGCGGCAAAGCCTGCGCATCCTCGAGCAGTGCGTCAGCAACATGCCGGAGGGTCCGTACAAATCAGATCACCCACTGGCGACTCCTCCGGTGAAAGACCGAACGATGCACGATATCGAGACATTGATCACGCACTTCCTGAGCGTGACATGGGGTCCGGTAATGCCGGTTGGCGAAGTGCTTGGAGCGATCGAGGCCACAAAGGGAAACAACGGCTACTACCTGGTGAGCGACGGCAGCACGGTCTCGTACCGCACCCGCATACGCACGCCATCCTTCGCGCACGTGCAAACGTTGCCGTTATTGTCCCAGGGCCTGATGATTCCCGACCTGGTGGTCATTCTTGGCAGTCTGGATTTTGTACTTGCGGATATCGACCGTTGAGAAAGCAATCATGCTGACAGCTGAAGAGATTCAAGAGATAGAGACGGAGGCGGGTCATTATCCGAAGCGCGAAGCCGTCTGCATTGACGCGCTAAGGATCGTGCAACGACACCGGGGTTGGGTCTCGGATGACAGCGTCCACGATATCGCCGAACACCTTGGTATGTCTGACACGGACGTGGACAGCATCGCGACGTTTTACAACCTGATTTTTCGCAAACCGGTGGGGCGCCACGTGGTGATGGTCTGCGACAGCGTGAGCTGCTGGATCATGGACTACGACCGGGTTAAGAAGCATCTGCACGAGCGCCTCGGAATCGAGTATGGCCAGACCACATCCGACGAGCGATTTACGATGCTTCCCATCGTGTGTTTGGGCTGCTGCGACCATGCCCCGGCGATGATGGTGGACAGGGATCTGCACAGCGATCTCGATCCCCAAAAGATTGATTCAGCACTCGAGAAATACAAATGACAGGCAACTTCGACAAACCGCTGACCGAGAGGATGCATTCCGACGGCAGCGTCGTGGACTTGCAAGCCTACGAGCAAGCGGGCGGATACCAGGCGATCCGGAAGGTCTTGCGCACTGGCATGACACCGATGGAAGTCACTGAAGAGGTAAAGAACTCGAATCTGCGCGGCAGAGGTGGCGCAGGTTTCCAAACCGGCTTGAAGTGGTCCTTTGTGCCACGGGGCAAAGATATTCCGAACCCGACTTACCTGATCGTCAACGCCGATGAAATGGAACCAGGGACGTTCAAGGACCGCTTGCTGATGGAGCGAGACCCCCACCAGCTTATTGAAGGTGCGATGGTGGCTGGATTCGCCATCGAAGCCGACATCGGCTACATCTTTTTGCGCGGGGAGTACACTCTGGCTGCCGAACGCCTCGCACGGGCCATCGCGGAAGCCTACGAGCATCACTACCTCGGGGAGAACGTTTTCGGTTCCGGCTACAGTCTGGAGCTCCACCTGCACATTAGCGGCGGCCGTTACATCTGTGGCGACGAGACTGGACTCTTGAACGCTCTTGAGGGCAAGCGCGCCAATCCAAGGTCGAAGCCTCCGTTTCCCCCCTCGGTGGGATTGTTCGGCAAACCTACGGTCGTCAACAATGTGGAAACGATCTGCTGCGTGCCCCACATCATCAATCGGGGCGCGGAGTGGTTCAAGGGTTTGGGGCGAACAAGGGACGGCGGCACGAAGTTGTTTGGTGCGAGCGGAAAAGTTAAACGTCCAGGCCTTTGGGAGCTGCCCATGGGCACTACGGTGCGCGAAATTCTTGAGGAATATGCCGGCGGAATGCGGGACGGCGTGAAGTTTCGCGGGCTGCTCCCAGGCGGGGCCTCCACTGACTTCCTCGTCGAGGAGCACCTGGACCTGCCCATGGATTTCTCCTCATTGGACAAGGCGGGCAGCCGGATGGGCACCGGCACCATGATCGTGCTCGATGACCAGACTTGTCCCGTCGGCATGACCTGGAACCTGACTCACTTTTTCGCACAGGAATCATGCGGTTTTTGCACACCATGCTGGAGCGGTCTGGGATGGGCGGAGCGGATTCTAAAGTCGATGGAAGAAGGCCACGGCCAGCCCGGGGATCTCGACAAGCTCGCATTTCAAACCAAGATGTGGGCCCCAGGTCATACGTACTGCGCGTTGGCGCCCGGGGCAGCCGAGCCCGTGCAGAGCGCATTGAAATATTTCCACGACGATTTCGAACGGCACATCAGCGAACACCGATGCCCGTGGAGATAGGAATGGCCACTGTTTTCGTTGACGACAGGCCGTACGAGATGAACGCGGAGCAGAACCTTCTCCACGGGTGTCTTTCGCAGGGTTTCAAACTGCCCTACTTCTGCTGGCATCCAGCGCTGGGATCGGTGGGCGCCTGCCGTCAGTGCGCCGTCAAGCAATATAAGGATGAGCACGATGCGCATGGAAGAATCGTCATGGCCTGCATGACGCCCGCGAGCGAAGGTGCACGTATCTCCATCGCCGATCCCGAGGTCGTCGCGTTCCGCGCCGGCATTATCGAGGGGCTCATGCTGAATCACCCGCATGATTGCCCGGTGTGCGACGAGGGCGGTGAGTGTCACTTGCAGGATATGACCGTGATGACGGGTCACGACTATCGACGCTACGAGTTCGATAAGCGCACGTTCCGGAATCAGAACCTGGGTCCGCTGGTGAATCACGAGATGAACCGCTGTATCCAATGTTACCGTTGCGTGCGCTACTATCGCGACTATGCTGGCGGTGAAGATTTGAATGCCTTTGCGTCGCGCGACAGGGTTTTTTTTGGACGTCACGAAGATGGTGTTCTGGAGAACGAATTCAGCGGCAACCTGGTGGAAATCTGCCCGACCGGGGTGTTCACTGACAAGACCCTGAAACATCACTACGTTCGCAAGTGGGACCAGCAGTTTGCTCCCTCGATCTGCGTGCATTGCGCACTCGGGTGCAATACGGATGCCGGCGAGCGCTACGGTTCGTTACGTCGTATTGTCAATCGTTATAACCACGAAGTAAACGGCTACTTTTTGTGTGACCGTGGAAGGTTCGGGTATGAGTTCGTCAACAGCGATAAGCGTTTCCGACAGCCGGTCTTAAGAGGGCAGCCCACATCTGTTGCTGCGGCCCATCGCTATCTGGAAGAGACGATCGCGAAAGGCCGAGTGATCGGGATAGGCTCGCCACGTGCCTCGCTTGAAAGCAACTTCGCTTTACGGAGCCTTGTGGGCGCGGATCAGTTTTACTCTGGTTTGGCTGATCAGGAAGCAAAGCTGATTAGGCAGATGCTTGAGATTCTGCGGCGGAGTCCGGTGCGCACACCCACGTTGCGCGAGATCGAGGAGTGCGATGCCGTCTTCATCCTCGGCGAAGATCTCACAAACGTCGCACCCCGAATGGCTTTGGCAGTACGTCAGTCGGTGCGCCAGCAGCCGATGGAAACTGTCAAGAAGCTCAAGATTCCTTTGTGGCTGGACTTTGGCGTGCGGGATGCCATGCAGGATGCGAAGGGGCCGCTTTATATTGTAGCGCCCTACCGCACTCGACTCGACGACGTCGCTACAGCCACGTTCCACGCCGCGCCTGACGATGTCGCTCGCCTGGGATTCGCGGTGGCGCATGCACTTGACTCGACTGCGCCGGCCGTTGCCGGATTCGATGATTCGACGCTAGCGGGTGAGATTGCAGGAGCACTCAAGGCCGCCAAAAAGCCCTTGGTGATCTCCGGCACGAGTTGCGCCAACGAGGCTGTCATTCGGGCTGCCGCGAATGTGGCGAAAGCCGCTAACGCCGCACTAAGCTTTATCGCTTTGGAGTGCAATACCGTCGGAGCCGCACTCATCGGCGAGAGCCCTTTGAGCGCCGCATTTCAGGCAGTCCGAGACGGATACGCCGACACCGTGATCATCCTGGAAAATGATCTCTATCGCCGCGCACTCCATGCTGAAGTTGACTCGATGCTAAGTGCCGCGCCACACGTGATCGTTTTGGATCACCTTCCCAATCGGACAACCGAGAAAGCCGAATTGGTTCTGCCAGCCGGCACATTTGCCGAATCCGACGGGACTTTCGTGAGTAGCGAAGGCCGCGCGCAGAGATTCTTCCAGATATTCACACCTCAGAATGATGTTTCGGCAAGCTGGTGCTGGTTGAAGCCAGATCGCTGGCGTGACTTGGACGACGTGCTCGCTGCCATGTCTGCAGAGTTCCCGGAACTCGCGGCGGTGCGCGAGGCGGCGCCATCGGCCTCATTTCGCATTGCTGGTGCAAAGGTTCCGCGTTCGCCACACCGCGAGAGCGGGCGCACGGCGGTGCTGGTGAATATCAACGTCTCCGAACCCAAGCCACCAGAAGATCCCGATTCTCCACTTTCGTTCTCCATGGAAGGAACACCGGACCAACCGCCAGCGGCGCTGATACCTTTCTTCTGGTCACCCAGTTGGAATTCGATCCAAGCGGTCAACACGTATCAAAAAGAAATTGGCGGGCCGTTACGCGGGGGCGATGCCGGCGTACCCCTCTTCGAGCCTGCGGCCCTCAACGGGCAGCCTTACTTCAGCGCCATTCCACCGGCATTCAGGCCACGCGGAGGCGAGTGGCTGTTGGTGCCGATGTACCACATCTTTGGTTCTGACGAATTGAGCCTGGCGGCGCCGGGAATCGCCCAACTCTCACCCAAGCCTCATGTTGCGGTGAATAGTAGCGACTTTGCGGAAGGGATGGAAGTCGAAGTGACTTGCGCCGCGGGCATGTTCCGCTTGCCTGTACGGATCTATCCCGAGATACCTCCCGGTGTTGCTGCGCTATCTGCGGGACTACCTTCTTTGGCCGGAATCGTGCTGCCGGCGTGGGGAAAGATCGAGAGGGCACGATGACAAGTCCCTACCCGATCCTGTCGATCCTCGGTATTGTCGTTGTGGCCATGAGCATTGCGGCCTTTCTGATTTGGGTCGAGCGACGACTGCTCGCACTCTGGCAAGATCGTTACGGACCGAACCGCGTGGGACCCTTCGGTTTGCTTCAGGTCCTCGCTGATACCATCAAAATTTTCATGAAGGAGGACTGGGTTCCTCCTTTCGTTGACAAACCTGTTTTCATCCTGGCCCCGGCGATTGTCTTCGTGACAGTGTTGATGTCCTTTGCTGTGCTTCCGGTAGCGCCAGGAATCATTGTGAGTGATTTAAACATTGGCCTGTTGTTCTTTCTTGCCATGTCGTCGCTCGGGGTTTACAGCGTCGTGCTGGCAGGCTGGTCTTCCAACAACAAATACGCGCTGCTGGGTGGCTTGCGTGCCGCAGCCCAGATGCTGAGCTATGAAGTTTTCATGGGCATCTCACTGATGGGCGTCGTGATCCTGGCGGGATCGTTCAGTCTTCCGTCCATCGTCGACGGGCAACGGAGAATGTGGTTTGTGATTCCTCAGTTCCTCGGCTTTGTCTTATTCCTCATCGCCGGGTTGGCCGAAACGAGACGCATCCCGTTTGATCTGCCAGAAGCCGAGAGCGAACTCGTCGCTGGTTATCACTCCGAGTACTCCGGGATGAAGTTTGGCATGTTCTTTGTAGGCGAGTACATGGGAGTTACATTGATCTCGAGTATGATTGCAGTTCTTTTTTTCGGCGGCTGGCTGGGGCCCGGTCTTCCCGGTGTGGTCTGGTTTCTGATTAAGACTTTTTTCTTCATTTCCTTCTTCGTTCTCGTGCGGGCGGCTCTTCCGCGGCCGCGCTTCGATCAGCTTATGTCGTGGGGCTGGAAGGTAATGCTGCCCCTGGCATTGGCCAACCTGCTTGTGACCGGAGCTGTAGTGCTCGTTTGGAGATAGAAGATGCTCAGCATACTTCGGACAATCTGGTACGTCTTTCTCCACTCTTTCCAGAAGAGAGTCACCGTTCAGTATCCGAATGAGAAGCCGTACCTTGCGCCACGGTACCGGGGCAGGATCATTCTCTCACGCGATCCTGATGGAGGCGAACGATGTGTAGCTTGCAACCTCTGTGCGGTCGCCTGTCCGGTCGATTGCATCGCGCTTCAGGCAACAGAGGATGAACACGGCCGACGTTATCCAGAGTTTTTTCGCATTAACTTCTCGCGTTGTATTTTCTGTGGTTATTGTGAAGAGGCTTGTCCGACTTATGCCATTCAACTTACACCTGACTTCGAGATAGGGGAGTTTCACCGCAAGAACTTGGTCTATGAGAAGGAAGACCTGCTGATCGACGGTCCCGGTAAGTATCCCGGTTACAACTTCTGGAGGATCGCGGGAGTGAAGATCGGCGGGAAAGATAAAGGCGAGGCGGCACATGAATCCGCACCCGTCGATGTTCGTTCTCTGCTGCCGTAAGATTCTGATGGTATTCGCATTTTATATCGCCGGGGCAGTCGCAGTCATATCGACCCTCCTGATGCTGACTCGCCTGAACGTTGTACACGCCCTGCTCTATCTGATCGTGTCGTTGCTTGGGGTAGCCGTGGTGTTTTACACCCTCGGCGCCGCCTTCGTGGCAGCGCTGGAAGTGATCATTTACGCGGGTGCCATCATGGTGCTCTTTGTGTTCGTCGTAATGATGCTCAACCTCGGGGCGCATGCGGTCGAGATGGAAAGAGAATGGCTAACGCCCGGTATTTGGGCCGGTCCGGTGATTTTAGCCAGCATCCTTATTATAGAGATCGTTTATCTGGTTCACGGCGCGAGTGGAGGTTTGAACTCAGGCGCAGTGCCACCGAAGCAAGTCGGCATCGCGCTCTTTGGACCTTACCTGATTGGCGTGGAGCTTGCTTCCCTGCTCCTGCTGGCAGGACTGGTGGGCGCCTATCACCTGGGTTACCGCCAAGTCGAAAAACGGGAGATTCTACATGACTCAGATACCCATGAGAGACGGGCTGTTGCTGGCGGGGATCTTGTTCTCGCTGGGGCTGACAAGCCTGCTCGTACGCCGTAATTTGATTTTTGTCCTCATGTCGCTCGAGGTGATGCTCAATGCAGCCGGACTGGCATTTGTGGTCGCTGGTGCCCGGTGGCATCAGGCGGACGGCCAGGTCATGTTTCTGTTCATTCTGGCGACGGCAGCAGCCGAGGTCTCTGTCGGCCTAGCGCTCGTGCTTGAAATCTATCACCGCGTCAAGTCCCTCGATGTGGACGGTTTGAGCATGATGAGGGGTTAACGTGATCCATTTATTCTGGCTCATTCCGACGTTGCCTTTCGCGAGTGCTGTAGTGCTTATGCTGATCGGCTCTCGTCTGTCGAAACGAATGGCCGCTGGTCTCGGCGTAGGTTCGATTGGGCTCTCGGCAGTAATCACAATCCTAGTGGCGGCAAGCTTCCTCAGCGAACCTCGTTCTGGCGGTGCATTTACGCAGCTCCTGTGGACCTGGATCGATATAGGTGGCTTTCGACCGCAGATCGGTCTCTATCTTGATTCGCTCTCGCTCGTCATGGTGCTGGTGGTTACATTCGTCGGCTTCCTCATTCATCTTTACTCGGCCGAGTTCATGATCGAAGATGATGGTTACGGCCGCTTCTTCGCGTATATGAATCTGTTCGTCGCGTCGATGTTGACCTTGCTGCTGGGGAATAATCTTCTCCTCCTCTACCTCGGGTGGGAAGGCGTCGGTTTATGCAGTTATCTGCTGATCGGGTTCTGGTATCGCGATCCGGTGAATGGGCGAGCGGCACGCAAGGCCTTCATTGTAACCCGTGTCGGCGATACCGCTATGCTGCTCGGTTTGTTTCTGCTATTCACGCGGCTGGGTACATTGCAGATACAGGATCTTATGCAGCGAGCTTCAGCACAGTGGGCTGTGGGGTCCACTTTCGCGGTAGGCGCCGCGCTTCTGCTTCTAGGTGGTGCCGTTGGCAAGTCGGCTCAGCTTCCGCTACAGGTTTGGTTGCCGGATGCGATGGCCGGCCCTACTCCAGTGAGTGCACTGCTTCACGCCGCAACCATGGTAACGGCGGGTGTTTATCTCATAGCTCGGACCCACGTCCTGTTCTCTCTGGCCCCTTCGGCTCAGTTGGCGGTGGCAGTTGTAGGAGCGTGCACATTGCTCCTCGCCGGTTTTAGCGCGCTCACACAGCACGACATCAAGCGAATCCTCGCCTACTCGACCGTGAGTCAGATCGGTTATATGTTTCTCGCACTTGGTGTGGGCGCGTGGGAGGCGGCCATATTTCACTTCGTAACTCATGCGTTCTTCAAAGCCCTGCTATTCCTCGGTGCCGGCGTGATCATTAATGCACTGCATGAAGAACACAGTATCTTTCGCATGGGTGGATTACGCAAAGAGCTGCCAGTGACATTCTGGACTTTCCTGATTGCAGGCTGTTCATTGGCGGGTCTGCCCCTCATCACCGCCGGGTTCTTCAGTAAGGACCTGATCATCTGGCAATCATGGTCATCCCCACAAGGACAACCGACACTATGGACTGCGGGAGTTATCGGCGCGCTGCTAACTTCGCTTTACACTTTTCGGATGATCTTTCGAACGTTTTTCGGCCCAGTAGGCACACCTGTGACCAAGCGGCCCGGCTACGCCATGACGATCCCGCTGGTTGTGCTCGGTTTTCTTTCTATTGTGGGCGGATATGTGAAACAATCGCTGCTTGACTTTTTGCATTCGGCGCTGCCATCGACGGTCGAAGTTCACGCCGGCGCCCTCACCGAGACCCGTTCTGAGATTATTGCCGGACTTGTGTTCCTGCTCGGGCTTTATACGTCTTATTTGTTCCATCTGCAGAAGCGTAACTTAGCAGATGCTGTTGTCGAAAACCCTATCGGACGAATGCTCCACGAATGGTGGTTCGCAGACTGGGGTTTCGACTGGGTCTACGACAAAGTCTTTGTGCAGCCCTTCATTTGGGCGTCCGGGATCAACAAGAATGACTTCGTCGATGATTTTTACACCGGTATCGCGCGGTTCACGCAATTGCTCTACCGGGGCTTGAGCGACAGCGAGACAGGGCGCGTCCGCTGGTACGCTGCGAGCATGGCGGCTGGCACGGTGCTCTTTATAGCGATGGTGCTCTTCAAATGATACTGGTCTGGCTCATTGGAATTCTGTTGATAGGTGGTATTCTCGCTTGGCTGGCGGGACGCTGGAGTCCGCAACTGCCGCGATGGATCGCGCTTGCCGCGATTGTGACAGACCTCGTCCTGACGGTATTCGTCTGGGCTGGCAGACCCGTAAACCAGTCGAACTCTTGGCTTGATGAAGTCGACTGGAATTGGGTGTCAAGCTTTGGCATCCACTTTCATCTCGCGGTCGACGGCCTTAGCTTACTGATGTTGGGTCTCACGTTCTTCCTGGGCATTATGGCTTTGCTGGCCTCCTGGACGGAGATCAGTGAGCAAGTCGGGTTTTTCCATTTCAATCTTCTGTGGGTTCTGGCAGGAATTGCGGGGGTGTTCCTGGCGGTCGACTTGTTCCTTTTTTACTTTGCGTGGGAACTGATGTTAGTCCCAATGTATTTTCTGATCGTGATATGGGGACACGAGCGACGCGTCTACGCAGCCGTGAAGTTTTTCCTCTTCACGCAGTGCAACGGACTGCTAATGCTGATCGCCATCCTGGCACTCTACTTTATCCACCATCAGGCAACCGGCGTTTACACCTTTGAATACTCCGAACTATTAGGTACCCCGCTAAGTTCCCACGCCGAGCTCTGGATTATGCTCGGCTTCTTCGTGGCCTTTGCCGTGAAGTTGCCGGTCGTTCCGCTCCACACTTGGTTGCCGGATGCGCACACACAAGCTTCTACCGCAGGGAGTGTGATCCTGGCCGGGTTGCTGTTAAAGACCGGCGCCTATGGTCTAATCCGCTTCGTCGTCCCGCTGTTTCCGCATGCC
>JASHPL010000352.1 GCA_030038125.1 Candidatus Sulfotelmatobacter sp.
TGTAGGAATTAACAACGATCCCAGTCGGAGTAGCGTTCGTGCTGGCGAGCTCGAATGCTCGGGCCGGAGTTCCGTCTCGAAAAAAGCGCTTCCCCGTGCCCAACAGGACTGGATTGACGAGCAACACGACTTCATCCGCCAGGCCGTGTTCCAGCACCATTGATGTCAGCGTTGAACTGCCAAACAGGAGCACGTCAGGTCCGTCCTGCGCCTTGATGCGGCGAACGCCCTCGACGATCTCCGATCCAACGCCCGGCCCAGCCGCCTCGAACGGGCCCCATTCCAGGCTTTCCGGCCGATGCGTCACCACGTATTTTTTCGCGGTGTTGAGACGGTCCGCCATAGGACTGCTCGGCTGCTTCGGCCAGAAGCTCGATAGGCCATCGTATGTGCGCCGGCCCAGCAGCAGATCGAACGTCTCGCCATACCTGGCAAGTAGCATCTCTCTGCCGGCCGGAGTGCGATATGGCCCCGACCAGTCGCTGTAAGGGAAATTGTTCTCATCGGCGGAGGCCTGGATCACGCCGTCCAGCGAGATGTGTTCGAAAATTCTGAGCTTTCTCATTGCGAGTCTCCTTTAGGTTGTCATCCTGAACAAGCGCCCTTTGCGCAGTGAAGGAATCTCGGCGAGCCGCGCGATGGTCGCGCTCTTTGCGACACAATAGTCGCCCGTTTGGCTCGCTTCCGCGTCAAACCGCTCCACTCCTTCATTTTCTGTTCGGCCGGATTCTGAGGAAGGCTCGCACTTCGACGGGAACCCGGCAGGCGACGACGGCTTTGCGTCCCCAGGTCAGCGCTTCGTCCATGTCGGCGCACTCGAGGATCCAGAAGCCGCCCACGTGCTCCTTCGTCTCAAGGTACGGTCCGTCGGTGATCACCACCTCTCCACCAGGCTGCTTGCGCAATGATTTCGCCTTGGCTGCCGGTTCCAGGCCGCCAGCAAAGAATCTGGCGCCGGCGGCATCCATCTCTTGGTTGAGCGCGCCGATATCGCGAATCATCGCTTCGCCTTCCAGCGACGGGTCGTAGTTTTCGGGGTGTTGAATCGCTACCACATATTGCGGCATATCTTCTCCTTAATAGTCCTTCAGGCTGGTTCTTTCCCGGCCTTCACTACAACGACGAATGGCCAGACCGGAATTCTACAAGTCGTCGGAAAATTTTATTTCTGGGAATTTTTCACTTCTGGGCGGTTGGAAAACTTTTAGCGAGACCGGCGTTACACTATGGCCGGAGGAGATTGCCTGGTGCCCAATGACTTTCCTCGCTTTGACCTTACCGGTGATGTGGCGTTGGTGACTGCCGCGGGTCGCGGCCTGGGGCGCGCCATTTCTCTGGCCCTTGCTTATGCTGGGGCGGATGTCGCGCTCGGCCTGCGAGACGTGAACACCGCAAGTGATCTGGCCCGAGAGATTACAGCCATGGGCCAGCGTGTATTGCCGTTGCAGATGGATATGACGCAGCTCGATCAAATCTCGCGCGCCGTCGACGATACGGCCACTCAATTCGGCCGGCTCGACATATTGGTAAACAACGCGGGGTTGTCCCCGGAAAACCTTGCAGAAAATGTTCGCGAGGAAGATTTTGATTTGACTCTCAGGGTGAATCTTAAAGGGACATTTTTTACGAGCCAGGCGGCGGGGCGAATCATGATTCGCCAGAAGCGCGGATGCATCATAAATATGAGTTCGCAAGCGGGCTTTGTAGCCTTGCCCACGGAATCAATTTATTGCATGACCAAAGCCGCCATTGCGCACTTGACCAAATGTCTGGCCGTCGAGTGGGGTAAGTACAACATCAGAGTCAATGCCGTTGCACCTACATTCATTCGCACGCCAGGAACGGAATCGGCACTGGCAGACCCGGCCTTCCGCAGCAACGTAATCGAGCGCATAGCGGCGCTGCATCGCATTGGTGAGCCCATGGACGTTGCTGGTGCCGTCGTATTTCTCGCGTCTCCGGCCGCATCCTTGATCACCGGTCATACTCTTCTTATCGATGGCGGCTGGACCGCAACGTAAATGTGGCTGAGATTCGACGAGTTCGCCCACCTAGTTGGCTAGAATCAGTGATTGTGCTCCTCTCCCGCGCGGAAGTATAGGAAGATGAGCATAATCGAGATGCTTCATCAACTGACGCGTCGACGCTGATGGGAACCTAAGAGCCTGCGACCAGCGTGACCGGTCGATCCACAAACCTAAGGGGCGGTTATGCGATGTCGAAGCAACGACCGGACCCCACACAGAATGGCCCCAACGAGCCCATAGACGATGAAGTTTGAGCCGAGCACGATTCCCAAGAAAAACAACTCGCTCGTCAGAGTGGTGGGCTCCGCCAATCCAAGAATCGACGCCGGAGAAAGAGCGAGCATGACATAGGGATTGAAAAAAAAGTTTGTACGCACCGCGGGGATGCTGCCCAAAGCGTAAACTGCCATTGCAGCGAGAACTCCAATCGTGCCCGAGATCGAAAACCAGCTTGCTACTCGACGCATTGAGTCACCAAAACCACTCTCAACACGGAAAGGCATACCAGTTTGCACAAGATGGCTGTTGTAACCGGAAATAGCGGTCAAAAACGATCAATGAGCATAATTCGGATTTTTTTACCAGCTCAATCGGCGTTTGCAGTAGTAGAGCACTACAAATGCGATCGCTAGCGCGGCGACTTCTCCCCAAGTGACCCGGCCTTTAATGTGTCCCACGATCGCACTGGAGATGATCACGTTTTCCGGCTGCCTCTTCAGAGAATTATCTCTGATTCCGACCTACCAAACGCAATGACGATCGTAATTAGCGATTTTGCGTGAAAATCGAGATTCTTCCTCAGTAATCCGCGGGAGCACGTCAAAAGATGCTCCATACACCCGGTGTAACCACTTCCAACAAATGGCCGTCGGGGTCACGGAAGTAAAGCGCCTCGCCGCCATATTTCCAAGTCTTCCTTAACTCGATCGTAATCTCCTGCCGCGAGAGCCAAGCCTCCCATGCTGGCAGTTCCGATCGAGAAATTCCAAAGGCGACGTGGATTGCGCCGGTCGCGTTGGTGTCTGCTGTCGTGCCTTTCTTGAAAAGTAGGAGTACGCTGCGGTCCCCGGCACGCATGGCGCACAGTCGGGTTTCATCGCTGATGCCTTCTCTCGGATCGGAGTCGATCAACTCAAAGCCGAAAACGCGGCGATAGAACTCAACTGATCGGCTGGGGTGTTCGACGTAGAGCGAGGTTTCAAGGATTCCGTTGACTTGCGGCCGGCTGCAACTAGCGTCTGCCATGTTTGACCTCCAATGCTTCCGAGGGACGGTTTATTCAGATGCACCGGCCGCCATTTCGACGCAGCCCTGCGGGGGCGTAATTCTTACAACCACGAAGACTCCGGCATGGAGGGTTTTTGAGTGAATCAGGATTTTGCAACAGTTGTGCACTACCGTTCGCCGTTCTGATCTGGGTAGTAAGTAACGGTCCGGTGCGTAACTTGGACAAGCCGCGCTGCTTCGCTGTCGCTTTTGGCCCAAATTTGCTGTTCAGTCCAGTTTCCGTTCCTGTCCTCTTCTGGGTATTGGAAGTTAACTTCGCTCTGCAGTTTCCCTGACCGGTCGTAGGTGTCACCTTCTTCTTCTCGCCCCGCCTTGCCATAGTGACTAGAGATTCTCAGGTACTTGCCCGACGACGGTTCCTCGATATAGTCGAGCGATCGTTTGCTAGAATCCGTAACCTGTCGCCAATCGACACTCGGGGAATGAAAATGCACGACCGTCGTGCCATCAGGTCTCACTGTGCGTTCTTTAAAGGAACCGTCCCGAAATCCCTCAATCGTCGAAATGCTTCCGTCCGTGCTTTTCGTTGTTGAGTGGCTCACCCTCTCTGTCTCTACAGCGACGTTTGGGGTTTTTGCGTTGAGTATGCCGTGACTGTCATAGGTGTCAGTCTCTGTGACAGCCCCAGCGGAGTTGAATATCTGCACAGACTTTTGCGGGGAGACGGGACTGGTGGTTTCCGTCTTCACCAAATGTCTACTATTCCAGGTGTATACCGTGTGCTGACGGAGGACACCGTGAGAGTTAAATTCGTATAGCTCCGTTTCATAGCCCGTCCGGTCGTAGATGGCGCGTTCGGAATGACCCGGTGTTCTCTCACCGTGGTCGTTATAGCTGAAAATTTCCGTGAGAACGATATGTACCGGGCCGCATAAACCGCTCCAAACCGCCTCGCTGCCAGGAACAGGCTGCTCGCCAGCACAGAACAGTGGGAATAGTGCCAGCAGAAAGCCTATTGCGAATGACGCCTGCTGTGACATTAGCGAATACTCTTCCTAACATTCTACGTCTACCGGAGCTGCTTTGTAGTTGTCGTTATCAGATGGGATGAGAAGAGCCGGTCTCCGGACGGGATGCGGAGTACGCTCCCAAGTTATCGACGTGCTCAAGGCACAAGAGATAAAGGAGACCGGCAATGAAGAAGGTTAGCACTGCAGCGACGATCGAGAGCAGGAATTTTTCCATGCAGCAGAAACTGACGATCGGATTGGATCTGGGAGACCGCAACAGTTGG
>JASHPL010000353.1 GCA_030038125.1 Candidatus Sulfotelmatobacter sp.
GGCTGGTCAGCAAGGGGAGTTTTACAGATTCAGGGCGACCGCAATCGCCTGCAAGATTACGAATCCGAACTCCGCCAATTCGCTCCCGCGATCATCATCGACATGATCTTGAGTTCAGGTGATCAGGCTGAACAGTTAGTCGAAGTCGCCAGCACGCTGAACGCGGGCGTGATCGCGATCAGTAGCATGGACGTATACCGTGCCTGGGGCGTGATGCTGGGCACCGAACCGGGCGGGTTGGAGCCGATGCCAAACACCGAGGATTCACGATTGCGCACGGTGCGCCGCGTTTATCCGCGGGAGCTCGCCGAGAAAATGAAAAGCATATTCAGTTGGGTAACTCCGGAGTACGACAAGATTGCCGTGGAAGAGGCCGTCATGTCAGGCCGAGTGCCAGCCACCGTCATTCGTTTGCCCATGGTCTATGGACCCGGCGATCCGCTGCACCGCTTGCATGGCGTCTTGAAACGTATCGCAGATGGCAGGCCGGCTATCATCCTGGCGGAAGAGCACGCTCGCTGGCGCGGGCCGCGAGGATATGTCGAGAATGTTGCGCATGCGATCGCTGCCGCCGCAATCTCTGAACGAGCTCGCGGACGCATTTATCACATTTGCGAAGAACCCAGTCTTACGGAACTGGAATGGCAATCGCGGGTCGCAGTCCAGACACAGTGGCGGTGCCGATTCGTCCTGTTACCCGCACAGAAAACGCCGAGGCACTTGTTGATGCCCGGAGACCCGGCGCAGCACCTGGTCGCGAATTCCGAGAGGATTCGCACCGAACTCGACTATACGGAAATAGTCGGGATAGATGAAGCATTGCGCAGGACAATTGCCTGGGAGCAAACCAACCCACCCATCGGTCCAAGCCTCCACCAATTTGATTACCCCGCGGAAGACGCGGCGCTGACTGAGTCACAGCCGGTTGTTTGATATCGCTAGAAGGGCTTCAGGGCCGTGTGTCAGTGAGCGGAGAGAGCAGGGAAGTCCTGCGACTGAGAGCCGACTTTAGATTCCCCTGCCCGCGCTCGTGTTAATGGGCTAGTCCTCCGCGGGCTTCTCGATGTGATCGATGACGAGAACCGGCATAGGTTTATTTTGCAGCTCCAGTTTCAATCCGAGTTGCTCCTGAACTGCAGTAAGAATCGATATGCGAGAACTGTCAGGTGCGCTCGCATTATCAGACGCTTCAGCTCCGGTTTCTGGAGATGCGCTTGGGCCAGACCAGTGCAGATTGAAATCGTAGTTACCCTTAAGTCCGGTCTGATCCGTGACGGTGGTGCCCAGTTGGCGCGACAGTTGCAGGGCAAGGTCAGCCACTGAAACGTTTTCTGCCGCCAATCCCACCACTTGTCCTTCGCCAGTTTGCATTTGCATGCGGCGCATACTCAACAGTTTGCCATTGCCGTATCCTTGCGCAGAACCGGCGGGAGCCTGGGCCGGCTGGAGTTTTGGACCATTTTCCGCGACCACGAGCGCATAGGTCGGCAGATTTTTGGTGTCGGTATGCAGCGACAGTTTGGTCTTGTCGGCCAACGCAGTCTGTAAGACCTTCTGACTTCCAATTCTCTCCGGACCCCAACTCGACTTATTCATCTCCTCCGGCCCCGAGGCCGACTTGTTCATCTCCGAGTTGTCGAGGCTTATTTGGACATCGTACCGTTCAGAATTAAGCCAATCTGGCCCTCCGGCGATCTGATTGGCCTGGACGCCATACGCTTCTTGGATAATCGCCTGCAAGGGAACGTTGGTTGCCGTGAATCCATTGGGTGAAAACATCATTCTCGTTATGTGGGCGTTGCTGCCCGCATACGCAGGCGACGGCGATGATTCTGCACTGGGTTTGATAGAAACGGCTTTTATTGCCGGAGGCGTCGCCTCCGCACTCTCGCCCTGGGATTGGGCCTGGGTTGGGGTTGCATTCACCAGCCCGAACACGATGGGAGCGGCAGTCGCCACCAACGCCGCGGTGGTCAACAACAACTTTCTGCTCAAATCCAACTGACGTATCGTATGCTCCGACATGATATGAACCATCCTTTTTTTGAGATCGGCCCCGGTGACCCCAGATACGCAAGCCAAGGGAGATCCCAGGCAAAATTCGCAAACCTTGAGAATGCTTTCGGCATAGACACGGCGTTCGCCGCCGGACTCCACGACTTCTTCGTCGCACGCTCGTTCGCGCTCATCGACCAGCCGAGTTCCCAACCACCACACCAGCGGATGAAACCAGAAAACGGCCTCCACGATCATGTGGATCGCCGCTGCCAAATTGTCGCGGCGGCGGACATGCCAAAGTTCGTGCGCGAGAATGGCTTCCAGGTGAGTATTTTCGAGATGTTCGGAGATCCCTTCGGGCCATAGCAGCACCGGATTCGCCATGCCAAAAATTCCAGGCTCCAGCGTGCCACGCGAGAGCAGCATCTCAATTCGCCGGCCGATGCCGGTCACGCTCTCCATCCGCCGCAACGCTTCCACTTCTCGCCCCGAACGCAGCGGTAGCGAATCCCAGACCGTCGCGGAAATCCGGTGCCAGCGCAAGCACCAGACGGCAAGCACCAGCAGGCAACCACATAGCCAAATTCCCGCCAGCATCTCTGGAAGCATGTGCATCAGGCGCGAAGCCGATACCGCGAGTGCCGGTGCACTTACCGACACTGGCTGACTAAATGGCTGGCCAATCTCCTCAACCACGGCGTACAGAGCGCTATTCGTGGCGGCGGGGGCGTTCCACCAAGCCAAGTGTCTGCCAATTGCAATCAGAAAAGAAAAGGGAATCAGGAATTTGATGGACGCCGTCAGCCAGAGCCAATAACGCGCTCGCGCATGGTTCTTTCGGAAGAACAAGGTGAGCAAAGCAGCCACGACCGCAAAGAGGGTCGATTGCCATAAGTGATCGCCAACAGGCCCGGCCACTGCATTCCATGTCGCTGAAAGGAAATTCGGGCTCATTTCGATGCATCCTTCCTCTCCATGTGGCGGAGAATCTTCTCGGCTTCTTTCACATCGGCAAGCGTGAGTTTGCCGGATTCAATCAGGTGCGCCATGACTGGTTGCGATCGCCCGCCAAACAGCGCCAGCAAGTCATCGATCAATCTGCGTTGCGCCGCGGAGCGAGAGACCGCGGGCTCGAAAATGTGAAAGTTGCCGACCTTTTTAACGCGACGCACGGCCTTTTTTGCTTCCAGCCGATACACCGTGGTCTGGACCGTGGTGTAAGCCGGCCTGTCCTTTTCAGGAAACGCTTCCTGGATTTCTCGAATCGAAGCTTTGCCGTTTATCCATAGTGTCTCCATGATCCGCAGCTCAAGCTTAGTCAATTTTGGTTCGGCCATCCCGATCTCCTATGCATGTAAGCATATCTACTACATATGTAGGCGTGTGTCAAGCACAGAATGCTTACAAGTTGTAATTTTATTGGGGACCGGCCTTTAGGCAGCGACAGCCGGGAGATTGATCAGATTTTTGAATGTCTGCGCATCCAGCGTTTCATGCTTCAGAAGTTCACCGGCAACCGAGTCAAGCTGGTTACGATGCTGCAACAAGATCTGCTTCGATTCCGCATAGGCCCCGTCCAAAATCTTCCGCACTTCTCTATCGATTGCGTCAGCGGTCTCTTCACTGCAATCGCGCTGCATCGCGCCATCCCCGGCAACTGCCAGAAACGGGTTCGGCTTCTCGCCGCAGTGAAGAAGCCCCACGGACTCGCCCATTCCATAGAGGCATATCATCTGCCGGGCAATCGCGGTTGCGTGTTCAAGATCATTTTCCGCGCCGGTGGTGATCTCGTTGAACACAACTTCTTCGGCGGCGCGTCCCCCGAGCATACCTTTGATCTTGTCGATAAGTTCGGCCCGGGTCATCAGGTATTGATCCTCTTCGGGCAACTGCAAGGTGTAGCCAAGGGCGGCTCGGCCATGAGGGACAATACTGATCTTGTGAACAACATCAGCATGCTTGCTGTGCGCCGCAACCAAAGCGTGCCCTGTCTCATGGTAGGCAACGCGGCGCTTATCCTGTGGAGTCATGCGGCGGCTCTTGCGTTCGGGACCCGCCACCACCTTCTCTACCGCATCTTCCAGATCTTTCTGGGCAATGCTGGCGCCTCCGTGCCGCGCCGTAAGCAGAGCCGCTTCGTTAATCACGTTGGCCAAATCTGCTCCTGAAAATCCGGGCGTCTCCTGGGCGATCTTGTGCAGGTCGACATCTGGCGCTATCGGCTTGCCCCGGCTGTGAATTTTGAGAATGGCTTCTCTCCCACCCAGGTCCGGCGCATCCACAACAACCTGCCGATCGAAGCGCCCGGGCCGCAAAAGCGCCCGATCTAACACGTCGGGACGATTGGTTGCGGCCAGTACGACCACTCCGATATTGGCATCGAACCCATCCAAGCCGACCAGCAGCTGGTTTAGCGTCTGCTCTCGTTCGTCATTTACCGCTCCGATATGCACTCCTCGTTGCCGGCCCACTGCGTCCAGTTCGTCGATGAACACAATACAGGGAGCGTGTTGTTTGGCCTGCTGGAACAGATCGCGCACGCGTGCGGCGCCCACGCCCACGAACATCTGCACAAACTCGCTGCCGCTGATGGAGAAGAACGGCACTTTCGCTTCTCCCGCAACCGCGCGCGCAAGCAGCGTCTTGCCTGTTCCTGGCGGACCCACCAGCAAGACTCCTTTAGGAATCCTGGCACCTAAGGATCGGTAGCGTTCGGGATGCTTCAGAAAAGTCACAACTTCCTGAAGTTCGTATTTCGCTTCTTCTTCACCTGCCACATCATTGAACGTGACGTTCGTATCCTTGTCTGCAATCAGCTTTGCTCCACTCGAACCGAAGCTCATCACCGATTGACCGAGACTTCCCATTCGCTTGGAGAAGAACCACCACAGTAGCCCAATCAATCCGATAGGCAGAATCCACGCCCAAAGGAATTGCGACATGAAGCCGGGGCGTACTCCGGTGTACTTTACCCCATGCTGGTCCAGTTCCTTCACGAGATCGGGATCTTCGACCCGGACCGTTCGAAACATGAATGCAGGCGGCGCTTTGGCCTTGGGCGAGGTTGCCTTGGGCTGAATTTTCCCCTCGATCTCACTCTCCGCAATCGAGCAGTCGGTTACTTCGCCCTCGTTGAGATCATCTTTGAATTCGCTGTACGGGATGGTGCGATAGACGACTTGACGTGCGGCCTCTTGCCACACCCAGAGTAGGCCGAGGGTCAGGATTAAATACCAAATCATCCAGCGCCACTCCGGCTTCGGCGGTGAACCCGATGGTTGCTTGTTGGAACGCGGCAGATCAGTTTTCATAAAACAAGCTCCCTAATACCTCAACGTTCCGCTCCCGTGCCTCTTTTCTCCCACCTGGATTATGATGACTCTGGCCGAGCGACTCGATACAAAGATATTCGTGACATCCTCATCAGGAATGGATGTTCTTGCGCTTGCTTCCTTCCGAACCAGCGCATGAAAATGAGAGCGGTAGCGTCTGTAAGGACTGAAATCATGATCATCAACGCAATAACCGAGAAAGATTGCCATGCGTTTCTGGAGCGTGGCTCCATTGGACGGCTCGGGTGTTCCCTCGATAACCAGCCGTACGTAGTACCCGTTTATTTCGCCTATGAGTCCGACTACATTTATGTACTCTCGACCCTCGGGCAGAAAATCGAATGGATGCGGACCAATCCCAAAGTCTGCCTACAAGTCGACGAGATCGCTGGCCAGTCCGAATGGATGAGCGTGATTGTCGACGGTGTTTATGAGGAACTGCCGGAACCACAATACACGGCGGAACGCGCCCATGCCCGGACTCTACTGCAAAAGCAATACCGCTGGTGGATCAACGCTCTGGCGGAGCGGCAGGCGAAGGGCGGCGAAGCTTTGATCGAGCCGCTCTTTTTCCGCATTCACATCAAATCGATCAGTGGTCTTCGCGCCATCGAGGGGGCGCAAGCCTCGTTGAAAAACGTGTAGTGCCGGGGACCTCGTCCCGGGTTACCAGCACGGTATAAATCTATGCCGAGGTGCGCATCTTGGGGTTCGTCGGATCAAACCAAATGGACGTTGCGCTCCACAGTCTTGACCACCGAGTCCAGCCGGCCGGAAAGCACTTGCTTTGCGAGGCTTAGCGTGTACCCCTTTGCTGTATGGATCGGCACATGCGATGGCAGCGAAAGGGCGTAAGGATCCACCACTGCATCCAACACGACTGGTCCGTTCTGATGTGACAAAGCTTCAGTGAGAGCATCCTTGACGTCGGAGGGGTCTTCCAAACGTATGCCTTTTGCCCCCATGGCTTCAGCCACCCGAGCAAAGTTTGGATTCTTGAATCCGACACCGAAAGGTACAAAACCGGCTTCCTGTTGCTCGATGTTGACGAAGTCGAGAGATTCATTATTGAGAATGATTTGAACGACAGAGGTTCGGCGTTCCACCTGGGTTAAAAGATCTCCCAATGCAAGCATCGTGAACCCTCCATCGCCAGAGAGAGCGATCGTCTGCCGGCCAGGAAATGCAAGCTGAGCGCCGAAAGCATTGGGCGCGGCATTGGCCATCGATGCCCATGTAAACGATCCAAAGATTCTGCGATCGCTGCCCCCCTGGATATGGCGTGCCGCCCAGATGCACGCGGTTCCGGTATCGACGAAGAACATCGCATTCGGAGCGGCGAGATCGCTAAGGGTCGCAGCCAGGTATTCGGGGCGGATCGGCTTGGTCTCAGGGCCTTTCTCCACATAGTGCTGCAGGAGGTCATGGAAGTCAGCGGTTTCATCAAGGTGCTTCTTGAGGAATTTTTGGTCAGGCTTCGGCCTGACACTGGACAGCAGAACCTTCACAGTTTCTTTCACGTCGCCGACGAGTCCGAGATCCACACTGGTTCGCCGGCCGATGTGTTTGGGACGAACGTCAATTTGAACTTTCTTGACGTCATTACCCGGAAGAAATTCGGAGAACGGAAAATCTGTGCCCAGCAATAACACGAGATCGGCGTCGTGAAGGGCTTTGTAGGCTCCGCCGTAGCCGAGGAGACCGGTCATGCCAACGGCGTAAGGATTGTCGTGTTCGAGCCACTGCTTGCCACGGAAGGAATAGCCAACAGGCGCGTTGAGCTTACTCGCCAGCTCGACAACTTCATTGTGAGCGTAGCGGCAACCCTCTCCGCCAAAGATTGCGATGCTTCTCGATTCATCGATCATGTTCACGAGCTTTTCCATGTCGGAATCGGAGGGCCGAAAAACTGGTTTGGCTGGAATGGAGACCGGACGAAACGCTTCCGGAGCATCTGAGGCGGCCACGTCTCCGGGCAGAGAAATAACGGTGGGGCCGTTCTCCGTAACCGCGGTCATGATCGCAGTCTCGAAGATCGCTCGCGCTTGTTCAGGATTCACTACCCGCCCGATGTAGAGCGCAGCGGTATCGAAGAACTTGTAGGGACTGAGCTCTTCCAAAGCCGAAGTGTCGATCAGCTTCGTCTCCACGTCGCCCGCCACAGCGATCACAGGGGCACGTTCCTTGAGAGCGTCCAGTAGGCCGTTGATCAAATGCGCGGTGCCCGGTCCGGCAGTACCGCAGACGGCAACCGGACTATCGGTCAGGTAGGCATCGGCGACCGCAGCGAAAGCGCCATACTCCTCGTGCCGGACATGAACGAAATCGATCTTTCCATTTCGATGGAGCGCCGCGATCACGGGATTGAGCGCGTCTCCGACGATGCCGTAACAACGTTTTACGCCTGCGCTGGCGAGCATTTCCCACAGGATGTCCGCTACATTCTGCGCCATATTGATCGACCTCCGATTTTTATTGGGTGGTTACGTGTGTTTGGAAATGCAGTCTTGGCTTGACGCGTGGGTTTCATCACTGTACTCCTCCCCGATAGCGGAGGCAAGAATCGCTTATGCCTGGAAGCTATCTGCCCCAATTAGGATTTCATGACTTCGCTGGCCGTATGCATTACCGATTTCCTGAGATCGACTAAACTAGCGTCATCGCTCTGGTCTGGGGACACATGGCAGAAGAACCATCCGGAACCGCCAAGATTCGTCCGTTGCTGCTGACGCTGGCCATCGTCTTCGCCGCGGGAACAGTTGTGTACAGCATCGCGTGGATGTACTACGTGCGGGAATCGAGCCTGCCGGTAGAGATCGGTGTAGACAATTCGTCGACGCCTGGCGGCATTCTCGTGACCAAGGTCTGGAATGACAGCCCGGCACAAAAGGCTGGGTTGCGCGCGAAAGACATTATCACCGCCATCGACGGTCGCAGCACAGTTGCGCCAGCCAGCTGGAGTCGAGTCTTATTTCGAGTCTGGAACGAATCTCGGCCAGGTGATACGGTTGCGCTGACAGTAAAGCGCCCCGGCGAAACCCAGTTCCTTTCCATTACTCCAGTGTTTCGTGCAGCCGAAGGCACTGGAGATGTTCAATCGTTGGTACGACGCGGTGCGATAGAGATTCTCGGCTTCTATCCATTGCTGTTTCTGATTGTTGGTCTGGCAGTCCTATTCCTCCGGTTTGATGACACGAATGCGTGGCTGCTGGCACTAATGTTTGCAGGATTCATTACCGAAGCCGATCTGCCAGTCGCCTTTGCCTTGGCACCCAATGCCTTGGCGGGCTTTCTGTATGGCTATGCCGTTCTCGTGCGCGGCGTGATGCCTGCACTTTTCTATTTCTTCTTCGCGGTGTTTCCAGTACGTTCGCCTATCGACCGCAAGCTCCCGTGGCTGAAATGGCTGCTCCTTGCTGCTAATGCCTCGCTGCAGTGGGGTGATCTGCGGAACGGAACCTTTGCGGCCCTGCCATTTATCAGTGCGCTGGCGAGCCCCTCCCAAATTGCCGTGGTGAGAATTCTTGTTGCTTACGGGACGGTGCTGCTTGGCCTGCTTTCGCTGGTTTGGAATGTAATCGCCGCGCCAAGAGTAGAGGATCGGCGCAAGCTTAAAGTGGTGCTCTGGGGAACGCTGGTTGGAATAGCCCCAGCAGTCTTGATTGGCTTGTCATACGATCTCTCCCACGTCGCGATGCCGTTTTGGGCAGAATTCGCGAGGGCTACGTTTCTCTTTCTCATACCTTTGTCGTTTGCGTACGCGGTTGCGAAACACCGGGTGATGGACATCCCCGTGTTGCTGCGGCGCAGCGCCCGGTATCTGCTGGTGGAACGTGGGTTCACGATCCTCATCTTGCTGATATCCGTCGGAATCACGCTCTGGTTCGGGCAGGCATTCTCGCGCCGTTTTAGCGCCGGATCGAGGGCTGCCATACCCATCGGCGCATCCTTTGGCATGATCTTGATCCTGGGTGCGATCCAGGTGCATCGGCACGTGCGCACGCGGCTGGACCGGGCCTTCTTCCGCAGCGCGTACGATGCGCAACAGATTCTGGAGAATCTTGCTGCGAGTGCGTTGACGGTAAGTGATCGTCCTACGCTGGCCGGGCTGCTGCATCAGCAGATCCGGGAAGCGCTGCATCCCGTGCCCTTGGTGATTTATCTGCGATCTGCCGGTGGAGATTTTCAAGCATACGCGGGCGATCCGCGGGGGCAGGAGTTAGGACTACTCACGAACGACCGGTCGTTGGGTCAATTTGCCAGGCGCAACGGCGCATTCGAGCTCGATCAGGAAGACTTAGGCAGCAGTGCGCTGCGTGGGCTGCAGGCTGAATGTTTGGTAGCGATCGGTGGATCCGTCACGCCTGCAGCGCAAAAAGAGGGATCAACCGGAGCCACCGACGGGCAGTTACAGGGACTCGTTCTGCTGGGACCGAGGCTGTCGGAAGAGCCTTACTCCGCACGTGACAAACGCCTGTTGACCTCTGTCGCCAGTCAGGCCAGCATTGCCCTGCGCAGCATCTCACTTGCGGAGCGGATGGCGGAGCGCCTCGAGGCAGAGCATCGTGCCGAGCAGGAGATGCAAATCGCGCGCCAGGTGCAGAGCCGCTTGCTCCCACAGCAGGCGCCGAAACTTGCGACGCTGGAATGCGCCGGCAAATGCATTCAGACACGCGCTGTCGGCGGCGACTACTACGACTTTCTCGAGTCCGGTTCCGGCCAGCTGGGCATGGTTCTGGCAGACATCTCGGGTAAGGGTATCTCCGGTGCGTTACTGATGGCGAATCTGCAGGCCAGCTTGCGCGGCCAGTATGCGTCGGCCAGCGACGATCTGCCACGTTTGCTGCGTTCGGTCAACGCTCTGTTCCACAAGAACACAGAGACCAACAACTACGCGACTATGTTTCTGGCGCTTTATGACGATGCGAGCCACATATTGCGTTATGTGAATTGCGGGCACAACCCACCGGTGCTGCTGCGGGCGACAGGCGTCATCGAACGGCTGGAAGCGACGGCGACGGTTTTAGGCCTATTCGAGCAGTGGGATTGCTCTGTTGCCGAAAAGCAACTTGTTCCGGGCGATGTGCTACTGATCTATACCGATGGAATTTCCGAAGCGGCGCCCAGCCCAGACGCGGAGGAGTTCGGCGACGATCGGCTAATTGCAACGCTGCAAGCTTTGCGCGGCAAGTGCGCTTGCGAGATGCTCGACGGAATCATCGCAGAAGTGCAGCTCTTCAGCCAGCATGAGCAAGCGGATGACATGACACTCATCGTGGCCCGCTGCCGGGAAGGCCAGATTGAGCCGGCGAGCAGAGTTGGCTGAAAAACGACAACGCCTTTCTGCACGCCGAACCTTTCAACAACCAATGCAGCCGGTGTAAGGGCCATCTACCCCTGCCGTCACACCGAAAACATAACAGCAGTCTCTGACGAAAGATTTCGGTCCGGCCAATTACAACCATCATTTCATCTTCAACCGGGTATGTGTAAGCTGTACGAAATTCATCGCACCTCGGATTGAGGAACTCCCATGAAAATGAAATGGTCTGTTTTTCTGATTATGCTTGCGCTCTGGAGCGTTGCCGTATCTGCTCAAAATACCGGCACTGGTGCTTCGGGTCCCAGGCAGGAGATGTCGGGTACCGGTATTCGTTATGTCACTTCTGAGTGGAACTGGAAGCAGCATTCCCCCGATAATCTTTCGCGTCCAGGTGGGAACAGGATTCACCTGAGTCCATGTCCGATGGGGCTGGATACGACGTCGAGTGCGAATCACTACATCTATCGCGTGTACATTTCGGGGGTGGGCACGGCGGAGGCGGCGCCGGTGACGGGCGGGAGCTGCGCGCCGGGCGCGAGCAGCGGGACGATCACGGTGACGACCGCGTATCCGCATGCGGCGGGGTACACGGTGGGATCGGCGTCGAGCGGAATCCAGGAAGCGTGGAACGATGCCTGGGTGAGCGATACGGCGATTGGAGGCGCGCCGGCCACGGTGGCTCCGTATGTGAAGCTGGCGGCGGACACCACGTACTACGTCTACAGTTCGGTTTATCTGCGCGGACGCGGGGGAGTGTTTGACGGCGCGGGGTCGCTGCTTGCATGCGCGACCCGCGATCGCTGCATTTATATCGGCGTGACACCGGGCGGGCCCACGGTGAATTATCACAAGCTCTACAACCTGAATGGAGTGTCGATGCTGAACATCGACGGCGTGCAGGTGGCGAGCGTGGCCGCGACTTCGGGGACGTATACGGTGACCACGGTCAGTGCGCATGCGTTCGTGGCCGGCGACACGGTCGATTGCGAATATTATTCATCGAACGCGGTGCAGCACTGGATGTCGCAGGTACTGTCGACGGGGCTGAGCAGCACCCAATTTGAAATCAGTATGGGGAACAACACGTTTTCGGCCAGCGCGGGAACGTTTGGCTTCTGCGGGCTGGAGAATGCGTTTGTGGAGGACAACTCCGATCACGCTTCGATTCAGGACATCAACATCTTTAATGTGTCGCCGTTTGGGATGGGAGCGTTCAGCTACGGCATCGTCAACGACAACGATCAACAGTTCATCGTGGAACGGGCGGGGAACCGGGGCATGGGCGCAGCGATTCGCAGCGACGCGAATTTTCCCATGGGTGCATTTTTGTATCAACGCACGGATCAGGGGAACGCGGGGATTCCGTACATTCACAACTCCGAGTTCACGAGCATTAATTGCGCGACGGCAGGCGGGAATGGATTCGTGATGTCGGACACGGTGTGCCAGGGATTTCCGGTGTACGGAGTGCGATATTTCGGGGGATATCAGCCGGCGACATTTCAGAACGTGTATCAGGAATCCTCGATCGGAATAACCGACCCTCTTTATGGTTTTGCGGGGGCGATGGGGTACCTGCTCCAGGGAGCGGTGGGAACCAAATTCCTCGGCACTTTTCCAGTTCAAGGTCTGAAACCTTCTTTTGCATCGGGCGGTTCGACCCTCAGGAATTATTTCGTTGTGCCACGAAGCTCGGCGCTGGGCTACGGGCCGGTATTGGCGATCGGAACTGCGTTGCCGGCAACTGGTAAAACGCACATCAATCTCGCATGGCCTTCGATTGAACCGCAAGACGGTTACTACCATAAAAGCCTGGGTACGATCACCTGGGACGTCTTGGTTGTCGTTGGAACTGCATCGAGTCCGTATGCTTCATCGGCTCCATATCGAACCGGAGGATACGCGTTGGCGACCGGTGTTTCCGGAAAGTGCGGGACCAACGGTATTTGTCACTTTACTGACACGCAACCGGCATTGACTTCGTATACAGTCCAGACGCAGCAATTTACTCCCGTATTCTGGTTTTGGCCGGGAAACCTGGCGATCAACAACACTGTGGTTTACACCGAACTGGAGTCCTACGATCCCAGTGCAGTTGCGAGTCAGGGTACAAGATCGATTTCTATTGTCGCCGAACAATGTCAGCCGGGCGGAGCGATCAACACAAGAACTCCCATCTGGGTGGGATGCTTGCACACGCTTACCAATGGTTCGGGGTGGATGGGAACGATTTTAGGGCAGCAGGATTCCGCCGGAGTTGGCCCAGGCGCCAACAGCAAAGGGCGGCTGAATTTCGGAAAACCGATTGCATCGCCGAACGATCTGATCACGCTTGCGGATTCGAACTTTTCGAAGACGATTGCCAGTTATGGGGAGCGGCCTTCGAGCGACGCGGGAGATACCGCGATCGGGCTGGACCAGAATGGAGGTCTAAGCGAGCGCGCGGCCACCTCTATTAGTTCTTATATCAATGTCCAGCCTGCCGGCAGCAACTATCTGGAGCGTTTGACCGCGACGGGGAAAACATTGAATGTTCCGCTGACTGTAAACGGTCACCTGTATCAGAGCGCAAATGGGAACTTCGGTGGCAGGTGCTCTATGTCCTCAAGCACATCCTGTTCATTCAAGGTCCGACCGCCCTACCCAAAAGACTTGATCTGTATCCCCGCTGTGCAAGGGAAAGCCGCAATCGTAGGCGCATGCAGTTTAGCTGGATCTGTGGTTACGATCACTGCTGCATCTCCGAATTCCGAAACATGGGGAGCCATCTTTGTTGGCAACTCGGATTGAGCGAGTTCAGAGGCATTTTTTCATCCATTCACCGAGTCAAGAGGTCCGGTTCGACGAAGGTCTTCCGACGAATAAAGACAAGCTGATGTAAGATTTCAGCGTTGCAGGAGCAAATCATGAGCGATTCGTCATCCATCAACCGGAGGGACTTTCTGGGAAAGTCGGCTGCCGCGATTGCCGGGGCCGCAATTTTACCCGGCACAGCGTTGTCCTATAACCGCATCCTCGGCGCCAACGATCGCATTTCGCTCGGGCACGTCGGGATCGGAAGCCGCGGCACCGATCTCGACCTGATCTCCTCGAAGCTGAAAAGCAGTCATAACGTCGAGATGACCGTGGTTTGCGATTTGTGGAAAGGAAATCGGGAGAGGGCTACTGTGACGAACACCGGCTACTACGGGCGGGCTCCGCGGGCGGTGCAGCATCCGGAGGAAGTTCTCGCGATGAAGGACGTCGACGGGGTGCTCATCTCGACCCCGGAGCACACCCATTCTCCGATCCTTAAGCTCGTCGCGGAGGCGGGCAAGGATGGCTATGTGGAAAAGCCGATGGGCAACGTCCTGACCGAGGCCAAGGAAGCGCGCGATGCCGTGCTGAATGCGAAGACCGTGGTTCAGGTTGGAACGCAACATCGCAGCGAACCATATCCGCGTGCGGCGCAGGCAGTGGCGCGGAGCGGCGCTCTCGGCGACGTGAGCAAGGTCGAAATTGTGTGGAACTATCACGGGCCGCGGTGGCGCGGCCGTCACGAGGTGAAGGAAATCCGCGAACAGGATACAGATTGGAAAGCGTGGTTGATGACGAAGCCTGATCGTCCCTTCGATCCGCAACTGTACTTTGAATTCCGGCTGTATAAGGAGTTTTCCAGCGGCATTCCCGATCAGTGGCTGAGCCATGCCATCGATCTGGTGCACTGGTTTATGGACGACAACTATCCCAAGTCCGTTGTGTCTCATGGTGGCGTTTTTGCGTGGCATGATGGCCGCGAAAACGCCGACACTTTTCAGACGCTGCTGGAGTACCCAAAGGGTTTTCTCGTCAGTTATTCGACCAGTTTTGGCAACGACGCTCCCAGCTTCACGCGTTACATGGGAAAAAAGTCGACGCTCATCAATATTGGCGGAGAGGGAAGCCCCCGCTATCAGCTCATCCAGGAAAAGGGCACGCACGAAGATGACGCCGACATCGACAAGAAGCGGGAATCGAGATACATCCTGCTGCCGGGCGAGAAGGAGTTGCCGCCGATGGGAATCGATGACCTATCACTCGAGCACATGGCGAACTGGTTTGAGTGCATGCGTTCACGCCAGCAGCCGCATTGCTCGGTAAACGAAGGTTTCGCCCACTCGGTGGCGTGCATGATGGCCACCGAGGCCTATTGGACTGGGAGGAAGATCTTCTGGGACACGAAGACGGAGACGTTTTCAGACAGCAACCCGGCTTAGTTCGCGCGGCCACGTGCGTTGCCTTTCGCGCCGTAGTTTCGGTCACGAAACCGCTATACTTCGTACCCATGATTTCACGAACCGGCTTGCGGCTTCCCGACGGAGCATTGATTGTTCTGTCTCTCGTGTCGGTGAACACCGCGCTTTATGCGACCAATGAAACTGCCCAACCCTCCAGGGCTGAGACCGTTCTAAATTCTATGCCACACATTCAGCACATCAGCGACGTATCGATTTCGCCCGATGGTGCGCTGATCGCTTATTCGGCAAATGAAAAACTCTTTATTGCTCCGGTGGCCGGCGGCCCCCCGGCTGCAATTTCCGTAGAAGGCGGTCTTCGATTGCGAGATCTGGCATGGTCAGCCGATAGCAGGCGCATTGTGTTCGTCGCGGATCTGCCTGGCGAAGCTCCCTCGGCGCAAGTTTGGACCGCCGCAGCGGATGGCGGCGCGATGACCAAGCACGCGGAATTGAAGGGGTATGTCGAGAGTCCGCGCTTTGCTCCAGATGGATCGAAGGTCGCTCTGCTGTTCATCAAAGATATTCCGCGCGTCGCCGGGCCACTCGAACCTATGACTCCGCTGGAGGGAGAGATTGGCGAAGAGACTTATGAACAGCGGATTGCGACGATTGACTTGAGCGACGATCGCTTCGCGCAAGTTACTCCCGCGGATATGTACGTTTACGAATACGAATGGACGCCCGATGGGAAAAACTGGATCGCGATCGCCGCGCGTGGCGCTGGCGATGCGAACTGGTACGTGGCGCGCATCTATTCCTTCAACGCCCAGTCGGGGGAAATGCGGGAAATATACAAGCCAAAATATCAAATTGCGGGTGTGCATGTTTCGGTTGACGGCAAGAAGGTCGCTTTCATTGAGGGCCTGATGAGCGACGAAGGTTCGACGGGTGGAGATATCTTTATCATCCCGACCGGTGGTGGTGCCGCGCGCGATGTGACTCCAAACATCAAGTCGTCGCCCTCTCGTCTGGCGTGGACCGGGCCGGGACAGATTACATTTGCTGAAAACGTCGACGGCAGCTCAGGCTTCGCCGTCGTCGATGCGAAAACAGCAATAGTTCAGACGCTATGGGTGGGCGACGAACTCGCGCGCCCTTCGACGGAATTTTGGGTTACAAATCCTGAGAAGAGCAACACCACCCTCATACGGCAGTCTTCCAACATGCCGCCCGAAGTTTGGGCAGGAGCTGTTGGGCACTGGAAGCAGATCACTTGGCTCAATGAGGCTGCTAAACCGAACTGGGGTGAGATGCGCAAAGTGCACTGGATGAACGGCAATTTGCGAATTCAGGGATGGTTGATGCTTCCCAAAGATTTCAGTCCGGCAAAGAAATACCCTCTGGTGGTGAATGTGCACGGCGGCCCGTCAGCAGGGTGCGTGAATGACTGGTCGGAACGTTCGATGGCCACCGAATCGGCGATGGGATACTTCGCGCTCTGTCCAAATCCTCGCGGAAGTTATGGCGAGGGGGAAAAGTTTACGCAGGCGAATGTGAAAGATTTCGGCGGCGGCGATTTTCGCGACATCATGGCCGGGATTGACGCGCTCTCGAAGGAGTACCCGATCGACGGCAAACGGCTCGGCATTCGAGGCCACAGTTACGGAGGATATATGACGATGTGGGCGGAAACGCAAACTCATCGCTTTGCCGCCGCTGTGGCTGGAGCAGGTTTGTCTGACTGGCTGAGCTACTACGGAGTGAATGACATTGACGAATGGATGATTCCGTTTTTCGGTGCTTCCATTTACGACGATCCTGCCGTGTACGCGAAAAGCGATCCTATGCATTTTGTCAAAGCAGTAAAAACCCCAACCCTGATTCTAGTCGGAGATCGCGATGGCGAAGTTCCGATGGAGCAGTCAGTCGAGTGGTGGCATGCATTGCAAACGCTCCATGTTCCGGCAAGGCTCGTCGTCTATCCTAACGAGGGACACATGATGAAGCCCGTCGATGCCAGCAACTACGAACTGCGTGCTCTCGATTGGCTGCAGGAGTGGTTTGAGAAAGAACCGCAGTCCGCAGTCAAGACGGGACATTAGACTCTCGATCGGCGGGTCTCATCGCTTCCCTCACTACGTTCGCGCCACTTTAGCTTCGACGTGTCGCGCGCCACAACGGTGTCGAGAGCCGTTCGATGAAGTAGTTGGCACTCCCGATTGGCGGAGAGGCGCGCTAGTCGGAGACTATTGCAGCTTTGCGTACTCGGCTTTGGCTTCTTTGAAGATGGGGATGTTGGGATCGGCGTCTTTCCAGAGAGTGAGGAAGTCCTTATAGGCGGCGAGTGCCCGGTCGCGGGCGGCATTGGCATCCGCCCCGCTGGACGTTTTCGCGTCGAGAGCATTCGCACGCGCCACGCCCAGATGTGCCAGAGCTCCCGTCCAGCAATTCCAGACGATGCCGCCGTGGTCAAGAATTTTCTGAAACTCGGCGGTTGCCTCCTTACCTTGCCCAGAGGCCAGATAGGCTTCGCCGCGCACATAGGCCGGATACAGACAAGAAATGTTGCCGCCGAAATCAATGATTCCCAATTCGATGGGGAAAGCAGCCGCCTGCAGAAAATTCAGGGCGAGAGCCGGATTCTTTTTGTCGAGCGCCGATTGTGCCTGAATGACTGGCAGCCAAATCGAGTGCATCTGGGTGTCAAGGTGGAAGCGCTTATCCAGGTCTTGTGCCATGGACTCGGCTCGTGCCATATCGCCGGTGAGGGCGAACGCGAGGGCGGCTTCGCTTTCCACGGCCCGGCTGCTGGGGGCAAGCTTGAGAGCTGCTGCCGCTCTCTGTCGACCCTCCAGCGTGTAACCGTATGCTGCTTCCCGTTGGGCAGCGATCGCCTGCGTGATTGCCCCCCTTTCCTTGTCGTCGGTCCGTACGGCGACGTCAATAGCCTGTATGGTCAATTCCCGTGCGCTGCCGAGACGACCGCCATACGCCTTGGTGTCGGCTGCGTAGACATCTCGCTCATAGTCGTGCTGACCGACAAGCTGCTGTAACTCTTTTTCCATTGCGGCTGGGTCCGAACTCAGAAAGGCAAGGGCATATCGAATGTCCCAGAATGAACTCTTGTCCTGTGATCGTGTTTCCCAATCGTGGATGATTTGGCGTGCATCGGAGAAGCGCTGCAAGGCCATAGCCCAGGTGGCAAGATTGATGTAGATACGTCCGCGGTCCGGGCCCAAGCGCTGGGCCTGGCGCGTTACCTGAAACGCTCTGTCATACTGCCCCAGTGCGGCATACACGATGCCGAGATTGGCGTACGCTACCGGGTTCTGCGGATAGTTCTGGATCCATTCCTGAAAGGTCGCAGCCGCATT
>JASHPL010000035.1 GCA_030038125.1 Candidatus Sulfotelmatobacter sp.
CTGCAGCTTTCCCATAAAAGGCGATCGTCGGCCGTCCGCCGGGCATGCGGACGACCTCGCAATCCACCCAACGCACTCCGTGATTCCAACCGGTGCCCAGCGCTTTCATTGCCGCTTCTTTCGCGGCAAAACGCGCGGCGTAGCGCTCGGTCCGATTGGCCTTCGTGTCGCAATACCGGATCTCGCCCGGTGTGAAGACGCGCTCAAGAAAGCGCGCACCAAAGCGCTCGATGGACTGTGCGATGCGGGGAATTTCCGCGATGTCAATGCCCGTCCCAACGATCATAAAGTTATTTCGCTATAGGCTTGCTTCACGTTCCTTACTTGCTTCGTCCTTGCTCACGCTTCGGTCCTTTCGCGCCGTCGAAGAGCGGCCTTTAAGGGCCGCGCATTCCCAATAACGATGCGGGCTTTATCTGCTGAGCATTTATAGCAGCCGATCTCCACGATAAATCAGTTTGCCGTCAATCATGCGCGCCTCCGCGGTCAGCCGGTGCGCCTTCGCCGGCCCCTCCGCATCGATGTGCAGGACCTCATGTCCATGCGCCACCAGCCAATCTGAAACCAGCATACGATGGCAATGGAAATACACTCGCTCCGCGCACATATACGCGGTGCGTGAACTCTCGGCACGCGCGACTAGTTCCGCCATCGCCTGCTCGAATTCCAGAGTGAGCATGTAATCGGCGTAATTGCGAAAACTGTCGTTGCGCAGTGCGATATTGGGCGATTCGGCGAGAATTTTCTTGCGATATCCACCGAGAGCTTTCATCCAGACATATCGAATTCGGGCATCGGCGAGAGTCTTCTCCAGCGATTCGCGATTGAATTGGGGCAATCGCCGCGACATCGGGAAGGCGCGGATGTCAACAAGAGTTCCAATTTCATGCGCCTTCAGCGCGGCAATCAACTCTTCCAGCATGCGCGTGGAGTGCCCGATCGTGTAGAGAACAGCCAAGGCTTATTGCCGACGCGACCACGATCTCACTTTGCCGAGAACTTGAACACCGTCTTTTCGTGAAGCTTCTCGCCCGGCCGCAGAATCGTGCTGGGGAAACTCGGATGATTCGGCGAGTCCGGAAAGTGCTGCGTCTCCAGACAAAAACCGTAGCGCCGCTTGTACACATGTCCTTGTTTTCCGGTAATCGTGCCATCCAGAAAGTTTCCCGTATAGAACTGCACACCCGGCTGCGTAGTTGAGACTTCGAGCAAACGCCCCGTCGTGGGTTCGTAGACGCGTGCTGCAAGAACCAGCTCGTTTCCTTTCCGGTTGATGACAAAGTTGTGATCGTAACCGTGAGCGAGAACGAGTTGTTCGTAATTGTCGTCAATCCGCGCGCCGATCTTGGTTGGTTTCGTGAAATCGAGTGGCGTGTCTTTCACGGAACGAAGCTCTCCAGTCGGAATCAGATTCTTGTTTACCGGCGTGAACCGGTCGGCGTTGATCATAATTTCGTGATCCAGAATGTCACCGTTGCCCTCACCCTTGAGATTGAAGTAGCTGTGCTGGCTCAGGTTGGTGGGCGTCGCTTTGTCGGTGGTCGCTTCGTAATTGATCACCAGTTCATTCGAGTCGGTTAGCGTGTAAGACACCGTCGTTTTCAGGTTCCCGGGAAAACCGTCGTCCCCTTCCTTGCTGAGATAGCTGAACGTAACGCCGGTCTTGCCTTTCAGCGGTTCGGCGTCCCATACAACCTTATCGAAGGTTCGCGTCGTACCGCCGTGCAGCGTATTCGGCCCGTCGTTTTTCGGCAACGTGTAAGTCTCGCCATCAAGTGTGAAGGTACCGTTGGCGATGCGGTTGGCGTAACGTCCCACGATCGCACCGAAGTACGGCGGATTGGGGATATAGCCTTCGAGCGCGTCATGCCCAAGGACGACATCGGCGAAATCACCTTTGCGATCAGGGACCCGAATGGAAAGAACGATACCTCCATAGTTCATGGTGCGGACTTCTACGCCGTGAGCGTTGGTCAGCGTGTACAAGGTGACGGCCCTCCCATCGTGCGTGCCGAACGGCTGTTGTTGAACTCCGCGCTTGGACGCCGACTGAGCGGCGAGCGGACCGCCGATTGCGAGAACAACAAAAAATAGCAGGAAAAATCTGCAGATTCGCCGCATGCCGAAAAGTGTACTACGGGATGAAACCTTTGTAGATCGCTCTTAATTTTCCGGCAGGTCGGCGCGACTGCACCCGCGCCGAGCAGGACTCGCACAGTTCAATCTCTCGCAGGTCGATCCACTCGACCGCATGCGCTGACGCCATGGCGCAGCGATAGTCCCGGCAATGGCGGAGATCGAGAGTGTGCCCGAGCTCGTGAATGCACTCCTTGAGCAGGCGTTCGCTTAGTATCTTGTCATCGCGATCAAGTCCGTAGAATTCCTGGCGTAAGCGATGGAAGGAAACGATCGCACACGGACCTCCCACTTGAGCCTCGCCGAAGATATATTTCAGGATCGGGATATAGAGATCGACGCCGGTGATGCCGAGGAGATGGCAGCCTTGTGGCCGCGCTATAGCTTGCATGCGCGCCAGAATTTCTGACGAATGATACTGCTGCCGTTCCGGATGATAGAAAGATCCGGGCTCGAGTTCCACCGAAAGAATGTCACAGCGAACCTTGAATCGCTGCGGAATCGCGGCGCGCAAGCCCTCTATGAGCGAGGGCTCGACTTTCCCAACCGGAAGCAAGCGCACCAGATTCATGCACGACCACAATCTCTGTCTCCCCCAGAGCGGGTAGCCCCGGACGTCCTCGCCCGGGTGGCCATAGCTCGCCAGGTTAAGTCCGTCCGCAGCCGCTTCTGCAGATTTTGTCCATTGCCTATGAAATCGTGCGCAGCGTCATCGCGCTTCCACCGGAGTACGGCTCCAGCCGTAGCGCTTGAGTTTGTGATGCAGTGTAACGCGGTCGATACCGAGCACGTCGGCAGCGCGGCTCTGATTCCCGTTGCACTCTTCGAGAATACGCAGAATGTGGGCGCGCTCAATATCGTCCAGAGACTTGCCCTCCGCGGGCGGAGACTGTGTCTTGAAAATGAAATCCTGCTCGCGAATCTCCGGTTCCTGCGCCACTACCATGGCCCGCTCCACCGCATTTTCCAGTTCGCGGACGTTCCCCAGCCACGGCTGCTGTTGCAATTGATTCATCGCCGCCGGACTGATGCGCGTGATGTGTTTGTTCATGGCGAGAGAGAATTTCCGCACGAAATGCTCGACCAGCGGCGGAATGTCCTCTCTTCGTTCGCGCAACGGCGGCAACTCGATGCGGAACACATTTAGTCGATAGAACAAATCCGGCCGGAACGTCCCTTCGTCGATCATATGTTCGAGATCTTTATTGGTCGCGGCAACGCAGCGAAAATCAACTTTGATCACCTGGTTCCCGCCCACCCGCGTGATCTCATGCTCCTGCAGCACGCGCAACAGGTCGGTTTGAGTCTTCAGGCTGATGTCGCCGATTTCATCAAGAAACACCGTCCCCGCTTCAGCGATTTCGAACTTTCCTTTT
>JASHPL010000354.1 GCA_030038125.1 Candidatus Sulfotelmatobacter sp.
TTTCCTCTATGACACAAAAGCGGCCACGATCACCGAGTACAATTCAACTTATCCCAGTGGACATAGCTTAGGATCGACTACTACCACCGACAGCTTTACCGTGCATGGTGCGGAAATTGATCCTTCCGGCACGTGGCTGGTGGTTTCCTTCAACGGTTCCTGCTACTCGGGCGGGTGTTGGGCGATTCGGGCATGGAAGATCGGCACCACGACCGTAAATCCCTGTAAATATAACAGCCCCACCGACGCCGGATCGTGTCAAGGGCACTCCACGCCGACTGCTTCCGGGTGGCTAAACGGGGACGACTATCTTACCACTCGTGCCAACCCGAACATGCAGTTTCGCACCTGGGAAAACATGAGCACGACGAACTCCTCGAACGTGACCCAATTGAGCACCGTGAATTACGACTTCGGCTCTCTGAGTTATGACGACCATCCGACAACCAAGAACGATCCTCAGGGCACTCACCGCTATCCGGTGTTCTCGTCTGTGTACACTTCGGAGGCGAAGGTCGGGGCGATTACCGCAGCCTACTCCAATGAAGTGATCGCATGGACGCAGACCCCCGGACCACCTCTTCGTTTCGGGCACACATTCAATTCGTCGGTTGCTGGTACCGCTCTCGGCGCGAACAATACCCACTTTACTGATCTCTATGCCCTTGGCGCGGTCTCGCCGCTCGGCGATTTCTACCTCTACACGACCGACGGTGAAGGAACGTTAGGCAATATCAACGGTACGACCACATGCAGCGTGAACGGCGGGACCTGCAGGAGCGACGTCTTTTTAATGGCTTTAACCCCTGTGCCATAGCTACTACTCCACCGCCGTCATTGATATGGCTGCACGCCAACTGAACGAACCCGGGCTGGAAGCCGACCAAGTTTAGGGGCTGTCGATTGCGATCGGTTATCATCGGCGAGTTGCTCGCCTTCTTGTTCGCTCGCTGCGTTCTCGGATCCCTGGACGATAATGGTCCCGGATCTCGCCGCCAAGTTCCTGTAGGAAACCGTCTCAGATATCATTTATTTATACGAGACCGTGTAGATGTACCAATGGTCGCCGTGCCAACGCGGCGCCAGCAACAGATTGGGACTTTCGAGATGCCCTCGGTTGTCGGGGTGGCACCACGTCTTTCCGATAGGGCCATCGGGAGAACAAATCAGCAATTCGGGGTGGTTGCGGTTCACGAATTGCTGAAGGCGCGCCTTCAACTCCACCGGGTCATCGTAATCCTGCTGAGTGATCGAGAACGTGCTAGTCGCCTTGAGATTGGCAAAGCGGAAAATGTCTCCCGATTCCCAATTGTAATCATCAAGAATTACCGCGCTCTTCTGAGCCTTGTTCGCCCTCAGCCAATCCGTGACTTCGCGCAACTCGGCGTGCAATGGAATCGTCGGGGATAATGCGCCTAGGTGATCCCCAATGGGTTGCGGCGCATAATTGGCGCCCACCACAATGCCGGTCTGCCATAAACAAAGCGATGCTACTATCGCCACGAATCCTTGGGTCGAAATAGCCCAACGCACTCGCGCTAAAACATATGCAAGCCCATCCAGCGCGAAGGGGAAAACCAACCAGCTATAGAGCAACGTGTATCGAGCCTGAGTGGTTTCATATCTAACCGAGTTGTAACAGTTGAAGGCAAAGAGAACAAAAAGTAGGGCAGCGATGGCACGTGTAGGTCTTGGTCCGCGAAGTAGAACGTGCACAGTTCCATATAGAGCCAGGACTGCAATAAGCGGGCCCAACGACATCACCAGGGATCCAGGAACATCAACAACCCGAAACAATAACGAATGATGGTACGGTGCGAAGTGCGCGTTCAACCACATAGTCCGGTGAGGAAGCTTCAATGGATCTCCCCACCTTAGATAACTGAAGACAATCCACCCGACGCTACCCGCGCATGAAAGCAGTCCAAAGAGAAAAGCACGGTACCACGCTTGGCGGCTTGCGCCTCCTGTAGGCCAACGTCCGGACTCATCGAGTAACAGCAGGAACGCCAATGTCGGAGCGCACAACCAAGGCTCGAACCGGCACAGCGCAGCCATGTTGAATGCCGCCGCGGAAACTAAAACCCAAAAGCACGATCCCGTTCCAGCATAGCGAATCCAAGCGTAGGTACCCAACGAGACAAGAAAGATCGTCACAGCTTCTGAACTTGTGGTTACACTGAAAGCTATATGAAAACCGAAGAAAGCCAATAGCACTGCGGAACCCAATGCGATGCGCCGATTAAAACACCGGGCTGCGATGCTGGCGAGCAAGACGACCGTCAGCGAGCCCAGCAGCACCGACAGAACACGAGCAGCCATCTCGGATTTTGTGATCCACACGATTACGCCCAATAGCCAGAAGTGCATAGGCAGCCAGGCGTCCGACTCCGTCGCACGCGGAAGCTGATTGGGATGCTGAAGCCAAACCACCGCTGCGACGTATCGCGACCAGGCATCCGTAGAGTTATTCGGTGCGATAAGAAGGAAAGTCGTCCGGATCACCAAAGCAGCGATAAACATAACGAGCAACAGTAACCGCCACTTCGAAGCGAGGGCAGGCTCCGCCAAGAACCGGGGTTGCCAGTGGGGTCGGACTGAGAATCCGCTCGATCTTATCGCTCTACCAGGGTCCACATTAGTTTCGTGCATTCCAGGAACCAATATTTTGCAGACCGACGGTCACGCCACCACTTCGAGGCACGAAACTCCGGATCTGCGACAGCATGAATCCAGAGCTGCACCGATGAATGCTTCTCGCGAAGCATTTGCCTCCAGATGATTCCAGCCCGTCGGGTGTGATAATCCGAGGTTACAACCGCGATCGAATGCCATCCATGGGCTTGAATACATTCGAAGAGAACCTTAGACTCGCCTTCGGTGGAGTCTACGTCGTCACCCGTTTCACAGAAGATAAAGTGGCTAACTATTTCCTGACCATAAAGTTTCTCATTGTATGCATATGCAACAGGAGCGACAGCCTGGCCCCAATACGATTCTCTTGGCACACTAACGAGTATTTTGTCGGCCCTTCCCTGTTGAATAAGGAGTACTGCTCCCGCTACCCTAGCCTTCTGTCCTAGTATGGAACCTTGCAGAACCACCGCTCCATCCAGATGAGAAGGCAACGGTTGATCGGAAATCAGTAAATAGCTGCCCCATTGCAGCAGCGCACCGACCAAGAGTGCCAGAGCAAGCATACTCCAGAGCAGCAATCGAAGTATGCGCGCCACATTGTAGGAACTGCTTCGCACATCTAGAAAGTGTTGGCCATTGGTTTTGTTAGAGCGATTTAGGCTCGGCTCATCGTGCTTTAATAGTTCCATTTAGCACGCCGTGTTCATCGGCTTTGTAGAAGCTACATCCGAAGCGGCCATCGACCGGTAAAATCCAAGCCACTGCTCACGTACTTCCTTCCAGCGATAGCGCGTGGATTCCTCGTGGGCGTTGCGGGCAATCCGGGAACTCGCGACGGGATCTCGCAACAAGCGAATGACATTCTCGGCTAGCCTTCGTGGATTACCTGGCTCAGACAACAGTCCGGTCCGAGCGTGTTCCACCAGATGTCGAATGCCCTCCGGGGCAGTGCTGACCACCAGAGTTCCCGAAGCAAATGCTTCCAGAATCGAGACCGGCATATTATCCAGCCAAGAGGCATTGATAAAAATATCAGCGCGATCATAAAACTTCGCTACTTCGCGGTGCGGCGCGACCCCCGCAAAATTAACATCCCTCAGTTTCAAATGGTCAACCAAGCCTCGGATCTTTCTCTCCAATGGACCACCGCCGATCAGGTCAAGCTGAGCCTCAGGATAAACCTGCTTTACTTGGGCAAAAGCGCGTACCACGACGTCAATAGCATAATAAGGATGAAATCCCCGAGTACAAATCAAGTGGGGACGAATTGGCTCGCGGTTGCGAAATGAGAACTGCGACAAGTCCACGATGTTGGGCACTACCAACGCCCGTAATTGAAACTCACGGAAAACTTCGAGGAGATATCTGGAGGGAACTATCAACATGTTCGCGCGCTGGAGAACAGTCCGAGCGGAATGAAACCGGCGCAGGTGATCTCGAGCTTCCCCGCTGTGATAATGAATTAACGTAGGTACTCCAAGCAAGCGCGCCATAATCCACGCGGGCGCCGGCGCCAGCAAGAAGGACCAGTAAGAGGCCGAAAAGATATGGGCAATGTCAGCATTCCTCAGCCCCCGCGATAACGACCAGATAAAAAACGGCTCGCGCACCAGAGTGCGAAGAAATGGAACATTCTCGACCCACTTCAAGGCAAGCGGAAATACAGGGTCGATGGGTATCAGTTTGGCTTCGACTGCCGCGTCATTTTGCCAGTTGGCGAGAAGCAAATCTGCCTGTACGGACTGCCCACCCACGTACCGCAATGACGGCGCCACGAGAGCTATCCGTAGAAGGGGATTCGCCTGGTCATTCTCGGGGGCGGGCATATGCTTTCCTACTTTGCCTAGTTTTATTTATCAATAGTTCCGTGTAGAGCGCTTCATATTGTCGCCTCATCTCTGAGAGAGCGAAATTCGTCTCCGCGAACCTTTTGGCGTTACGGCCCAGTGCAGTTCGCATCCGCGCGTCGTGCAGCAAGCGCTCGATCGCGCTGCTCAAGCTCTGGTCGTCGCCGCGGGATACGAGAATCCCGCGGCTTTCATCAATCAGTTCGGAGTTTCCACCCACCCGAGTCGCCACCACCGGAACGCCAGCGGCCATCGATTCGATGATGGCATTGGAGAGGCTTTCCGAAGCAGACGGAAGAACGGAGACATCGATCGAGGCCAGAATTGCAGGAATGTCCTGACGGTCCCCCAGAAAGCGAGTGCGGGCGAAAATTCCGAGGTCATTTGCCAAACGTTCAAACTCCGGGCGCAACGGGCCATCCCCGGCGAGGATGAACTCTATCTCCGGAAATGTGTTCTGTAGGCGAGCCGCAGCGCACAGAAATATCCGGTGGTTCTTGGATTCCGTGTTCATTCTTGCGATCATACCGACTCGGAGGAGCGAACTCGGCCGGGGCAATGCAGGCACGGTGGAAGCGAAATTCGCGAGCGGCAGGCCGTTGCGGATGACCACGATTCGCGTTTCTCCGATACCCTGTTGAATGAGCCGGTCCGCAGCCGCCCAGGAATTGCACACTATGCGGTCGCACCAGCGCAGTGTAGCGAGTTGAGCACGAGACTTGGAGGGAGTGAGAAGGTCACCTAGTTGTCGCTGGCTGCCGATGACGACGGGAACACGCGCCAAACGCGCGGCGGGAATAAGCATGAGGTTTGTGTAGAAGTCAAAGGCATGAGCAACTGAGAAACAAGCCTGACGCAAATGGCGCGCCAACCGCAGGCGTGCCTGCATTGACCGCGCACCATAAAGATTGCCACCAAGTGGGAATTCTGTTACTTCTCTCTGTTCGTTGAGAAAGCCGCCGCGTTTAGTGATGCAGCCGAGGGCCACACGGAATAAGTTTGGATCGAGAGATCCGGCTAGTGCCGCAAATTGGCGCTCGCTCCCACCGGTATCAAAACTGTCGGTCATGAGGAAGACGCCTCGCGGCTGCAGTTCGATACATTTCACTGCCGAATTGTTGTTCTTGTGGCTCACCTTGCTCGATCATCCGATCGTTTGCGACAAAGCTTCGCAACTCGGCGGTTCTTTCGTGTCTCTCGTCCTGAATTGTTCTAGAAAGTTTCGCTGCCAGAGTTCAAACATCATCAGCCGCCAAATCACGAGGTAATCGTCGGTACGGCCGCAAAAAAACTCATTTAGAAGGAGACGGACACCGTGCTCGTTGAAGTATCCACGATGTAAAGTTTTCGGCTCCAGCAAAAGCGAAAGTGTCAAGTCTTTAAGTTCGTGTCTGATCCAGTGCAGAAGTGGCAGGGCAAATCCTTGCTTCGGTCGCGATAGCGCTTCCCGCGGCACTCCGACCCGCTCCGCAAGTCTAGTCAAAATGTACTTCTGTCCCCGCTTACCCATCTTCCATTCAGGAGTCAGGGAAGTCACCCACTCCAGAAAAATGTGATCCAGCATAGGCACACGCGTCTCTAAGGATGCGGCCATACTCATTCGGTCCACTTTGGTGAGGATGTCTCCGGGCAAATAAGTTTTGGTGTCCAGATAGAGGATACGGCTCAAGGGATGGCGCGCCGGAGCCTGACGTATAAAGTTCCGAAATATCTCCAGAGGGTCTGCGTCACTGGGAAACGCGTGCAGAAAATCCTCGGCAAGAACGCTGAAATTTCTCTGGTATGGCACCAGGGATACTGCTTCAATGTAGCGTTCGGACCAGGGCAGAAGGTAACTAAAAGCGAGATTTCTGCCGGGCACGCCATAGGGAAGGCGAGGATAAATCTGTCTCCGGTACAACTTGCCGGCCCAGTCCGGAATCGGATAACGAGAGCGGTCCCGCAGGTGCACGCGATAGCGATCGTAACCGGCAAAGGCCTCATCCCCCCCGTCCCCCGAAAGCACCACAGTGACGTATTTCCGCGCCATCGAAGAGACAAAATAGGTAGGCAACATGGAAGAATCGCCAAACGGTTCTTCCGTCGAACGGGCAAGCGCCTCGACCGTCTCTGCCACCTTCGGTTCGAGAATCAGTTCATGGTGTTCGGTGCCGAATTTCTCGGCAACGAAACGCGCATACGGGGCTTCGTTGAAATCAGCCTGCTTAAAGCCAATAGTGAAGGTTTTCACCGGGCGATCCATGGCGCGGGCCATCAACGCCACGATTGTGGAAGAATCCGTACCCCCGCTTAACAGGGCGCCGATTGGCACATCAGCTATCAGACGAAGCCGTACCGCCTCGGCAAGATGTTTCTCCAGTTCCTCGAGGCATTCCTCTTCAGTTGCAGGCGAGTAAGTGCCATACTCGGGCAGGTCCCAATACGGTCGAACACGAAGCTCTCCTTTTTCGAATTCGAGGAGATGGCCGGGAGGTAACTTTTGAATCCCGAGAAAGGCAGTCGCAGGGTCGGGAATATATCCAAAATAGAAATACTGCAGCAAGGCCTGAGAATTGATGGCGGTTAGTTCGGGAGCCGCCGCCAGAATCGCTTTGATCTCCGACCCGAATAGCAACCGGCCACCCGACAATGCATAGTGCAAAGGTTTCTTGCCTAAACGGTCCCTGGCTAGCAACAAGCGACGTCGCCGCTCATCAAAAAGTGCGAAAGCGAACATGCCCCTTAATTTGTGAACACAATCCGCTCCTAGATCCTCGTAGAGATGAACGATGACTTCGGTGTCGGTATAACTCTGAAACCGGTGCCCTTTGTTCTCAAGTTCGCGCCGAAGCTCTTTGAAATTGTAGATCTCTCCGTTAAACACCAACCACGCAGTGCGATCTTCGTTGAAGACTGGCTGCCGTCCGCCAGCCAGGTCTATGATGCTGAGACGACGCATGCCCAGACCCGCTCCATCTTTTACGAACAGGCCTTCATCGTCCGGTCCGCGGTGAATGATGGTCTGACACATCCGGTGGATGACGTCATAGTCGACCCGGTTGTCATCTCTTTCGCCAAAGATTCCTGCAATTCCACACATAGAATCAGCTTTCCAGCACCAGTTTTTCAGCGTAGTCGGCCGAAGATCGGGCTGGAGCCACACGAACTCGCGTGAGCCGATAGTTCCGGTATTCACCGGGATTGCCATCGCGTCCGTCGCAAGCCGCCAGAATAATATTCACCATCTCCCGAGCCGAGACGAAGTGAACTATGTCGGCTCTCTGTTTTGCGTCCTCAATCAGTTCGCGAAGAAACCTCTCCATGGCGCCTCCCAACATAACGTCGTGGTCGCGAGGATCCATCCCGTGGCATTGCAGTTTGATAAACAACCAATCCGGGCGGCCCTTGACTGCGATCGCCGCCCGCTTCCAGAGCTTTAGACGGTGGAGGTCAGGTGGGTTATTCGAAGTGAGGTTGCCATTCTCGAGCCGAATAACTCGGCCTTGGCGACGGGCGAACCTCAACATCAACGGCCCCTCGATCATCAAAGGAAATGTATTAGGAGGCCGTCCTCGTTTAAGATCGCGCCCACTGCGGTGCGCGCGCTGGCGATTTAACGGGGCAGAGCACTCGTAAAGTGAGTTGATCTTGGGGACATGAGTGCGGGCATATGGACCCGGTGGTAGCGTGAAATCAGCATAGCAACCCGTCTCCGAGAGCACTTGCATCTCCGAATCAACTCCACAGTTGCGTCCATCCGCCGAATTGGCGAGGGCGTAGTTGCCATGAACAAAAGCATAACGCGGTGCACCTCTGCCGTCCAGGTAACAAAGACCGCCATGCTCAAGTGCAATAAGATCACGAAACTTCAGCAACTCGCGCCGCGTGTTTTGCTCTGTGTCTGGCGTCTTCGTTCCATGGTGTAAATGGGTTTCGATTTCACCCCAACCCGCCCGGCACAGACTAGCCAAACGCTGCATCAAGCCCCTTTCGTATTGCTCTGCAGGATAAAAATATGTGTGGACGAAGGGCCGTCCTTCACCATCACGCCAGCGATCAAAGGCGATCGGGTACTCCCGGCACCAGTGTTCAAGTCGGCGTTCCTGCTCGTCGTAGGGTGCCCGGGCAGAGCCATCATGGGTAACGATGCTGGGCTCAAAATGGTCGGCCAGCGCAATGACCAGGTGGACTCGGCCGCCGGGAGCGCGTCGAGTAGCTCTCTGCCAAGCGTAAGCGGGAAGCCAGGGCAGGCTGCGAGATATTTTCCACCCGAGCGGCATCCCTGCCCTGCGGGCAGAGGGGATCACGACGAACTGTTGGATAGGATCCTGCACCATACCGTCATCCGTATGTGGCGAGTACAGCGAGTTTTTCAAAGATCTTGGCGAGTGTGAGCACTGGCAGATGGTCCTTCTGGGCGATCGTTACGCATGCGCGTCAATAGTGTGCGCACCGAATCTCTCGTACCCTAATACGCCTTGGCAAAATCGCGCGTAATTGAAGTCGATCGCTTTGCCTCGACGGTACTAGACAGCTGCCGCTCCTTCGCCATCGCGCAGAGAACCGACGTATAGCACACCGTGAAATAAGGGAAAAATTGATAGGCTTCCGGAGCAAAGCAGGCCCCTACTACGAAGCCAACCAGAGAACTCTTGAGGGCGCCCACAAAAAGAATTGTCTCGTGATCCAGATCCTTTGTCCGGCTGAGAACTCTGAGGTTGGCAAAGCCTCGGGCAAAGAAGAGCAGATACAAAATCGAAACGGGAATACCCCCGTCGACCGCAATTTGCAGGTACGAAACGTGAACGTCTCTCCACATTCCCGAGTACACGACAAAGTCTCCCGGTCCCACTCCCAACAGCGGGTACTTAGCGATGGCCGAAATGGCTCTGATCATCAGCTCTCTGCGTTCCTCGTAGGATTCGTGAGCGGAATCCTGCTCGCCTGTACTCCCGCTCTCGAAAATACCCTGGAAGCGCACTTCCAGTCTCTGTCCGGCGCCGAGCAACAAAGCAGCACAGAGCAAGCCGGCCGCAACAATCAGGTAAGGACGCTTGCCTTTTACACCAAACTGCCAGAGAAGCACCCCTCCGGCAATGACCAGGTCAATGAAACCCGCACGCGACGCGGTTAACACCAGAGCGACAGACATCACAACAATGGCTATTACCCAGGCAAACTTGCGGGCCATGCTGCGTGCGGTCAATAGAAAAGCCAGACAGAAGGGAATCGACAGAACGACGGCAAATGCCATGTCATTCGGGTTCGAATAAAATCCGCCAATGACGCCGTCGAGCCGTGGGACCGAGCGCCCCTTCATGATGGCGGCTAAAGAAATCACGGCCACTGACGCAGACTGAAGGAAGATCAGACGCCGTAATCTTCTCAGGCTTGTAACCAGCAGAAAAGTGACGACCCACACTATAAATACCTTGGCAAAATCAACGGTCGTAAAAAATGCCCCTCCCTTCCACACGGGAGAAAGCAGGGAAGAAGCAAACAGAAGAATGACGACAGCCAAGAGGTAAGAGCCTTCCCTAGGAAGATCCCTAAGTCGGCGCGAACTCCTTCCAATGCTCAAGACGAGGCTGAGAATTGTAAGCACGGCCGCAATTTTAGCCAGTGGAAGAACACTGAGACCTGGCACAAAATCCCCCGGTCGTCCACAATAGATGAAGTAGAACGCCGTCAACCAAAAGAAAGCTGCAGCTAGAACCTCTTTCTTTTCAGTGGCCTGCGAGTGGTCCTCCGCCGCAACTGATCCTCCATACCGGCGATGCAATCCTTCTGTTCCAGTCGACCTGGCGAATGAGCGTGACTGCAACGCGACATTCCTCCCCGAATTCGCTTTGGTGGTTCCGTCTCGGCAACGCAGGTTCAGACTTCGAGCGCGGTACAAACAACCAAGAGAACGATCCGCCGAGTCGGCCCCCCATGATATCAAGGTTCGGGGGTAGCACCTTGCTTTCGAACATGAAAGTTCGATGAATTTCGTGACGTCTTCGGCATCAGAATCGCTCGATTGCTTACAATCGGGGAGCGAAATCGCAGGTTGGATGAGCAGTTGGGTGTGAGAGGGGCGGAGCTTGTCCTTGAACTCAATGCTTGCCTTTGCATTGCGCAGTCTGAGTGAGATCGTAGGTGTCCGAAGTCGCCACAGCAGTTCGAGGTAACTCAATTCGTGGACATTAGCATAGTTCTGGCTACCTATAACCGTGCGGTGACTCTGCGCGCTACTTTGGACAGTTTTTCAAGGTTGCTTTTCCCAGCTGATTTGACTTGTGAGCTTCTAGTGGTTGACAACAATTCCACGGATTCGACGCGCGAGGTGGTTGAGAAGTTTGCGGGAGAAGCGACATTCGTGGTTCGTTATATCTTTGAGAAAAAACAAGGAAGATCGGCCGCGCTCAATACGGGAATTACCGAGGCAAAGGGGGAAATCGTTGCCTTTACCGATGACGATGTGCTTTTGGACCGTAGTTGGCTTTCCAACATGAAGAAGACGTTTGACAATTTTGACTGCTCCGCTGTTGCCGGGAAGGTGGTTGCTCAATGGAATCACGCCAGGCCAGATTGGTTGGAGATGGACGGTCAATTTGCCGTAGTGCGTTTCGATCTCGGGGATGAACTGAAAGAAATCAGAGTGCCTCCATTAGGAGCGAACTCCGCCTTCCGCAGAGATATGTTCAGACGATATGGACTGTTCCGGCTTGACCTGGGCGTGAACGGCAGTAAACATACGATCACCTGCGATGATACTGAATTCGGGGAAAGGTTAATCCGAGGCGGAGAGAAAATCCTATATTGCCCAAGCGCTATTATTTTTCATCCGGTTGATGTGGCACGAACCACGAAAAAATACTTCCTGTCCTGGTACTACTACAATGGAGTTTCTCTGACCAGGACCGCCGGTCTGCCCCAAGATGGCGTTTTTTGGTTTGGTGTTCCACGCTGGCTGTATCGGGAACTGCTTATCAACTTCGCCAAATGGGTTCTTACACTGCAACGAAAAGATCGCTTTCGTCATAAGCTGAGAACCTTTCGAACTGTGGGCAGTGTGGTTGAGAGTTACCGTCTCTCGCGCGGAAAAGGGACGGGACACGCGTTGCGAGAGCCCCAGCAATTGTGATGGCTGACGCCCGCGAAGCGGACTTCCACGCCCCGGTTCAGCTCTGCAGCGGGAATTTACTGCATTTTCACGTGATTTATCTACACTTTGTTGGTATTCAGAAAGAAGGCTACGGCGCGAGTCGGGGCAGGCAGCTGGACTTGTGAAGCAGCCACCAGATCGAACTTCTGAAGGGTGAGACTTGAAAACAGTTGACAGCAACGGACTGCACCAGCAGATTCGATGTTTTATTCTGGAGAAGTTTCCCGCCGCCAAAAAGCGAGGACTCAATGAAGAGGTTCCACTGCTGGAGAGAGGCATAGTGGACTCATTGGGAGTGTTAGATGTCATTGGATTTCTGGAAAAGACGTTTCAGATAAAAATCGATGATGATGAACTGACGCCAGATAATTTCGCCACAGTCAGCTGTATGGCGGCTCTTGTGGAAAGAAAAACCAGCGCCGAGTTGACTGCGAAATCAATGTCGCCATTTCGCTAACTTCCCCCTGAATGACGATCTCCACACCGCCAGTTGAATCTCTCGAGGCTCCTTCCGCTGAGTCTGAGAGGAAGTCAAACCAGGAAACAACGCAGAACCGGGGAAGCCCTATGAGTCGGCCTGTTCTTATCTTAGGCTTCATGCCGCGTATCATCCTTCCTATCGCTCGTTCCTTACAGCGACATGGGATTCCCGTCGATGTCGCCAGTTTCCAACCTGCGCCACGAATCCCCTCGAGCGCTATCTGCGAAAGCAGAAATGTTCCGCGCCCCGACCTCGACCCCATCGAATTTGTAAAGCAACTGCGCGGCTTCGTTGAGGAGCGAGGTCACGACATGCTCATTCCGGCTGACGACTGGATGTTGACGGCCGTTGTGGAACACTACGATGATTTTGCGGACCTGCTACAGATAGGTTGTCCACCGCCGGCAATCACTCGTCTTGTTCTGGACAAATCCGCAACTTTGGAAATTGCTCAGGGCTGCGGCATTGAAGTGCCAAAAACGGTGCGCATTTGCAATTCATCACAATTGCACGATCTGGTGGGCGGCTTACCCTTTCCCTGGGTTATCAAACCGGCGCGAAGAGAAACACGCATAGAGGAAATGAAAAGCTGCAGCCTTAGAACGGCCGAGGAGGTTGCGACGAAGTTCCCCCGAGGACGCGTATTCACCCCTCCCATACTGGTTCAGGAGTATTGCGCCGGGGCGGGGGTGGGGGTCGAAATGCTGCTCCACGGCGGACAGTGCATGACGATATTTCAGCATCGCCGCCTGAAAGAATTTCCTTACTCTGGAGGCGCTTCTGTGATTGCGGTTGCGGAAGAGCCGAATCCCTGCCTTATCGAGTCATCTGTCGCTTTGCTGCAGGCTTTGCGATGGCAGGGCGTCGCCATGGTCGAATACAAGGTAAGTCCCGAAGGCCGAGCAGTCTTAATGGAGATTAATGGCCGCTATTGGGGAACGATCGCTCTAGCGATTTCTGCGGGAATCGACTTCCCCTTATATCAGTGGCAACTGGCGCACGGCGAGCGGCCCGAGATACCTAAGGCTTACGCGGTGGGCACGAAGTGGCGCTGGTCGATGGGTTATCTGCACCGGCTGTACGATTTGCTCGACTTGGGCCGCCGCTCAGCCAGCGCTCGCGCGGTCTTGGGCGCCGACGTCCGGCAGTTACTCGAAGATTTCAGCCCTTCGATCCCCGATGCCACGTTGAAGCTTTCAGACCCCATGCCATCCGTGGTCGAGCTGCTTCTCACCATGCGGGACTTCGCTTCTTACACTGCTACCAGGGCCCGTCAATCGAAAGCGTTCTCGCGCTGGTTTCAGACTTGACTCCGAGCGAAAGTCCGCGCCAGCAGCGCAGACCGCCCGATAATTCACGCTCTGTTTACATCTGTAATCTACAATCGTGCCTCGTTCGGTTAGAAATTAGGATTCAATCGTGGATGATGAATCGGTTCCGATGGAACAACTGTATGTCGGTCATTGATCGTCAGACAACGAGAGGTCATGGCGAGGCATACGCTGAATGAGTATCGCCATTCGACGAGCCTCTCCGACCGACGATCGCCAGGAGATGCGTGAGCTTTTGAAGCGGAATCTCCCCGATCTGTCAATGGTAGGTTTTGACTGGCGTTACATGCAGAATCCAGCGGGGCGGGCGCGATCCTGGTTTGTCTACCCGCAAAGCGAATCCAAAGCCGTGGCCATGGCTTCAGTCTTTCCCCGCAAAATGTACGTGGATGGAAGGGAGATGCTCGCCGGACAGGTCATGCATTTTGTGGTGGACGCCGGCTATCGCAGCCTTGGGCCTGCGTTGTTGCTGCAGCGCGCAACCTTCGATGGAGTCAATTCCGGCGAACTTGATTTTTGCTATGACTGTCCGCCACATGAGCAGGGCATGTCGACGTTCCTTCGTTTGGGCATGCGCCCCAGCTGTGAGTTGATCCGCTACGCGCTCTTACTCCGGAGTGATGAGTATTTTGCGAGAAGGATCGGGAAAGCTATCTGGACCAGACCCATCGTTGCGGCGACAAATTTTTTTCTCAGCGCGCGGCACCGAAGATCTTTGATGCGAGGGTTGGAGATTCGGCTCCACGAGGGACGTTTCGACGAGGAGTTTTCTGAGATGGACCGGCGGGTCTCGAGCGTCGGCGAGGTCCGACACCGTCGCTCCCAGGAAGATTTGAACTATCGCTACAGGGGGAACCCCGAATTCGAGCATCGTGTGTTAGTAGCTCGCCGAGGTGGCGAGTTGTTAGCATTCGCGGTCTTTGGCGTGGAATCCGACGGAATCGGATCCCTGGTGGAATTGTTCGGGCGGGAGATATCCCAAGTCGGGCCTCCATTGCTGGACGCAATCGTTGGCATCTGCCGTCGCGAGAATATTCCAGCTCTGTGCGGATATTGCGTGGAGAGCACCGAGCTGGAATCTGTGTTGAAAGCCAGCGGATTTCGGCCGCGGGAGAGACCTGCCCGTGTCGTTGCTTATGCAAAGCCAGGCGGGGCCACGCACCGGCTCCTTGGTAATGGTATCCGCTGGTCGTTCAGCCGAGTTGAGTGGCTAGGCTAAAGCGAGTCTCACGCGTACACTCTGTCAACTGATGACGATAGCTCACCAACTTCCCGTTCAGGTCTGCTCCGAACCCGTCGTCGTCAGCGCCCACCGTGGCGGCGTAGAAGTTGTCGACGATTTGGCGGACGAATGGCGAAATCTATGTGCCGAAGCCATGGATGATCAACCTTTCTATCGGCCGGAGTGGATAGGTGCCCAGCTTCGCGCATTTGTGCCGGGAGCAAACGTTTTGCTCATCACAGCCAGACTTAATGGCCGCCTTTGCCTGGTCCTGCCGTTGATTGAAGAGAAATGCATCTTCAGCGGATTGCCGGTTCGCAGGCTTAGAAGTCCGGTCAATGCTCATGGAGCCCGCTTCGATGGAGTGCGGAGCGCACTTTTGGAATCAGACCCCACTATCAGCGCAACTTGGAACTTTTTGAAGGCATCTGTCAAATGGGATCTCTTGGTATTCCCCTATACGCCGGAGGGCGGCACGATCGACCGCCTGGTTGCCGAGGCTCGGGCGAGCGGATTCCGCACCGGACAGGTTCCAGAAAAGCCCAGCCCCTACATCCCCGTTCCTAGCAATCCAGAGCTGCTGAAACAAATGCCACCGAATTCAAAACTAAGAAGTCAACTGCGTCAATCTCGAAATCGACTCAGTGCACGAGGTGACCTGCGGTTGCTTCGGGTCGCGACCGCGGACCGCAAGGTTATCAATCGCTTTTACGCGCTCGAAGCAAGTGGTTGGAAGGGACAAGAACGGAGTGCCATCCTCTCCGATCCGAGGACCCGACAGTTTTACGATGAAGTAGCCGAATCGGCTGCTCGCTTCGGCTATCTCTCACTGTACCTGCTCGAAGCAAAGGGGGATCTTTTAGCCGGGCACTTCGCACTTACAACCCAAGGCTGTTGCTACTCACCAAAAGTTGCCTACAACGAAGACTTCAGGCAATTCGCGCCGGGTCATCTGATCGTAAGCGAAATCCTGGAGGATTGCAGGACGCGCGGTATTCGTGTTTTTGACATTACCGGCCCAAACGATGCATGGAAGATGAAGTGGACCAACCACACTCATGCCCTCAATCAATATTTTGTATTCGGTCAAACCCTGGTGGGCCGTCTGGCGCACGCGGCTCGGTTCAGGCTCCAGCCAACCGTTGCCCGTTGCCTGCCCAGAAGATTAAAGGCATTCATGCATGGTTAGAGGATACTTTTGGATTTTCTATTTCATCACTTGCTTCGGACATCTGCCTGGCGCTTTCCCGAAAAGGAGGCCTTGGTGCTCGGCGAAGAGCGCCTTAGCTACTCCGTATTGAGCGCGAGAGTGGCTGGCCTGGCGTCCGGATTGCGAAGCGCTGGTCTCCGCAGAGGGGAAAGAGTCGGAATTCATCTCGATTCCAGCATCGCGCAGGCGCTCTCGATTATAGGCGTGGCACAAGCGGGCGGCGTATTCGTTCCGATGAACGCGGTGCTGGTACCCGAGCAGGTCGCTCATATCTCCCACGATTGCGGAATCTCGGCATTAATCACTTCGGCAGCTAAGCTCGAATCCCTGCTCCCCATTCTTCGCAGTATAGATTCCTTGCGATTCCTGGTAGTGGTGGGCATGGACCCTTGTAGCGACTTCCATCTTCCTACGTTTGACTTTGATTCGATGGCAAGTGGTGCGAACCAGGAATGCGCGGACTGGGGCATTGGAAAGGATCTGGCCGCTATTCTCTACACATCCGGATCTACCGGAAAACCTAAAGGAGTGATGTTAAGCCACGCCAACCTGATCGCGGGAGCGACCATCGTATCCACTTACTTGCAGATAACACCCTCTGATCGAATCCTTGCCGTTCTTCCGCTAAGTTTTGATGCCGGACTGAATCAACTCACGACAACTGTGCAGCAGGGGAGCACGTTGATTTTGATCAACTTCGTCTTTGCCAAAGAAATTGTCGTGATGTTGTTGAAGGAGCAAGTGACAGGACTTGCCGGCGTACCTACAATTTGGAGCTTGCTCGTTCAGCCCAAGTCGACACTCCAACGCAATGTGCCCTCGACCTTACGCTATATCACGAACACAGGCGGCGCAATGCCGCAAACCGTTCTGAAGGCCCTGCAGTCCTTGCTGCCGCACACACGGATTTTTCTGATGTACGGATTGACAGAAGCTTTCCGCTCGACCTATCTGCCCTCTGAGGAACTTGAACGGAGGCCCACTTCAATGGGCAAGGCAATTCCTGATACCGAGATTCTCGTCATCAACGAGCAGGGAAAATTATGCAAGCCTGGCGAAGTCGGCGAGTTAGTCCATCGCGGCCCGACTGTTTCCTTGGGATACTGGAACAATCCCGAGGCAACGGATCGTGTGCTAAAGCCAAATCCTGTGATGCCTCCAGAGTTGGGCGATGTCGAAAAAGTCTGCTACTCCGGCGATCTTGTAAAAATGGACGAAGATGGTTTTCTTTACTACGTGGGACGCCGCGACACTTTGATTAAATCCTCGGGTTTCCGCATCAGCCCCACCGAGGTCGAAGAAGTTGTCTTTCAAAGCGGCGCAGTCAGGCAAGCCGCAGCTATCGGCGTTCCCGATGAATTGCTTGGGCAGGCAGTGAAGATTTTTGTTGTTCCCCGCGACGGTGAGCCCTTCGATAACGATTCCTTGCTTGCCTTTTGCAGTGAAAAAATGCCTCGCTACATGATTCCGAAATTCATTGAAGTACTGGATGAGCTGCCGAAGACCAGCAGTGGCAAGGTGGACTATACTTCGCTCCGGCAGCGAGAAGGTCTGGCATGAGTATTCCGAAGATAGTCGAGCGTTACTGGAGAAAACAGTTCGAAGGCGAATTGCACGTCGGGGAAATGAAGATATCGTCGCTTGTTGCTCGATATGGGACTCCGCTTTTCGTTTATGACCGGGAAGTAATTGAGCAAAAATATCTAGCATTACGTCGTGCATTGCCTGACAGGTTCGCGATCAGTTACTCAGTGAAAGCCAATCCTAATCCAGTTTTTCTGAAATATTTCCTGGAAAAAGGCTGTGGGTTGGAAATTGCCTCCGGCGGCGAGTTTCATCTGGCGCGGAATGCTGAGTGTCCGCCTGAAAAAATCGTATTCGCTGGCCCCGGAAAAACAGAAGCCGAGTTGCAGGTTGTAATTACTCAGGGAATCGGTGAGATTCACGCAGAGTCAGCGTTAGAAATTGAGCGTATTGCCGCTTTCAGCCGGGAATTGGATCGGCGAACGCGGGTGACGCTCCGCGTGAATCCAAATGAGGAAGGACAGGGCGGAGCTATGCTGATGGGAGGGAAGTCTGTTCCTTTCGGCGTTGATGAGGAACAGATGGATCCGCTCATCCTACGCATTGCCAGTGATCCACACCTGGATTTTTGCGGGATTCACCTTTTTGCCGGAACCCAGATTCTCGACCACAGTCTCTTGCTGGATCAGTATCGAAAAGGACTCGAAATCGGACGGCACGCAGCCGCACTCGTCGCTACCCCTCTGCGCACGCTGGACTTCGGGGGGGGCCTTGGAATTCCATATTTTTCCGGCGACTCGGAACTCGATATGCGTCAGTTTCATGTAGGCCTTAAGGGGCTGATCGACGGCATCAGAGATGATTCGTTTGTGAATACCAAGTTCATGGTCGAGCCAGGACGTTTCTTGGTCGGCGAAGCTGGGTTATACGTTACACGAATTACTGACATCAAAAGCTCGCGTGGAAAGAAGTACCTGATTCTAGATGGAGGCATGAATCACCATCTGGCGGCCTCCGGAAACTTGGGACAAGTCATCAAGCGCAACTTTCCCATGGCCATTCTCAACAAGCTTGATGCTCCTGAGACCGAGACGGTAGATATTGTCGGTCCCTTATGCACTCCGTTAGACACTTTGGGCCGTTCCGTGCAGTTCGCGCCCGCAGAAGTCGGCGACTTGGTCGGAATCTTCCAGTCGGGAGCGTATGCGCGAACAGCAAGTCCAATCGGATTCCTGAGCCATGCGGCCCCTCCGGAGATATGGATTGAAGGCTGCAGTGATTTTCTAATCAGACGGCGTGGCAACCCGGAAGATTGCATGCAGGACATTCACCCAGTGGAAGGGGTGCTTAAATGCAATTCTTGAGAAATAGACGTAAAGTTTCCGATTTACGATAGTTTACTTTTGAAGTGGCGCCCGTGTTTTAATTCCGCGGATCTTGCAGTTCAGCCGGTGAAGAGCCTGCCAGGCGTCCTCAGGAAGGTGCAGGCGGAGCCATTCCTTGCCTTCCGTGGCAGCGTTTACTGTGTGCAAGTAGAAGCTTCCCTTGCTGGCTGGGCGCGCGAAGTGAACGCTGACATATTGCGTAACTTTAGCATCCCAACGGGCTTTCGACGCCGCTTCCCCAGCCAGGAAGTCGTAACGCCGCACGCCCGCGGCAATCAGTTGTCGGATGACATGCGCTCTAAGAACATACCCCACGCTGTCTCGAGAATAAACCGGATCATAGCCTTCTTGGAGAGAAAAAAAAATGCGGTCGAAACAAAATCCGAACTGCGCTGCCACCGGTTTGCCATCTAAATCAAGAAACCAAAACTCCAATTGGCCACGACCAATTAGAAGCGTTGCCATCTCGGAGTAGAATTGGCAGCGTGCTGAAGATATGAAACTGCCCGGTTCACCGGCACGCTGCCAATGCTTCTGGTGTAAAGCGAACAAAGTATCCAAGCAAGCTTTCAGTTCGGCTCGGTTTTCGCACTTGTAAAAACGGGTTTGATACTTCTTTTCCAACAGCCTTCTAAGGTACGCAACCTTTGCTCGCTCTTTACCTGAAAGTTGCAGCAAGTATGCTTCCCACGTCTCGGGCAGAGAAACGGCCGAGCCTGTCTGATAATGACGATAGGCAAGCCACAAACGATGGCGTAGGAGACGCGACAAACAATTTCCTACCGCCGAGTCCTCTGGCATCGTGTTGAGTTCACAATAGTCCCAACGCATTGATTCTTTCGCCAAGTAGTCCAGAAGAGCACCAGCCACCTCATCTTCATAGCCCGCTCGCACCGGGAAATCCAGATTATCGGAATCGCCGCTGCCATCGCCCCAAAAACAAAGAACTTGAAAATCAACAAGGGCGGTTAGCCTTCGCTTCTCCAGGCAGAGCGGCGCCAGCCCGACCAATTGAGACGATTCATTAAGAAATGCAAGTACGAGCAGCCGCCGAGGCTCACCGAACGCTCGCCACCACGGTGCTAACCATTCCCAACTCGAGAAGGTCGTGGCACCACGGAAGTTGCCTAGCAGTTGGTCCCAGCACGGTCGCAGAATCTCGATGTCGCCGAGGCTCTCGTACATGCGAACTTGCAAGGATTTCATCTTTTTCCCCGGTACGTTATCACGTGGCACATTTGAAAGCGAATAAATCGAAAGGGATGTAACAACGGTACACATGCTGAAGCGGTCTGAAAGACAAGCAGCAGTTTTCACGACAGAAATCTGTGGGTCACTTCCATTCAGGGAGACGTTAGGGCGCTATCCAAGGGGGCTGTATCCAGTTGCTCCACCCAAACAGTGAACCTCTCGTCGTCATTCATCGTCCCTTCATTATTCGAATGTAAGATGTACCGGGTCCGGGCGAGGAACGGACGTGTCGGACATTTCAATTGGAAGGAGCGGATTTGGGCAGCGAAGAAAATCTGGCACTTGAGCCTGCGTTTGACGTGAAAGCGAGCACCGCCGATTCAGATTCTTCGTCAATGCGGAAAATGGATCGTTCGCTGCTTCGCAGTGTAGCATGGAACGCGGCCAGTGATTGGATCAGCCAGTTCATAACCTGGGCCTTATTCCTGGTCACGATCAGACTGCTGTCGCCCGCTGATTTTGGCCTTCTAGCTCTGCAGGTTGTTTTGTTGCCATTGGCTTATACCTCTTCACTTGGAATTGGCCGCGCAGTAGTAACGCTGCGCGACCTTACCGAAGACCAATTATCGCAGCTCAACGGCGTTGGCTTGCTAATCGGACTGGGATCCTACGTGCTCGCAGCAGCGGCAGCGGTGCCGGTCGCCAGATTCTATAAGATTCCTCAACTGGTCCCGGTGATCCTAGTGAGTTCCCTCGGCATGATCATCAGCGGAGCTCAACTCGTTTCCAACGGCCTCATGATGAAGGAGCTGCGCTTTCGAGCCCTCTGCACGTTCAATGCTCTGGCGGCCGTCACAACATCCGTTCTCACCGTTTTCTTCGCGTGGCGAAAGTGGGGGTATTGGGCCTTGATTGTTGGAGGAATGGGAGGAGGAATTCTGCGGTCAGCTCTTGTATTCTGGGCCCGGCCGCATCCCTACGCCTTCCCGCGCTGGAAGTCAGTCCGTCGCCCATTGGCATTCGGTCGACATGTTGTGGTCTCAACCATGGCAGCGGACACGTATGAGAGTCTCGATAATTTCACCGCCGGCCGCGTGCTCGGTCCGGCCGCGCTTGGACTGTACGGGATGGCTTGGACACTGGCGAACCTTCCCATGGAAAAGGTGACCAGTCTGGTCACAATGGTAATCGCAACTTATCTAGCTGCAATTAAGCAAGACTTGGTGGCGCTGCGTCGTTACATTCGCAACTTGACGGAAGGCATCGCTTTGCTGACCTTCCCGGGATGTGTCGGTTTGGGGCTAGTGGCTCGCGAATTTGTCCCAGTCGTCCTCGGTCCTAAATGGCTAGGTATGACCGGTCCAATGGAGGTCCTTTCGATTTACGCAGGTGTGCGGTCGGTGGTGGCGCTCATTCCCAAGCTCCTGGTTTCCATGGGTAATTCTCGATTCGTTATGTACGTAGATTTGGTCACGCTCCCGGTTTTGGGTGTGGCTTTCTACATTGGCAGCCATTGGGGCATCACCGGAATTGCGTGGGGATGGGTCGTCGCCTACCCTTGGCTTGTGTTGCCGCTATACGGTAAGGCATTTGCGGCGATAAAGATGGATGTAGCCGACTACCTCCGCGCCCTGCGTCCGGCATTTGAGGGAACCGTTGTTATGACGATCGCAGTGGTGTCAGTCAGGCACGCTCTGCCAGGCAAGTGGATCGTTTCAGTTCGCTTCGCCCTTGAAGTTCTCGCTGGCGCTCTGGTCTACGCAGCAGTTTTGTGGCTCAGGCATCGGGAACGGACGTTAGCGTTTGTGCAAATGATTAAAAGCGCCCGCCATGAGTAGCTTGTAGGAACGTCGCTGTCGCTTGCTCACCTTACCTCACAAACTCCTTCTTCTCCAAAAGGTGCTCCTTTCTCGAGGCAAGCGGAGTACATCCCAGGCTCTTCGCTCCGATGCTATATCGAGGAAACAGTGAAATCGCTGCTCCGATGTTCTGGCCAGAATTCGAGTTTACTAAAACATTCTTCAACTTTTAACCTTGGCTGCGACGGAGATCTGTTAGGCTACTAGTTCCTTAATTGTCAGCCTCAGTACGCTCGTGCGATGGAATTTCGACTCCTCCTGAACGAGTGACTTAATCAGCACTTTCGGTCTCCATCGCGTCACTTTCGCTAGGGCAGCATGTTTCGCGCAGTTGGTACGCGTTACGGACTGCGATGTCAGCGACGCCAGAGTCGACGTGCTTTTGAATCTAGAGAAATCTAGTTATGAACGGCCCCTTACCGGATGAAATGATCCCCGTTCGCAGGCCTCATTTTCATGTGAAGGCTAGCGCACTATATTTTCTGATATCTCGAAAACCGCATACTTCACTCGATGATTCCGAAAAGGCGATCTGGTATGCCATCGATGGGAGGACAAGCGTCGCCGATTTGCGAAGGCGGTTTGCGGGCTTAGATAAGGTCTTGAATCGATTTGCCAGCCTGGGCACGTGCGAACTGCCGCCGACCGCATTTCCGTCTCGCCGCCGACGCGTTCTGGTTATCGAACCTCACATGGACGACGCCGCCCTGAGCTTAGGAGCCACGATGTGGCTGCGGCGAAACGACTGTGAATTCACCGTGCTGACTATGGCTGGTATCAGCAATTTCACCAGTTACTACGAGGTGGACCGGGATTTCTTCGACACCGCCCACGTCACTTCTTTGCGCAAAGCAGAATCCGCGCTGTTCGTCCAACACGTCGGCGGACATCACATCACCCTGGATTTGCTGGAGGCCCCGCTTCGCTACCGAAATGATCGTTGGACGCTGGACTGGTTCCTCCTGCATCGCGACGCAATGTGGACTCTTGTCGCGCGCTCGCCCGGACCTGGAGAGCTTGAGGAATGGACAGCGGCCCTGTCGCGGTTCTTTACGCGCCTCGACGCTGAAGAGATCTGGATGCCCTTGGGTGTGGGAAATCACGTGGATCATCAGTTAGCCCGCGATGCCTGCCTGCAAATTCTCAGTACGGCAGAACTCATCAAGGGGCGCAAGGTCCGATTATACGAAGAAGTGCCGTATACAGTGCACTGGCGCGGGCACGCCGACCGGGTAGTTGCGGCGCTACGAAATGCAGGGGCGCGCATCGAGCAACACCGCATCAATATCGCCGAGGCAATGACACGGAAGCTAGAGTTACTGTCTATATTTGGTTCTCAATTCAAACTCGACTTCGTAAAGCCGGCTGTGGAGAGAGCTGGCGACGAGGTTTTGTACGAGCTGGAAGTTCCCCCAAACAAAGCTATTGATCCCGTCTCCTGCTACGTAGACGGTGACCGAGTATTCGACTTGGCACAGAAAATTGGTCCGTGGATGCGTCGGCACAAATCGGCATCCATGGTGCGGCTCTTCGTGAATACTCCATTCGGCAGATGGGCGCAGGACATGCGATTACTGCTGGATCTTTTTCCGCAAGCCCGATTCGAGATCTTCATCGCGCGCCGACGAATCGTCGAAACCGATACGTTGTCTTCACCTCGAATTCGCATAAGGCCAGTAGAGCGGGGGGGGTGGAATTCAGCAGCGGGACGCCTTCTCTTCAGTTGGCCGAGCCCTCTTGTCATTGTGGCGGGGGCCGACAAGGAACGCCATGCACGATGGCTAAGTGCCAGTTGTGTCGCCTCCGATTCTATTGTCGCGCCAAGTCTGAATGTCTTCACCCTGGCGTTACGCCGAGCAAGTGCGATCTGACTGCGTCAGTCTGGAGAATGGTTAATTACACAGGAGACATATCAATTCTGATGTTGTTGGGAGGTCAGGTAATGGACAGGCTTTACGTTCTCGGCGGAAGACAGAGGACACCGGGACTGAAAGAAACAAGTTATGAGAATGAGTGGTGTATGTATGATGCGGCTCTCATAGTAGAAGTAGATACCAACTCCGGCGCGGTACGTACCTGTGTCGAATATCAAAGTCCACCTCAAGCTCGAGCTGGTAACCGTCCAGGGGCGCATTTTCATTCCGGGGCTTTGATCGGCAATACTTTGTATACATGTACCACGACCGAGGTACTGGTTTACCGAGTGCCCGAGTTCAAGCAGATTGGCTATGTTTCTCTTCCCTGCTTCAATGATCTTCATCACGTGACTCCGACGATAGACGGAAATCTATTGGTAGTCAGCACCGGTCTTGACATGGTTGTCAAGGTAACGCCCCTCGGCGAGGTCATTGGTGAATGGAGTGTCCTCGACGAAGAACTCTGGGTCCGCTTTTCCCGGACCATCGATTATCGAAAGGTCGAAACTACCAAACCTCATATCGCACATCCCAATTTCGTTTTCGAATTGGATAACGAAGTGTGGGCCACTCGGTATTTCCAGCGGGATGCGATTAGCTTGAATGGATCCAAGAAACGAATTGCGGTTGCGGGAGAAGGTCCGCATGATGGCTATCGATACGGCGAGTGGATCCTATTTACCGCGGTCGACGGAAGAATCGTCATCGTGAACCGACGTACTTTGCAAGCTGAGCAGGTTATCGACCTTAGACAGATGCAAGACCTGAAACAAATGCAGGATGGCGGTCAACCTATGTTGCCAGCCTGGTGCAGAGGATTGCTTCCGGTAGACGAGAGACACATCTGGGTGGGATTCACGCGAATGCGACAGACAATATTCAGTGAGAACATACGCTGGTTTAAGAACATTGTAGGCCAGGGTACAATCAAGCGGCCTACTCACATCGCGTTGTTTGATATTGCAGAGAGGAAATGCCTGAAACAGCTGGATTTGGAGCCTTATGGTCTGCACACGGTATTCGGTATCTTCCCAGCGCTGCCATAGGACAGTCAGCCTTCGCGCAAAAGGTCTTGTCGCCGATTCGAACAAAACTGAAATCGCCGGCCTTGCCGGTTCTGCGGAGCATATTTCGCGAATCATTTAAGAAGTGAAGCGTGGTATTCGGAGGAACCGCAGCATGAAGGTTGGATCAACTGCTGTCCGGTCTAGTACAGGTTTGCAGTCCCTAATACCCCTTTGCACGATTGCCTGCACCATCGCTTTGGCGTTTCCGCTGATTGCATACGGATACCTGGGAATATTCACCCGATATGTGGCGGACGACTTCTGCGCCGGCAGGAACCTTGCAATTCGGGGGTTTTGGGGCAGCCAAATCTGGACCTATCAAAATCACTCAGGAAGGTTTTTCTCGTACTTTACCAGGATCGGCGCGGGTCTTATCGGAGGAGATCAAGAGACACGTTTTGTTCCGGCAATTTTCCTGGTTTGCTGGTTAGCGGCGACCACATGGGCGCTTTTTGAGCTGACGAAATTGCTTAAATGGCGCTTACGCTTACTTCCTTCTTTGTTGTTGGCCGAGATCCTTATTTTTGCGATGTTACGCACCGCTCCCGATCCCGGGCAGTCTTTCTACTGGCAAGCCGGCACTTTCACATACACGGCCCCTATCATCTTGATTACGGCTTTTCTGGGACTCGTGCCTCATTTTCTAACGGCAGAAGACAACGGGCGGAGTACTACCCTATCGGTCGTCCTGGCAGGAACTTTGGGTCTCTGTGCCGCAGGTTGTTCGGAGACGAACGCAGTCTTTCAATGCGCAGGTCTCGCGCTGGCAGTCGTCTTCTGCAAGTGGGCGCCGGTTGTACGCGCCCGGCGAATCTTGCCAATTCTATACTCGGGACTTCTCGGTTCAATTCTTGGATTTATCGTTGTTGCGGCTGCACCTGGCAATGCAGTGCGAGAAGCAGGGATTCGAGCGTATACGCCCGCCCTGACCAAGACAACACTCCTGCAGAAAACACTTGCCGCCTCGGCGGGATACATCTTCGACTTCCTGCGTGTTCGTCCGCTAGCAGCGCTAACGCTGTTCGCGGTTCCGTTAGCCCTAACCCGTTCTGAGCAATTGCAGAGCGCAGGCAGGACCTGCTGGCGATCAGCCATCTTCGTGATCGCCGGCGCATGGATACTTGCGTTCTTCCTCATCTTCAGCGGCATCCTACCAGGCATGCATGCCTTCAGTTCCATGCCTCCGGACCGCGCTCTGTTTGTCGACCATTGGATAATGCTGCTCACTTTGATGCTCAGTGGGGTTGTCCTGGGCTGGCTCGCCAGTCCTTGGTATGCGGACTCTTGGGTCTTGCGTTTGCTTGCTGCAGGGTGTGCGGTCGCACTCATCTTCCCGTGGTCCGCAAAATCTGCGCGGGACAATTTCGCTGCCACCCGCGATCTTCGGATGTATGCGGTAGAGTGGGACAATGAGGATGCGAAGCTTCGCAGGATGAAATCCAACGGGGAGCTTCAGGTAACTCTTCCCTGGAATGCGAGCGTGGCCAGCAACGGCAACATCGACCAAATCGGCTGGATCTCCGACGATCCCACGTACTTTATCAACACTTGCACAGCCGACTATTACGGACTTAAATCGCTCCGGGCACAACGACCAGACGACAACTACCACTCGCAAGAGACGACCCATCAGGCCAGCCCTGAATGATCACTTTGCCCTTCATGACGGGTCAATGAAGGCCGATTTTATATGATTTTCACTTGACTTTTAGCACACTCGAATACAACATGCCTCGGCACTTTTAGACGAGCAAGTGTCTCACAGGCCAACGGAGCGTCCAGACCATGACAATCCAACTGATGCCAAGGTTGCGGGCAGTGAAAGAGATTTGGGGATCTTCGGCGCAGCAGCCCCACTTGAACCAGTTGTTGGCGCGCCTGCTACCCACGATGATCCGCGGTCGCCGCTTTGGGAGCGACTGGCATTCACAGGCCGCTGATAACGATGGTGCTTCCTTTAATGGTTCTCTTTCTGCGAACCCTCTCGAAGCATTTGTTGATTTCCACACGCATGGTAGGGGTATGTGGAAGTGGACTCATTATCTGGATATTTATCACCGGCACTTCCAGAAGTTCATTGGAAAAGAGGTACACGTGGCAGAAGTGGGAGTGTACAGCGGGGGCAGCCTCGAAATGTACAAAAGCTATTTTGGCCCAAAGTGCCGCGTATACGGAGTCGACATACGAGAGGAGTGCAGATCGCTTCAAAACGAGACAACAAAGATATTCATCGGCGACCAGGCCGATCGCGAGTTTTGGCGGCGGTTCCGGCAGGAAGTGCCGGTGCTGGATATCTTAATCGACGACGGCGGCCACAAAACGGAGCAGCAAATCGTCACCTTGGAAGAAATACTTCCGCACTTGCGCCCCGGCGGCGTGTTTGTCTGCGAAGATGTCGTTGGAGAATTCAACGGATTTGGTGCTTACGTAGCAGGCCTTGCAGCCAAGCTTGACACATGTGAGCTGGTAAGGGGGCCGGCCAAGGAGCTTTCGAGTGCAGCAGTGCCGTTTCAGGCTGATATTGATTCAATCCACAACTATTCTTACGTGACGGTAATTGAAAAGCGTGCCAGGCCTATCCGCCAGTTCGAATCTTTTACTCGTGGAACCGATTGGGCGTGGGTCCCACTATGGGAGAGAAAGGCTGCTGCCAAGTCCTGAGTTTTTCCACGTGATTCACGTCTAAGCGTTCATCACTATTATTGTGCTGCGGATCGAAGAGTGAGGTTCCAGGGAGATTCAGCACGCGAGGAAAGACGCAAGATAGTGACACTTCACAAGGAATCCCCAAATCTCGATCTGCTGCGTTCTGTTGCCGTGCTGGCGGTGTTGACAGACCATCTCACGGCCACCTACGGGATCGCTCAAAAGCATGTTTTCCTGGGGGAACTCGGTTATTGGGGCGTGCTTCTATTCTTTGTCCATACCAGTTTTGTGCTGATGATGTCCCTGGAACGAATTCGGCTCGAGGGCTGGAGACTCTACTCGACGTTTTACCTCCGCCGCTTCTTTCGTATTTATCCACTAAGCGTCGTGACCGTGGCGCTGGCGGTCATTTTCCATATTCCGCAAAGTAGTTGGGTCAGCCAGTACCATCACCTGGGTCTTAAAGCCATCATTTCAAATTTTCTTTTATGTCAGAACCTTACAAAATCTCACTCCGTGATTGGACCCTTGTGGAGTCTGCCTTACGAGATTCAAATGTATTTGGTATTGCCCGCCCTTTTTACCATTCTGCGCTGGAGCAGATCAGCACGACCATTGATCGGCATTTGGTTTCTCGCAATTACGTTTGCATTCTTGCAGCCGAGGCTGGGTGACACGGATATGGGCGGGCTCTTACGCCTGGATCGGCTAGATATCTCGAAGTTTATTCCATGCTTCCTTGCCGGAGTCACCGCCTACTATCTTTCGCTTCGCCGTAGAGAACCCAAGCTGCCCTTCTGGCTTTGGCCGTTCGCCATTGCCGCCATCACGGCCGTGGATTTGCGATGGCACGCCGGCCTGGGATGGTTGACGCATGTCGCGGTATGGTGTTGTTGCCTGGCCCTCGGCCTCATCGTCACCCGTTGTC
>JASHPL010000355.1 GCA_030038125.1 Candidatus Sulfotelmatobacter sp.
GAATACCATCGTCCGGCGAATCGCGGTGGGGCCGCTCGTCCGGAAGAAGCCAATCGCGGACCTCAACCCGAGAATAGCCCCGGCCATCCTGCAACTCATCCTAACGAGCTTGCACCTCTCGAGCGACCAGCTGCGCCAAGCACTGGAAACGAGAAGCTAAATCAGAAATATCAACAACAACAGGAGAAACTCTACAACCAACAGCAGCAGCAACGGCAGCAACTTCAGGCGCGGCAGGAACAGGAGCATCAGCGCATGCAAAACCAGAATGCTCCGCAGCAAAGAGTGCAGCAGATGGAGCAGCGGCATCAGCAACAGACGCAGCAGTTGCAGCAAAGGCAGGCTCAACAGCAGCAGCATCTGCAAGCAAGGCAGCAGCCGCAAAAACGATAAGACGACCGGCTAACCTGGTGTGATGTGACAAAATGCGAGCGACTCAAAGATTAACTGAGTCGCTCGCAAACAAACTGATCTTCAGCCTGTAGTTCGATTGCCTGGATCCGGCCGGGGAAGAAACTCGACAGCCGGTCGATTCCCTACGGCGAAACATAAAGTTTGCGTGGCGCAACAAGATCCACATTCGGCACTTCAGACCGCAACCGTATATACTGCCACCCTACTTTTTTAGGTCTCTGCGCGAGAAACGTCAGCCAATACTGGTGGGACAGCCGATTCGCCATCTCGTCCAGATAAGGTGAAAACGAAACCGGTGGTCCTGTGAAACCTATGTAGTAGGCCTCGCCCCCGGTCTGTTCAGCCAAGTCCGCGAGATAAAGCTGGCCCCAATAGGATTGCCAGTAGCTGTGACCAAAGTGGCCAACGTCCGGCCAATAGATTGCCGCAACCATCACGTGAGCACGCAACGCGTCATCAATCGCCGTGTCCAGATAAGGGTCCTGCATGTCGAATTCGCTGTAATAGCGATCAATTCCGTCGGTAACCATCAACACAGCGTGACGCGCGGAATCTTGCGGCCAGCGTTTCACCAGATCGCTCAGCGAGAAATAAGGACTGGCTTCCGCTCCCACGATTCCCTGGGGCAATCGTAACGCCTTCGCCGCAGCGTCGTGATCGCTTGTCGGATTCTGCGCAACTCGTGCGATTCCGTTCTGCATATAAGCCACGCCAATCTGCGTGGTAGCGGGTTGCTCGGCAATGAACTTGCGAATGTCTTCCAGTTGAACGCCAAGGGTTTGCGTGGCCGCGTCATCAATCAAAATGAACAGCTCCAATGCAGCATGGTCTCCAGTCGCCGGAGTCCATTGCGTCACTTTGTCCCGGGTTTTGCCCTCGAAAACCATGACATCGTCCTGGCTGATCTCAGGTACAGTCTTGCCTTTTCGGGGCTCGACCGTAACCACCACTGTTGCCGGAATACCTTGCGCCTCCGCCGGGCTCTCTTGAGCCTGTGCGGTCGTCGGTGTCCACGCCCACAAGCCGACCGCAACGAACGCAGCCATCGCAACATAGTTCTTCATTGTTGCCACCTTTCAAGAGCGGTTCTTCGTGAAAAGCATCAGTACCGCTCCTAAGCTTTTAGATGTACCAACGAGGCACCATAGATGCGCCATCCTGATGAGGTTTGAAATTTAACATCGTGTGCTTGTTCTTGATGTACCGACCCACTCAATCGTATCTCACTGCGAATGATCACGATCAATTCCTCCAATTCTTTCAATGATTTGTGAATGGATCTTCGTTTGACAACGCCTTGACTTTCTTTGCATTGCACCCGCAAGCCGCCGAGGAAAAGTATGGCTTGCGGAGCAGAGTTCCATCACGAGCGAAACACGATGAGGAGGAATCACCGATGGCGGCGCAGTCGAACCAAGCCATGACCGAATTTTGTGAGCAGGTCAACCCCAATTTGCTTCTTGAGATCCGCAACAAGCCTCCCGTCTCGGTTATGTTGCGTATCCAAGAAAGCTGGACCGCGTCTTTGGAGAAACGCGTTCTTTTGCGGCTGGCGAGACGCGTCCCTCGGTGGATCAATCCCGACCACCTGACCGTTCTTGGCTTCGGCTCTCAACTGGCTGCTGGCGCCTCGTACGCCTTCGCACTCCGCCATCGCTTGGCTCTGATCGTCGCGATCGTTTGTCTCACTTTCAACTGGCTGGGAGATTCTCTTGACGGCACACTAGCGCGCGTGCGCCAACACCAACGTCCGAGGTACGGGTTCTATGTCGACCACATGGTTGATACGTTTGGCGCTTTGGCTCTCATGAGTGGTCTCGCTGAATCCGGTTATATGAACCCCTGGATCGCGATCGCTTTGCTGGTCGCTTTTCTGACACTCTCCATTCAGTCATACCTGGCGACCCATGCGTTAGGCGAATTCCGTCTTTCGTTCTGGGGCTTCGGACCGACGGAATTGCGCCTCCTTCTCGCAATCGGCAATCTTGCCCTTTTCTGGAAACCGGCGGTTCATCTGTTGGGTTTTCAATGTCGCCTCTTCGACGTGGGCGGAGTTACCGGTCTCACAGGCATGACGTTGATGATTCTCTTCTTCAGCGTACAGAACACGCTCCGGCTCTATCGAGAAGAAAAGATTTTGGAATGAATTCGAACTACGGCCTCAGTGATCGTCAATGTCACAATAACCGCGTAGTTAACGTGCGTACTGATGGTGAGGGCATGCAAGTAATGTAACGCGAAGTACTCCTCGAAAGTGCCAGGACAAGTTGCGGGAAACAGTGCTCTCTCAGCTTGTGAGAAAAAAGCAATGGCCAGAAAGTCCCATTAGCATCATTGCCACTTTACAGCGCGGCGATGAGCCATTAGCATCCATTTTCGAATTCACACTCTTCATGTTGAGAAAAGGCTTTGCTGGACCGGGTTTCAGGCTGTTGCGTCCGGCGAGGAACGGAAAGCCAATGAAGCCGAAGCGCACGATTCTGTGTGTTGACGATAACGAACAATCTCTCTCCCATCGCAAAATCGTTTTGCAGACACGCGGCTATCGAGTAACGGCGTTTTCTCACGGAGAAGAAGCGCTGGAGCGCTTTCATCAGGGCGGGATCGATCTGGTGATCGCTGACATGGGGATGCACGGACTCGACGGCCCACAATTGATCGCAAAGATCAAAGAAATGTCGCCGGAGACTCCGGCAATTCTGATTTCGAGCAAAGTGCGCATATACAACCACGATTCCCGAGCCGATGTCTTCCTGACCAAGGCAATGTATTCTCCCGCCGACTTGCTGGAGCGAGTTCGCCTATTGCTGGTGCGAAAGCGCGGTCCAAAAAAAATGCAGCAACGACCCGCTCCTGCATCTGACAGAATGGTAGTGGCCTGACAGCAATTTCTTGAACCTCTCGGTTTTTCGTTCTCTGCCGCTATTTCCCTGCAGATCGCCGCAAAGGCGGGAGAGTTCGGCATTCGTGTAAGATTCTCATCAGAATGGCCGGAGCGTTCATCGAAGCCAAAGATCTGCGGAAGACCTATCATGTGGGCAAAATTGAAGTCGAGGCCCTGCGCGGTATTTCGTTCGAGGTGCGGAAGGGCGAATTTGTCAGCGTCGTGGGGCCGTCGGGCAGTGGCAAATCCACGCTCTTTTATCTTCTTGGGGGGCTGACGCGCGCGGATGGCGGCAGTGTGGTGCTCGATGGCGACGATCTTGCTGCGCTATCGGACGCCGCACGAACCCGTATGCGCAAATGCAAAATCGGCTTCGTGTTTCAGAAGTTCAATCTGCTGCCGACCCTGGACGCTCGCTCCAATATTCTGATCGCGCTCGAGATTTCGGGCAACGGACGCGGCGATCCCGCATATTTCGATCGCATCACCGAGCTTCTTGGCTTGACGAAACGGTTGGCCCATCGGCCGTCGGAACTTTCCGGCGGTGAACAGCAACGCGTCGCTCTGGCGCGCGCTCTGATCAATAAACCCGCCGTGGTGCTCGCGGACGAGCCAACCGGCAACTTGGATTCGAAGAACTCCGAGATTGTGCTCAGCATGCTGCGCCGGTCGAATCAGGAACTTGGGCAGACCGTGCTTATGATTACGCACAATCCGGAAGCAGCCAAGTATGGAGATCGCATCATTCACATGCGTGACGGACAGATTGTCAATCCGGAGGAGGATCCGCAGTGGGTGGGGCGTTAGTAACGGCGGAGTTGTCCCCCAAATCCATTAATCACCAAGGACCCAAGGAATGCGAAGCCGGTAAAACAGTGGATTCCCTCCGCGCGCTCCTATCCTTAGAATATGGTTAAATTACGACAACTACAGCGGGACCTTCCGTGTGCCGCTCCGCGCCTGCGATGATATCCTGTGAAGTTTAGTTCCTTCGTCTAATTTGCCTGTTGATTCGAAGTGCCCGTACTTCCAAGTCGATACTCAGCACTCAGAAGTGTGATGTCATGATTTCCGATCCCGAGAATAAAAATCAGTCCGCTGCCGAAGACTTGCAATCTTTCGGCGAGATTTTCTCACAATATGAGAAAAGTCATTTGCATAAGTCCGCAGCTGGACAACAGTTAGAGGGCACTGTTCTCTCTATCACCGCGGAATCCGTGTTCTTCGATATCGGCTACAAGTCGGAGGGTATTTTGCCGCGGGCGGAATTGAGGGGGGAGAATGTAACACCCGGCGACAGGATGCCGGTGACCGTGAAGGGCCGCAATCCTGACGGCTATTACGAGTTATCGCGCTTCCGCGCCGAACGGCCGACAGACTGGTCGGCGTTGGAGAAAGCCTTCGCCGATAAAACGCCCGTGCTGGGCACTGTAACCGCGGTGGTAAAGGGTGGGTTCAGCGTGGATGTCGGTGTGCGGGCATTCATGCCGGCCTCCCGCAGCGGCGTGCGGGATGCGGCCGAGATGGAGAACCTGGTCGGGCAAGAGATCCGCTGCCGCATCATCAAACTCGATGTCGCCGATGAAGACGTGGTCGTCGACCGTCGCGCGGTCAGCGAAGAGGAAGCGCGGCTGGCAAAAGATCGCCTCTACTCGCAGATCAAAGAAGGCGAAACCGTGGGCGGAGTGGTGCGCAGCTTGACCGATTATGGCGCCTTCATTGATATCAATGGAGTCGATGCTCTGCTCCATGTCGGAGACATTTCGTGGAGCCGCGTCAACAAGCCGTCCGACGTACTTTCTGTGGGGGAGCAGGTCGAAGTCAAAGTACTCAAGCTCGCGAACGATGCCGATAAGCGCAGGATCTCGGTCGGGCTGAAACAGCTTCAGCCGCATCCCTGGGACGCGGTACCGCAAAAATATAAGCCAGGGGATCGCGTGCGTGGAACGGTCACACGTCTCGCCGAGTTTGGAGCATTCGTGGAGCTGGAGCCTGGAGTTGAGGGACTGATCCATATCTCCGAGATGTCGTGGGCTAAGAGCAGAGTGAGAAAACCGAGTGACGTCGTGCGAGAAGGCGAAACGGTTGAAACCGTCATTCTGGCCGTAAATCCGGCGGAGCGGCGGATCTCGCTCGGCCTAAAACAGGCGTTGGGAGATCCGTGGGCCGAAGTCGATAGGCGATTTCACGTGGGGTCAGTCGTTGAGGGGCCAGTCACGAACCTCATGAAGTTTGGGGCGTTCGTGGAGTTGACCGAAGGAATTGAAGGCATGATTCATGTCAGCGAGATCAGCACGGAGAAGAGGATTAATCAACCGGCGGATGTGTTGCGTGTTGGGCAGATTGTCCGAGCCCAGGTACTCGCGATTGACCTCGATAAACGACAGATTCGACTCGGTATGAAACAACTTGTACCCACCGGCTTAGATGAATACCTTGCAGAGCACCAGGAAGGAGACACGATCACAGGTCGGCTCATGGATGACGGCCCGAATGCGCGCGTCGAACTGGGAGATGGCATTTATGCAGTCTGTAATTTGACGGGAAACGTTGCCACGAGTGATGCCCTCGGCACGCAAACGAACGCAGACCTCTCGACCTTAACCTTTATGTTGCAGGCGCGATGGAAAGGCGCCTTGAGCGGGACGAAGAAAATTGAACCGGCTAGGCCTGGCCAGGTTCGGAATTTTCGTATTGTGAAGCTGGATCGACAGGCGAAACAGATCGAAGTCGAACTGGCGTAGAGAACTGAAGAACCCGACGGCGCCGCAATCGACCCTGCCTTCGATGGCGGGCTTTTCTGTGGAGGATTGGCGGTTAGAAAGTCCAAACGGGCACCCATACGGATGCCCGTTATAGAATCCGCCAAAAAGTCCAATGAACTCTGGCTAAGGCCTAGGCGCGAGCGCCGACTGCAGCCGGCTCCGCAGACGCGGATACCGACTTATCCTCGCCATTGGCCTTTTGCGCTTGTCCGCCCTTGCGGATATCGATGCCGCCCTTAAAGTAAGCACCGTCTTCGATGGAAATGCGAGCCGCGATGACATCGCCGGTCAGTGAACCATCGCTACGGATATCGACGCGATCACTGGCTGTGAGATTGCCACGCACCTTGCCCAGGACGACGATCTCGCGAGCATTGATGTTTGCCGCCACAACGCCATTGCGGCCAACGGTGACGCGATTGCCGGAAAGATTGATCGAACCCTCCACGCGGCCGTCGATGTAGAGCGACTCCGAGCCGGTCACCTCGCCCTTGATTACAAGTGACTTGCCGATCGTGGCCTGATCGGCAGTAGTGGTGCTGACCGGCCGCGGCATGGCAGGTTCAGCGGTCGCAGTCGTCATGGCCGGCGCACTGGGAACAGGCGGAGTCGGACGCTCCGCTTCGCCAGGCCGGGCAGGGGTCTGAGGTTGATTGGTCGGCTTCCACATGGATCGAAGTTTCCTTTCCTAGTTGGGATTAGGGGTCACAAAGCCGCACGTTCGCGACCAAAGCGCATTGTACTCCCGTGTCTCAATCTGAGCGCTGTGGAAAATCCTTTATTTGCAATCACTAGTTCCTCACCGGGTACATCCCGGAAGTACATCTGGCAAGCGCTGTTACGGGGTAAGATCGGCCCCGGGGAAGGTGTTCGGCCGGAAAATTTTGCCCGCACCGTGTCCTTTCATAAGCTGGCGAGTTATTCTTTAGGGGTCGAAGATTTATCGAAAACGGATGTGCGACCTGCACGTCTAACTTGGCAAGACAAGACGAATTTTACATTTTTGGAAGCTGAGGGGGTTCGGACTCATTTCATATTTGGAGAACAGTATGTCGGAAACGTCTGTGGCAACACCTTCCGGTTTCGTGGTTGGACGGCCGGAACCGGGGGAATATGCACCTCACTATGATCGTTACATTTCTCTGATTGCAGGGCCCGACATTTTGACCACGCTCGATTCACAGCGCCGCCAGACCATGTTGTTGCTTTCCGGGCATGATGAGAGCGAGGGAGACATCCGCTACGCGCCTGGCAAGTGGAGCGCCAAGGAGGTGTTGGGGCATGTTTGCGATACAGAGCGGATTTTCGCCTATCGTGCCCTGCGGATTGCGCGTGGAGATAAAACACCGATCGAAGGTTTCGAGCAGGATGATTATGTACGCAATAGTCCGTTTGGTCGCGTGGCTCTGGGCGAGGTGATTGAAGACTACATCGCGGTGCGGCGGGCGACGCTAACTCTGTTGCGGAATCTGGATGGGGCAGCGTGGATGCGACGTGGCATTGCCAACAAAAACGAGGTCAGCGTGCGCGCCATCGCGTATACGATCGCGGGCCACGAACTGCATCATCGGAGGATTCTCGAGGAGAAATACTTCACGGGGCGTTAGCTAAACTTTTTCGACGATAGCCGCGGATTACTTTTTCCCAATGACGGACATCTCCACTTCGCAGCGGGCGCAAATCGAACTGCTGCACGGACAGGCGGCGCACGTCGATCCCATAGCATGCGTGGAGGACCTCCCGGCAGAATTGGCGGTGCGGACGGTTGAAGGGTTTCCGCACTCCATCGCGGCGCTGGTCTTCCACATGAATTACTGGATGAACTATGAACTGCGGCGCATTCGCGGCGAGCGACCGACCTATCCGGAACATGCCGCGGAGAGTTGGCCGAAGGATCCAGAAGTTGCGGCGGCCGAGTGGGATCGTGTGCGACGGGATTTTGCCTGGTTCTTGGCGGAATATGAAAAGATGGCCAAGTCTTCCGCGCAGGAGCTGCAACGCCAGGTTGAGAGCATGCGCGAAGGCGATAAGAAACATGCTGGATCGGTGGAAGCCGTGCTCTGGCAAATGGTTGCGCACAACAGCTACCATGTGGGGCAGATCGCACTCATCCGTCGCACGTTAGGGGCCTGGCCTCCGCGCCGAGGCGGAGATACGTGGTAGGTAAGATAATTATCGCAGCTGGTTCAGCGTTCGTCGCTCGTCAAGTGTGGCACGGCGGGTGTCAGCATGAGGTGGATTCTCGAAGTTGCCGAGGGAATTGGGGTTGTCCTTGCCCTCGTCCTTGCAGCCATCCTGTGGTTTGCCCAGTCTTCCATCGAGTCCCTGATTCAAGTGCAGCGCACCTCGAAACATAAGCGCAGCTAGCCGCAAGGACGCGGAGAGGCAGGGCGCGCTATGCTGAGAGCTGACGGCCAATTGTCGGCGGCTCGCATGCTTTCCGATTCCTCCATCCTGAAACACATTTCGCGCCAGGCCAAGCGTACTGCTGGATTCAAACAGTTGGTGCGCGAACTCGGGCTGCACGGCGAGGAGCGCCGCGAACTCAACGACCAGTTGCAGAAGCTGGTTTCCGCGGGGGTGCTCATTCCCGTAGATTCCGATCGTTACGCTCTCCCGCAAACTCTACAGGATAAGAATTTCGTCGCTGGCCGATTAACGATGCATCGCGACGGCTTCGGCTTTGTCATTCCCGACGCGAGTTCTCTTCCCGCAGCGCTGAAGTCCCGGCTGATTGGCGACATTTTTATTGCTCCGCATCTGATCGGGAACGCCATGCACGGCGACCGCGTTCTGGTGGACATCACCAATGTGCGGCCGGATGGACGGGCGGAAGGGCGCATTGTGCGTCCGGTGGCGCGTGCCCATCCCACAGTCGTGGGTGTTTTTCATTACGGTAGCCGGAGAAACTACGTCACACCGATCGATACGAAGATCACGCAGGAGATCGGGATCCCGCCGGGGATGGAATGGCCGAAGGGCGAAGCTCCGCAGGAGATTCCTCGCCCCAGCGGTGAAAGCGCGGGGCTTCGGAATGACGCAAGAAAGAAAATGAGGCGTACGTCCGTCGATCGTGTACTCGGCAACGAAGCGGCGCAGCGCACGCACTGGGACGATCTCGAGGGAGTGGCTGTCGATGTCGAAATCACCGACTGGCCTTCGCCGACTCAGAGCCCGCGCGGACGCGTCATTGAAATTCTAGGCCGGGAGGACGATTTCGGCGTAGACGTGGAAATCACCATCCGAAAATTTCATCTGCCTCATCATTTTCCTGCTGCCGCGCTCGAAGAAGGTCAGGATGCACCAGCTTTCATATCTGCCCAAGAACTACTACGACGGCGGGACTTTCGCTCGCTGCCCATCGTCACCATCGACGGCGAAACCGCACGCGACTTCGATGACGCGGTTTTCGTGCACATGCTCAGTGACGGCAATTTTGAGCTGCATGTGCACATCGCCGATGTTGCTCATTATGTAACAGCAGGATCGGCGCTTGATCAGGAAGCGCGGTTGCGCGGAACCAGCGTGTATTTTCCCGATCGCGCCGTGCCCATGCTGCCGCTGGAACTCTCAACCGATATTTGCAGCCTGCGGCCGCAGGTCGACCGGCTGGTGATGTCGTGCATCATGGAAATCGATCATCACGGCGAAATCGTCAGCTATGAATTAAGCGAGGGCGTGATCCGCTCGGCCGAGCGCATGACCTACACGGCGGTGAACGCCGTGCTCGAAGGCGATGCTGCGCTGCGCCAGCGCTACGCTTCGCTGGTTGCGAGTTTCGAGCTGATGCGCGATCTGGCTCTGATTTTGAATCGCAAACGTGAGAGGCGTGGCTCGATCGATTTCGATTTGCCCGAGCCGGTCATCGAGTTTGACGAATTTGGACTGATGAAGAGTATTTCGCGATCCGAGCGCAACGTTGCGCATCGGCTGATTGAGGAGTTTATGCTCTCGGCCAACGAATGCGTCGCGCATTATCTGGAGTCAAAAGGGATTGCGTCGCTCTACCGCATTCACGAGAAACCGGATGCCAAGCGTGTTTATGACTTTGAAACGATCGCAGCGACATTCGGATATTCGCTGGGCGTGGGCGCGCTCCCGATTCATCGCGTGCAGATGAAAGCGGATCGACGTGCGGCGCATGGGACCGGCAGGCGTGTGCGCGAGATCGAAGTGCCGAAAGAGGTGCACATCACCCCGCGCATGTACCAGAAGCTGACGGAGAAGATTGCGGGGAAGCCCGAGGAGCGGATTTTGAGTTATCTGATGCTGCGATCGCTCAAGCAAGCACGATATTCGGAGGAAAATCTGGGTCACTTCGCACTGGCTGCGAACAGCTACACACATTTCACCTCTCCCATTCGGAGATATCCAGATTTGATCGTGCATCGGATATTAAAGCAAGTGCTGAGGGAAGGCCAACACTCCCACTTCTCTCAAAACCAGGGAGAACTGGGGCACCCCGAGCATGACAAAGTTTCGCCCTGGTCTAAGCGGCGTAATGCGCGCTCGGAAGCCCCCTCGTCGCACACCAACCTGGATGGACCGATTTCTATCGAAGAGTTGCATGAGATCGCGGAGGAATCGAGCCAGGCCGAGCGGCGTGCTGATGACGCCGAACGTGACTTGATGGAATGGAAGAAAGTTAAATTCATGCAGGAACGCATCGGAGAAGAGTTCGAGGGGTTGATCATCAGCGTGACGAAGTTTGGGTTCTTTGTTGAGTTGACTGACCTCTTTGTCGAAGGTTTGGTTCCGCTGAACACGCTGACCGACGATCGCTATATGTATCACGAAAATACACGAGAACTTATTGGCCAGCGATCGCGCAAAACCTATCGGCTAGGGCAGAAAATACGCGTGCTGGTGGATCGGATTGATCCGGTTGAAAAGAAAATTCAGTTCGCCGTGGTGGAGGAACAACCGGCAAGACCCAGGGGACGGACACGGCGCAAACCTTTGCGCTGATCCCCAGCCCGAAGCGTCGCTCTGCCACTGGGAGCGCTTCTGTATGAATGAAGCAACGCTGGGTGCGATAACTCCATACAACGAAATCAACAACCTCATTGCTGCGTGGGCTCACGGTGTACGAGAGCACCTCGCTGATAACGTGATTGGTCTTTATCTCGGCGGCTCGCTAACCTATGGAGACTTCGTCCCTCAGAGAAGCGATATAGATTTGCAAGCAGTTGTTCGGAGCCAGCTCAAGCAGGATGAGCTCGCGACCATCGAAGGCCTCCACAAAGAAATCGAAAACCGGTTCGCAGTGTGGGCAGGGCGTATTGAATGCTCTTATGTTCCATTGCAATTGATGAGCGAAACAAAGCCTCCCGCTACTCCGCGGCCGTGGTGGGGATTCGGTGTGCTGTATGCAGAGGCCCCGGCCGGTAATGAATGGCTCATAAACCATTACCTTCTCTCGCAGCATGGCATTTCGCTCTACGGACCGCCCTTTAAGGAACTTGTGCCGCCCATTCGCCTCGAGGAGGTACGGCAAGCCAGTGCGAGAGACTTGTTCGCCGAATGGGTGCCAAAAATGAATGACTCGGCTTGGCTATCGGATAGCCATCAGCAGTCATACCTGGTTTTAAATCTGTGCCGAATTCTTTGTACGTGCGTTGGCGGGGAGCCTCGCTCAAAGAAAGCTGCTGGTGTATGGGCGAAGGAAAAGTACCCAGGATGGAGAGACCTGGTCGAGGAAGCTGAACGATGGTCCTACGGTAGTGAGATGAAGCGTCAGAATGACGTTATGGCATTTGTCGGGTTTGCAGCCGAGAGAGTGATGGAGGCGCGACTACCATGAGCGTCGCGATTTTTCCCATGGCACTTACGCTCCAAGTGCCTTCTGGATTTGCTCTGTTACCGCCGAAGTAACGGCTCGCATCCTCTCCTCGGATTCCGCCTCAACCATCACGCGAGCCAGAGCCTCCGTTCCGGAGTAGCGCACGACGATGCGGCCATTGCCATCGAGCTCACGTTCCGCCGCTTCAATAGCCGACTTGACTACAGGCACCTGCGCAAACGGAATCTTTTCACGCACGCGAACATTCTGAATCTTCTGGGGAAACACTTTCAGATCGCTCACCAGTTCGGCGAGCGACTTCCCGTGGCGCACCATGATATCCATTAATCGCAAAGCGGTAAGCAGGCCGTCCCCCGTGGTGGAATCGCCATCGCGGAAGATGATATGGCCGGATTGCTCGCCGCCGAGGGTCGCGCCCGTTTTGAGCATCTCTTCCAGAACATACTTATCGCCCACATTCGCGCGCAGCATTCGGATTCCAGATTTTTTTAACGCGATCTCCAGTCCCATGTTCGACATGGTCGTGGCCACGAGGGTATCGCCCTTGAGCTTGCCTTGCGTATGCAGATCGCGAGCGGCAAGAAGAAGGACAGCATCGCCATTGACCACGTGTCCGCGCCCATCGGAGAACAGGGCACGATCGGCATCGCCGTCAAAGGTAACGCCAAAGTCGAACTTGCCGGCGGCTTCGCCGACCATGTTGCCCAATATTTCGGGATGAAGCGCTCCACAGCCTTCATTGATGTTTCGGCCGTCGGGCGAGACGTGAATGAATGTCGCCTGAATTCCCAGCGAACGAAATAACTCCGGAGCCTCCGCAGTTGCCGCGCCGTTCGCGCAATCGACAAGCGCTCGCAAGTTACTTAGATCGGAAGAAACGCTCTCGACCAGGGACTTTATATAGGCGTGCCGCAATTCAGCCTCGCCAGGCAGTGACGGACCGGAAACGCGCAGGGCGGTATCGTCAGCCGCCGACGGATTTTCCAGCAGACCAAAGATCTCTTTCTCGATTGCCAATTCGCGCATGTCGGTGAGCTTAAATCCATCGCCGGAAAAAACCTTGATGCCGTTATCAGTCCAAGGATTGTGCGAGGCAGAAATGACCACGCCGGCTGCGAATCCGCGCGAACGCGCCAAGAAAGCAACTCCCGGAGTCGTGATTACGCCCGCGCTGTGGATTTCCACGCCGACCGCTGCAAGTCCCTCAGCCACACGATCGGCGATCCAGCGGCTGGATTCACGCGTATCCTGCCCGATGACGGCGCGCGGTGTGGTTGCACGCATCAGATCGTGACCCAGCGCGCGGCCAATAAGATAGGTGCTCTGCCGAGTGAGGGGAAATTCTCCGGCGACGCCGCGAATACCGTCTGTTCCAAAAAGTTGTCGAATTTCGTTCATGAACGTTAAGGGTTATCAGGGACCGGAAATCATAAATGATCTCACCGCCGAAGTTACATCAATGCGGCGAACTGGTTGCGACTTTCTGCACGACCACAGTCACGCGGATCAATCCCGTCTGGACAACCTGGACCAGCGGATCGGACACGTACACATTGGTAGTAAAAACGGCACTGCCGCGCGTTCCGGTCGCATCCACTGGATCGGTGGTGGCCGCGTCAATCCGCTCCACATGCCGCCTCGGGCCGGTAATCGTGACGGTTGCGGGATCAGCTTCCGCTTTGACCACCTGTTCGTTATCAGAAAAAACACCGGCGACGCGAGGATGAATTTCCACCTCCCGAGTAAGGCGTGTATCGAATGCGAGATGCAACTGGCTGGGAAGGACTTGAACGACGGACACGTCGCTCGGATGCCGCACTTGTTGCGAGGTTAGATCAAACGTGCGCTCGCCCGGCTTAGCGTTGCTGAGGTCGATCTCCGCATGCACCTCGCTGGCCTGCAGATCGCGTACCACCCGCTCGGGCCCGCGTACTCGCACCTGAGCCTCGGGAATGACCTCTGTGCTGATTTCCAGATGTGGCGGAACGTGTTGAAACACAACCGGCGCCCGCAAAGCTACTTCGGCTGGCTGCTCCTCCGGCGAGACCAGAAACCAGATGCCGGTTGCCAATCCCACCGACAATATTTTCAGTCCGAGGTTGTGCAGCACGTAACGCCTGAAGAAAACGATCATGGCCGAGGCTCCGAAGACGCTCCCGGCTCCGCACTGCGCTGGGGCGCGGGCTCCCGCAAGAGAGAATCCTGCGAGGCGGCAGGCTCTTCTTCCGGCTGCGCGAGAGAGGTTGGCAACATGACCGGCGCCAGGTAACGACGCAATTCGCTGCCGAGGCGTTCGCGCAGCTGATCAACGGTCAAGTCGAGCTCGATCCGACCGCCCAGAGCGAGGCTGATGGCGCCGGTTTCCTCGGAAACAACAACCGCAATGGCGTCGGTTTCTTCGGTGATTCCGATCGCGGCACGGTGCCGAGTGCCGAGTTGCGTCGAGAGCAAAGGATTCATGGACAGCGGCAGAAAGCATGCCGCAGCTGCAATGCGATCTTTCTGAATGATCACGGCTCCATCGTGCAGAGGAGCACTGGGACGAAAGATGGTAGCCAGCAGATCGTAGGAAAGACGCGCGTCGAGCGGAACCCCGCTTTCAATGTGAGTGCGCAGCCCGATCTCACGCTCGATCACAATCAGGGCGCCAGTTTGATTCTGCGAAAACAGATTGGCTGCCAACACGATGTCGTCGTAGGATTCGCTGCCTGCGGCAGGTCCGCGTAAGAAACTGAGCCGGCGACCGAGATCGGCCAGCATGTGCCGAATCTCCGACTGGAAGACAACGATCAGGGCGAATACCACATAAGGCAGTACGTGACTGACGACCCAGTTCAGAGTGACAAGTTTCTCAGTGGGGAGAAGATAGAACGCCAGTACGATCACCGCCAGGCCTGCCAGCATGGACGCAGCGCGCGTCCCGCGAGCCATGACCAGAAGCTGATAAATGATCAGGGCTACCAGGAGAATATCGACGGCCGCCCAAACGCCCTGCTGCCATGACGTGAAGATCGGCGTCACTCGATCTTTCCTCCGATAGGAGCTTCTGTCCGCAAGACTTCATTGTAAAGCAGTGAACTCTTATTCCTGCTTCCGAGTCACGGATGCCTGGATTTGCCCATGCTTCAAGCGGGCCGAAATGCCATCGCCGACCTCTACCTGCCGGGCTTCCTTTAACAGCTTGCCCTCCGAATCGAAGATCAGAGCATAGCCGCGATCAAGAATGGCCAGCGGCGAGAGCGAGTCCAGCGCGGTCTGCAGACGCTCAGTCTTCACGCGATATTGCAGGAGAACATTTCGCATCACAGCAACAAGAGCGGACGTCCAGCTTTCAAGTTCTTTGCGGACTCCGGAAAGAACTCGCCGCACGTCATAATGCCGGACCGCACCCGAAACCGTTTCAAAGCGTCGTCGGGCACGCTCCAGCACCTGGCGCTCGGCCAGCTCCAGGCGATGTTTCAGATCATCCAGCCGCTGCTCTAGCTGATGAATCAACTCTGCCATGCGCGCGAAAGCTCCATGCTGTGCCAACTCAGTCAGCGCTTGACGTCTCATGAGAAGGCGATAGCGCATGGCACGAACCAGGCGCTCCTCGAGGGCAACTGCTTGATTTTCGATCTCCTGACGAGAACGGATGACTAACTCTGCTGCCGCCGATGGCGTCGGGGCGCGGAGATCAGCAACGAAGTCAACAATCGTGAAATCCGTCTCATGCCCCACGGCCGAAATGACAGGAATGGTGGAAGCGGCAATGGTGCGGGCAAGGTCTTCGTGATTGAAGGCCGCCAGATCCTCAGCGGATCCGCCGCCACGAGCAACGATGATCACGTCCACTCTGCTATGCCGATTGAAATAGCGCACGCCGCCCGCTACTTCCAGCGACGCTGTCTCACCCTGGACCTGTGCGGGATAAATCAGAATGTTCACGGAATGATGGCGACGCTCAAGAATATTCAGGATGTCGCGCAGAGCCGCGGCCTGAGCCGAAGTAACGATGCCGATGCGCGCCGGCAACGATGGGATTGCCTTCTTGCGCTCGGCTGCGAAAAGTCCCTCTGCTTCCAGCTTGGCCTTGAGCTGCTCAAATGCGAGTTGCAGCGATCCTGCACCTTTGGGTTCGAGGTATTCGGCGGAAATCTGCAGCTCGCCGCGATCTTCGTAGATGGTGATGCGTCCACGCACCACGACTTGCAAGCCATCGGCGGGACGAAAGCGAAGCAGCCGGGCCGAGGATCGGAACATCACAACACGAATCTGCACATCGCCGTCCTTGAGCGTGAAGTAGAGATGGCCTGATTCCGGCGAGCGGAAATTGGAAATTTCACCCTCCACCCACGCATCGGAATATTCACGCTCAATGTGCGTGCGCACCGCCGCGACCAGATCGCGGACCTTCCAGATGCGGCGCTCCGGCATGCGGAAGTTGAAACCCATTTGATCGGCAAGGGACATTGACGGCAGTGTACCGCAGCTAGGCGGAGGAATGATGTACGTGGGGCAGAGCACGACAGCGAGAATCCCCACTCTGATCTGGTTGACGACAGACAGGAGAGTGGGGACTTTTAAGCCCTAAAGGTTGAAGTGAAAAACGTCAACGATCTGGAAGTTGGAGCGGTTCACCAGCACCAGGTTGCCTCCGATAAACACGTGCACATGGCCCGGAGGCGGAGGCGGCAGAAAGGCTTCCACCTCATGCGGACAGGGCTGCATTCTTGCCCGAAGCTCAACGGGAACGAATCCTTGGACCACGATCCGGCTCGCTAGTCCGGGCGGAAGAAGATCGCGTCTTGCGAGGCCCGGCGGCAAGTGTCGGTAATTCGCGCGGTACCACTCGTGCAGATCGCGATCGTGCTCGGCATAGTGGTGATCCCAGCCGCGGCCGTGGTCGTATCTTTCATGGTCGTAGGCGCGAGCGTGATCATCGTCGCGGTCATGCCGATCGTATTCGTGGTCGTGATCCTGAGCCACCGCAATGGTCGTTGAGAGCGCGAGCAACAGTAGAGCGCCCGCTCCGAGCCGAAAGAAACCCTTAAAGGACATCACATCCTCCCATGAGTGTGGTGCCATCAGGGTATTCAAGGACTTCGTAAATGTGCAGGTTACGGTAGGCCAATGCCGCCGGTATTCATTCTCGTGGTTGAGATCCGCTCAGTGTCTTCAGGCTGGCCCGAAAAAGTGCGGCGGCCTGGGTTTATTCGTATGACCGTCGATCTGCGGCACCCGCTATAATTTCCGGCCATGGATCTCGAAGAAAAGGTTTCCGAACTGAATCGCCGCAACAGACTCGCCGAAGACGGCGGAGGAACCAAACGCCGCGAGCGCCAGCACAAGGAAGGCAAGATGTCGGCGCGGGAGCGTATTGAATTCCTGCTTGATGAAGGCACTTTCGAAGAGACCGACAAGCTGGTCACTCATCGTTGTAACGATTTCGGCATGGCCGAGCACAAGATTTACGGCGACGGATTCGTGACCGGATACGGCCGTATCGAAGGCCGCCTGATTTACGTTTTCGCGCAGGATTTCACGGTATTCGGCGGATCGCTTTCCGAAGCCAACGCCGGAAAAATCGTGAAGATCATGGATCTCGCGGCAAAGATGGGTGCACCTGTAATTGGCTTGAACGATTCCGGCGGTGCGCGGATTCAGGAAGGCGTAATGTCGCTGGCTGGGTATGCGGACATCTTTCTGCGTAACACGATCTATAGCGGAGTCGTGCCCCAGATCTCGGCCATCATGGGCCCCTGCGCGGGAGGCGCTGTGTACTCTCCCGCGATCACCGATTTCGTGGTCATGGTTGATAAAACCTCTTACATGTTCATCACCGGACCAGATGTGATCAAGACCGTAACGCACGAAGAGGTCACAAAAGATCAGTTGGGCGGCGCGATGACGCACAACGAAACTTCAGGCGTGGCGCACTTTCTCGCGCATGACGATGCCGAATGTTTGTCCATGGTACGCGAGTTGCTGAGCTTCATGCCATCCAACAATCTCGATGATCCTCCTCGAAAAACGTGCACCGATCCTGCGGATCGAGCCGTCAGTGCGCTCGACACCATAGTGCCCGAGCAGTCGAGTCTTCCCTACGACATCAAAGACGTGATTCATTCTGTAGTGGACGACGGATACTTCTTCGAAGTGCAGGAGCATTATGCAAGGAACATCGTCGTTGGATTTGCGCGGCTCGACGGGCGCAGCGTGGGAATTGTGGCCAATCAGCCGGCGGTGCTCGCGGGAACGCTCGACATCAATGCGTCGATCAAAGGTGCGCGCTTTGTGCGCTTTTGCGACTGTTTCAACATTCCTCTCGTGACCTTCGAGGATGTTCCGGGATTCTTGCCGGGAACGGCGCAGGAGTACGGCGGCATTATCAAGCACGGAGCGAAGCTGCTCTTCGCGTTCGCTGAGGCGACCGTGCCGAAGGTGACCGTAATTACGCGTAAGGCATACGGTGGAGCATATTGTGTAATGGCATCGAAGCACATTCGCACCGATGTGAACTATGCCTGGCCGACGGCTGAGATCGCCGTAATGGGGCCGGAGGGAGCTGTTGACATTGTTTACAAGCGCGAATTGGATGCGGCGGCAAATCGCGACCAAATGCGGCGGGAAAAGGTTGAGGAATTCCGCGAGCGTTTCGCCAATCCCTACGCTGTCGCGGATCGCGGGTTCGTCGATGCCGTGATCCAGCCTCGGGACACGCGCAAGAAGCTGATCCAGGCGCTGGCCATGCTCGAAACCAAGCGCGACAAGAACCCGCCCAAGAAACACGGGAATATACCGCTATAGTTCTCGAGAAGATGTGGCGCGGGCGCCTCACCCGCGCAGGCGCTCGTGCGCCCCTCAGTAACGAGTCAAGGCCCGCGACGAACACAGAGAATCATCGCAAGATCGCTAAAGGAGGGTCGATGAGCAGAATCGCATGCTGGATGATTGTCTGTCTCGTAATCACACCACTACTCGCACAGGATTCCGCCACCTGGATGTCCAATCTCCCACAGGCGAGGGATTATAAGCAGCATCGGGCGTCCAGCTACGATCATTCGGGCGGAAATGCCGACTACCGCACCATCGCGCCAGGCGAGACTCTCACGGTCCTGGATGCGGCCGGGCCCGGACTCATCAGTCATATTTGGTTCACGATTGCCAGCGACGATCCCTACCACTTGAAGGCGCTGGTGCTGCGCATGTACTGGGACGGTGAAGCCACCCCGAGTGTCGAGTCACCGATCGGCGACTTTTTTGGGCTTGGGCTCGGAGACTATTACCGCTATCAATCGCTTCCGCTGTCGGTCGGGTCCGATAAGGCGCTGAACTGCTTTTTTCCCATGCCATTTCAGAAGCACGCGCGCATTACCGTCACCAACAAGGGCGAGCGCAAAGTTGATGCTTTTTATTTCAATATCGACTATCGCGCCTATCACAAGCCGTTGTCCGACGATCAACTGTACTTTCATGCGCAGTATCGGCAGGCTGCACCGGCCCACGGATGGACGAATCAGTGGCGTTCCAATGACGACCCGCTGGTCAACGGCAAAAAGAATTTGAACGGAGACGGAAACTACGTCTGGCTCGAAGCGACCGGCCGCGGGCACTTTGTAGGCGTGACCATGTCGGTGCTGCAGAATCAGGATGGATGGTGGGGCGAAGGAGATGACATGTTCTTCATCGACGGCGAGGCCACGCCGTCAATCAACGGCACCGGCTCGGAGGATTATTTTCTTGGCGCATGGGATTTCGGCGGGCACGCATTTTCTTATGCTCTTTACGGAGCGCCGGTCGTGGGCCAGGAAGTTGCTGGCGGACGTTCGTCGGTGTATCGCTTCCATCTCGATTCGCCGATTCCGTTTACGAAATCACTGCGCGCCACAATTGAGCACGGGCATGCCAATCACCGCTCAGACAATTACTTCTCCGTCGCATACTGGTATCAGACCGAGCCGCACGCGCCATTCCCGCCGTTTCCGCCCCTGGAGCAGCGCATCCCGAAGATTTATCCAGTGGGAGGGCCAGGGAATGCAGGAAAGTGATTTTCACCTACCTAATGTAGGGTTACCCGGCTATCCCAATGCGAATTTCCAAGAGGCAAGCTTGTCTGCGATTGGTGAGACTGAAAACCGGGATTGGGAGTGAAAAGCTCGCAGCCAGAGGCTTATGGCTCCGAGCCAAAAAGTAAGAGAGTTCCGAGGTGGTGTTGAGATCATTCGTCTCGGCCAGTAGCTCGCGTTTAGACCCTCGTTCGACCTGCTGTCACAGCTTCCCTTGCGAGGCTGCTGCGTGGCGATCTCTACTCGGGCTCCGGGCTCACCGCCAACCGGATAAATCAACTCAACGCCTCGGAACTCTATCCTGCCTTTGACTTGGTCTCCTCGTTCTCCTCGACCAGCACTTTGCTATAGACCCTTGCTTGCCCTCCTTCTCACCTTACGGTAAAAAGGTGACCTAGCTTGAGCCCCGGACGCCGCACCAACCGGAAAAACTTAAGAAGTTGTCAAAGAACGATTGTCTTTTTACTCCTTCTATTTCTAGAGTCAACAGGAAATCTAACATCGTAACTATCTGATTTATCAAGCGAGTGCACGGCGTCCACAAGGCGATGACAGGATTTTGTGCAGCTACCGCTTGGAATTTCGTGTGAAAGCCGCAACTGGCGTGGCTTTCACGCCAGTTTTTGCGTCCTGCGCAGCGCCATCAACGCAGCGGACCTGTTGCCGCGTTGTGAAAATCCAGCGGATGCCGCGCCAGGCAAGGCCTTTGCAGGATGGACGGGGGCTGTCGGTGAGCGACTCGCGGTGTACAATTCGACGCGGTTCTTATGCGAATTGTAGTCATAGCCTTAGTCATTCTGGTTTGTACCTTCGGTTTGATTGCGCCCATCCTGACTGACGCCCACTACTGGTGGCCGCGCGGGCAAAGGAGGTAGGTGTCTCGTATCAGCTCACTGCAATTCTTTCGTGGATCAGCCGTTTATTATTCTCGTCCGAGCCAGTCAGTTCGAATGAGTTTGTAATCGCGGCCGTGCCCTTCTCCACGCCCGTAATCACGTAGGAGCAGCCGATCCAATGCGCTTCAGCCAGGTCGGTAGATGACCATTGTGCAGGATGATCGGGATGCGAATGGTAGAAACCGACGATATCTTCGTCGCGCTCGCGGCCCTCGCGCTGAATGCGTATCAGTTCTCGCGGATCG
>JASHPL010000356.1 GCA_030038125.1 Candidatus Sulfotelmatobacter sp.
TTTCGCGCGCGAGTCGCACATGGACGAGCTGGCGCACGCGGTGAAGATGGATCCGTTGGAATTCGGGCTGAAAAATCTGAAGGAGGAAAGGCTGCGGAACGTTTTTGAGGGAGCCGCGAAAAAGTTCGGCTGGGGAAGAGCGAAGTCGCCGGGACAAGGTTTCGGCATGGGTGGAGGCTATGAAAAGCTGGGCCATATCGCGACCTGTGCCGAGGTCAATGTCGATCAGAAGTCGCGAGAGGTGAAGATCGTTCGCGTGGTCTCGGCGTTTGAGTGCGGCGCGATCGTCAACCCCGATGGCCTGCAAAATCAGGTTGAAGGTGCAAACGTACAGGGTCTCGGCGGAGCGTTATTCGAAGCAATCCAGTTTGAGAACGGAAAGATATTGAACAACCACCTTTCGCAATATCGTGTACCGCGATTCAGTGATGTTCCGGTAATCGAGACGGTACTCCTCGACCGTAAAGACTTGCCTTCGGTGGGCGCAGGCGAGTGTCCGATGGTTGGCCTGGCTCCGGCGATCGCGAATGCAATTTTCGATGCAAGCGGCTTGCGGCTACGCTCGCTTCCCCTCATTCCAAACGGAGTGGTTCCGAGTGGAACGAAGTTGACCTGAGCGGTTTGCATCGGCGTCGATTTCTGGACCCAGCTTCGAATCGAAGGGAGCATACATGCACTTCAGAAAGTTACTGGCATGGACGGTTTTTTTCATTTTTTTTATCCTCTCTGCCGTTGCCATCGCACAAACACCTTCCCCGGCCTTGCTGGTGCTGGAAAAGGACGACCATTCTCTTGCGATCGTGGATCCCACCCTGCTGAAGGTTGTCGCGCGCGTCGATGCCGGGCCGGATCCGCACGAAGTCGTTGCCTCCGACAACGGCAAATCCGCCTACATTTCCAATTACGGCGCGTTCTCCACTCCACAGCACACTTTGTCCGTGGTCGATCTGGTTGCGCAGAAGTCGCTGCCAGCCATCGATTTGACTCCGCTTCTTGCGCCTCACGGTTTGCAGTGGGCAAACGGCAAAGTCTATTTCACGGCGGAAGGGAGTAAGGTCATCGGTAGTTATGATCCTTCGAGCCGGCGCGTGGATTGGATTTTAGGCATTGGTCAGAATCGCACGCACATGGTCTTCGTGGAAAAGGATCTGAGCCATATTTTCACTTCCGATGTGAGTTCCGACACGATCACAATCATTGAACTGGACAAACACCCCGACGTTTCTGGCTGGGACGAAACACACGTTCCGGTGGGGAAGGGCCCAGAGGGGTTTGACGTCTCTCCCGACGGAAAAGTTCTCTGGGCTGCCAATTCACACGACGGAACAATATCGATGATCGAGGTCGCTACGAAAAAAGTGGTGCAAACGGTCGATGCGCATGTGAAATCGGCGAATCGCGTTAAATTCACTCCGGATGGACGTTTCGTTCTGATCTCTCTGCTCAGCGGAAACGACCTGGTCGTAATGGACACGGGGACCCGCCGGGTGATCAAGCGCATTAATCTGGGCGGAGGCTCCGCGGGAATTCTGATTCCGCCCGACGGCCACCTGGCATACGTTGCCGTGAGCCGCGCCAATTACGTTGCCGTCATCAATCTGGAAACGCTGCAGGTGACCGGACGCATTCAGACCGGCAAAGGTCCCGACGGCATGGCCTGGGCGGTCAGATAATAGCGCCACTTTCTCTATCCCCCAAAAGGGCCGGAATCTTCCTTCATACTTGCGCAGTGCAGGCACGCTCGCGGAAAGTAAAGCGATGTTGCTGCCATTTCGTCTTTCAGGAAAAACATGTGCAACCTTTATTTTGCCTGCGTTGTCGTCGCGAAATTGAACCCGGGGACAAGTCCGTAGCGGTTTATATGTTTGCTCAGACCGTTGGCGTGAAGCCACGGCAAAAATCGACGGCGCAACGAATTTGCTTCTGTCCGCAGTGCGCCGTGTCGCTGGCGATGGGCATGCCTCCTGAGGGGGCGCTGAATATGGCGGCGTGGGAAATGATCCGCGACCTGGTAAGCGCCGAGCCTTCACTGAATCAGGCCGCATGGGAGAACTTGCGAGGTGTCGTCGCCCTGCTGGGAACGGGCGACAATGGTTCAGCGTCGGCCGCAGATTCGCGTTTTCGCAGAGCTGGATAATCCGTCGGCGTCTCTACTGAGGTTTCGCCTCGTCCGGCTTGGCTTCGGCCCCCGCCTTTTTCTTGGCGAACGACCGAACGTAATTCACCAGATCCCAACCCTCTTCCGCCTTGATACGGTCGCCTTCGGGCGGCATATCTTCGTGTCCATTCTTGATGATGTAGTAGAGTTCGCCATCGGTGTGATCTTTGAGCGTGGCCGGATCAGTGAAGTCTACAATCGCAAGCTTCATTTCCTGCGCGGTATCGCCTTTGCCATTGCCGTTCTTGCCGTGGCACATCTCGCAATCGAGGGCCCACCATTTCTTGGCGCGCGCGATCGACTCCGGAGTCACTTTGACCGGATTTGGTTCCCTCGCTGCCGCAACCGGAATTGCCGTGTAGGCAGAGCTCTTTTGCACTGTTGGAGTTGAGGGTTGTTGTTGCTGGGCAGGCAGAGAAAATGCAATCAATAAAAGTATGAGAAGGACCGGTGCCATTCTGTACACAGGAACCTCCTTTTAAGCCAGAACAATCTAACGGAGGGATTCTAGCACTGCATGCAGCGCGGCCCTGTGATCCAAATCACAAGATCGTGTGCCTGAATTTTAAGAAAAGGAAACGCGAGATTTTTTCAAATAAACATCTCGTCCTGGGGTACGGGACGACGATCTCCGCGAGCCCGCCCATTGGCGCGCGCGCGGCGGCTGAACAGAAATTCCAGTCCTACGGTGATGCCCTGCATCAGGCCGGAAAGCTGGCGTACCGGCGAAACCACGGTTTTCTGCACCATCTCCGAGGTCTGCTCCACGCGATCGAATGTGCGGCTCAACAGTTCGTCCGCGCGGATCACCTGCAAGCGGCCGCGATCCACGGCATCGCTCACTGCAGCGTCAATCCGTTCTATCTGAGCACGGAGTTGCGTCGTGGTCTGTTGCACATTTTCTGCGATGACTTCCAGCTTCGGACGCACGTCGGCAACGATCGACTGCGCCTGCTCAATTGAAGGCAGGACTTTGGTGCGCACCTCGGCCGCAAGGGCCTCCATGCGCTGGCTGCTCTTGCGCACGGTGACGTACATGGCGACAAGAATGCCTGCCTGCAACAGAATCGCGAACGCGGTCAGGGCAATGAACACGGTCAGGTTTTCCATAACGTAACTGTGCCTCCGCTACGTTCCATCGAGCCTTGGGCGCAAAAAAGACGGACCGTTAACCTAGGGATTTTTCCCTCCGCCAGTCTCGGTCGTGGCCTCGTGATAAGCCTGCCGGCCCGCTTCGTAGGCCGCGCGGAACTGCTCTTTTTGTTGACTGAGGACGTCGCGGCTACGGTCGGCCCATTGTGATGCCTGATCCCGTGCTTCGCGGGCGCGGTTTCGCACGTAATCGCGTCCTTCTTCGGCGCGCGCGCGAATGGCGTCGCGAGTGTCGCTGCCCGAGCGTGGAGCGTATAAGACTCCGACCAGCGCTCCCAAACCCATCCCCGCGAGAAACCATACGAAACTATTGCTGTCGCGATCCGACATAATCCGCCTCCATTGAAGAACTTCAAAGCGGATGGTAGCACCCTCGATGCGGGAATTACAATTCGGGCCCTGGCGACCGTCAGTTCCCCGCGCCGTTTGCACTACTCGCTTCTGCTCCGGAACATTCCGAGGCTTGGCTCTGAAACTCAATGCTTTGGACGTGCACAGTTTGCCGCGAGATTCTGTTCGGGCCACTGGGATAGAGAGGAAAGCGGCCCGGTTTCTTCCTTAGGCCGGTATCGATATGCGGCTGGGGCGGTTCCCGAACTATTTGTGCGTCGGCGGAGCTGTAGGTGCCGGCACTGTCTTGGTCGGCTGCGATTTGACTCCCTGCAACACGGACTTCGGGCCACCTTTCTTCGTCGAATACAGCGATAGTGTGATTGAGGTGATCATGAACAGCACAGCTGACCAGGTGGTGGCTTTCGAAAGTGTGCTGGCCGATCCGCGCGGACCGAACGCGGTTTGGCTACCCTGCCCGCCGAAGGCTGCGGAAAGGTCTCCGCTCGTGCCGCTTTGCAGCAGCACTACGATGATGATGAAGAAACAAGTTAGAACGTGTACGGTAGTGATCAAATAAACCATAAGTTTTCAATTTCTCTAGTCAAGATTCATGGTGCGGAAGGCGGGACTTGAACCCGCATGCCTTTCGGCGCCACCCCCTCAAGATGGTGTGTCTGCCAATTCCACCACTTCCGCAGGCGAAAGGGTATGGAAAATCTTAGCAAGACCGATATCCCGGAGCAATCTGATTGGGCCGGATCTCGCCACCTTTTGCATTCTACACGAGTCCGCAGCCGCTTGGCCGAGCGGGGGCGGTCTGGATTGGCGCGTGCTCGCCGGCACGTTCGTTCGATACTTGGAGCACGCTCCAGCACTCGATAAAATCGTTCTTGTGAGAGCAAGGGTAAGTTTTTCAGGCTGCCCTAGGTCCGAATTCAGCTTTAAGAAAGGAATTTCATCCCAAGTAAGGAGTCATACATGGCAAGAAAACGCATAGGCATACTGACCGGCGGGGGCGATGTTCCGGGACTGAACTCGGTGATCAAGTCGGTGGTCTACCGTGGGGCGGAACTCGGGTGCGAAGTGATCGGCATCCGGCGGGGCTGGGAAGGATTGACCCACGTCGATCTGCATGACCCCGCCAGTAAGGCGCGCTACATCCTGCCGCTGAACCGGGACAACACGCGCAACATCGACCGCACCGGGGGAACTTTTCTGCACACGTCGCGCACCAATCCGACAAAGATGAAGAAGGTGCCTCCCGCCCTGCAGGGACAGAAGTTCGAAGCCAAAGAATCGACAAAGAAGGGCGTGACCAGCACCGTCTACGATGTGACGCCAGCAGTGCTCAAGAATATCGAGACGCTCGGTCTCGACTACCTAATCGCGATTGGCGGCGACGACACCTTAAGTTACGCTGCGGAACTCGATCGCAAGGGCATGAAGGTCCTCGCGGTGCCGAAGACGATGGATAATGACGTCCGCAACACGGAATATTGCATCGGGTTCTCGACAGCGATTACGCGTGCCATGGACGCCATCGACCGCCAGCGCACCACGGTCGGCTCACACGAGCGCATCGGTATCTTTCGCGTATTTGGTCGCGACGCCGGCTATACGTCGCTTTATACGGCGTATGTGACCGCCATCCGCTGCTGCATTCCAGAGTACAAGGTCGACCTCAAACACTTGATCGAGCTGCTTATCCTGGACAAACGTAACAACCCAAGCAACTACTCGCTCGTCATCCTTTCCGAAGGTGCCGAGTGGCAGGGCTACACGGTGAAGGAATACGGCGAGGCCGACGCATTCGGCCATCGCAAAAAGATGAGCGTTGCCGAAGACCTGAGCGATGAGATCAAGCGCACCACGGGCGAAGAGACCGTCGTCAGCGACCTGACGTACGACTTGCGATCAGGCAGCCCGGATTTTGTTGATCGCCTGGTCGCCTTCACTTTCGCGGGCATGGCCATGGACGCCCTGGAGGAAGGCAAGTCGGGATTGATGACCGCGATCAACGAAGGCTGTTACCGGATGGTTCCAATTCCGGATCCGAAGCTTGGTCCACGCAAGGTGGATATCGCATCAATGTATAACACCGAGCGCTATCGCCCGATATACGACCACAAACTCGGCCTGCCCATCTTCCTGACGCGGCCCTAGCGCGCAGGTAGATCGAATAGGAGCTCAAAGCAGATCGCTCTGTGCGCAGAGCGGTGGAACTCGTTTTGAGAGCGTTCCGCGCTTCCGGTCTGGCTGGCTGGCTTCTTATTCGGTTTTGCTTGTTTCGGCATACGTCAGTTTGATGCCGTGTCGTCGTCTACTCGCCACGCGCATGCGTTGGCACCGCCCGCACGTGATCAGCAGATGCCCAGCAGGTCACATATATACGTAAGGCTGCAGTGGGTTGAAACCGCCAACTCCAGATTCGCTTACTTCTGCTCAAAATCCTGTTGGCAGTCATTTCCGTAGGTAAACGAATGCAGAGCGAAATCCGCTGATTGCGGTTCGAGCACAAGCAGGTGCGAACCGAATGCCGGATTCTTCACCAGGTAGTACATCCGCGGGGTGCTGACTTCGAAGTAAGAACCAGTTGAGTCGAAATGGATGTCAACGCCCCCGTCGTTTGAATCCAGAGGTTTCCCATCCTGCAGCAGGTAGACCCGGGCAGGCTTCTTTGGATTCTCTACGCTCAGAACGGCATAAACCGACCGAGCGTGATAGCGGAGCTGCGCTTCGGCGTGCTTGTCGGCGGAGGTAACGCCATCCTGTTGCGTGATCCATTTACCTGAGAGCATGACTTTGCCGTCTGCAGGCGCTCCCTCGGAGCGAAAATCAGTAACTCCACCATCATTCTTGTAGCCCTTGAAATTCGCGATCGAGCCGCGGCCGAACCAATCTCCCACGTAGGTTTCATCGGTAGGAACTCCGCAGGAAGGTTCAAATGTATTTTCCGGAGGATCGATCGGAACCTGGTTCACCTCGGGATGACTCTGTGCCAACAGTTCACGAATCTTTTGCTCCATCAGCTGATCGTTGCCCTCGCCCTCGATGTGGAGAACGATGTCTCCATTCTGATCAATCAGATAACGATTGGGCCAAACATCCGAGTGATATTCACGCCAGATCGAGCCATGAAGATCGGCGACCACCGGCCAGGGTAACTGAAAGCGCTTCGCCGCCTCGCGAACATTGTCGGCGCTGTATCCCATCGCGAATTCGCCGTAATGCACTCCGACGATGTCAAAACCATCCGCATGATATTTGGCGTACCAGCGCTTCAGAATGCGGAAGTCGCGAATGCAATTAATGCAGGTATACTCCCAAAAATCGATCAGCAGAACATGCCCGCGATAGCCCTTGATGGAGTGGGGGACCTTCTTACCAGCCTCGCCCGTGTCGATCCACTGCGCGTCCGAAGTGAAATTCGGCGCTGGTACTACTTTTTCATTGGTTGCACAAACCAAAGGCACAGCCAGAATCGAGAGGATCAGAATGTAAAAGAAGGCTCGCATTCTCCGTTAGTGGTTATATCACTTTGGCGAATTTGTTGAATTGGGTCCGCACACCGACCGTCCGCCATTTTGAGTTCCGTCTTGCGAATCATCTGCGACCACAGCGAATCCGGATTGGAATTGAAAACCGTTTGGGTATCCCCTTGAAAAATGAACCAGGCGCCGACTTCGATTTCCTTCCTTAGTTGATCGGGAGTCCATCCGGCATAGCCGAGATAAACGTGAAAAACGCCAGGGTCGGGCCTTCCGGATATCGTTTTTTCAAGCGCAGACTTCGTAGAAATTAGATACACTCCGCCAAATACGTGCTCAGCCTCTTCGAGCTTGGCCTTTGACTGTAACAGTGCAAATACCGCAGGAAGTTCGACCGGACCTCCCATGTAAACCGGGTCGGAACGGTCTTTTGCTGCCTTGAACTGCTCAAACACACGCGAAAGCGGGACGTCGGTGCGTCGGTTGAGCATCAGCCCCACTACGCCATCGGTATCGTAGCGAACCAGCAGAACAACCGTCTTGGCGAAAATCGGATCCCCGAGATCACGGCTCGCCACCAACAACTTTCCAATTCCAAGATCCTGAGGGTTCTTGGATTGGACCGGTAGAAAAACCCCGGGTACCATTTCGCTTTTCGCGCCGAGCACTGAGAAGTCTTTGGTCCAAACCGTTAATGTTCTCACCGCAGTGAACAGAACGATCGTCCCCAGCATCGCGAAAAAGACCAGTTTGCGCACCGACATGACTACTCTTTTCACCTAACTCACATAAAATCCAGTTCTCTGTTCCGAAGTTCCCTCTCCCGCGTAAATTTGAGATCCCCAAAAGCTGGCACGCCTTACCACGATCCTTGCGCAGCAAACTTCATGCTTGATTTCCGGCATTCATCGCATTAATCGTTCAGCACGGCGATGGCAACTTTGTTTACACCGCTGCAGGCCAGGTACAAACGCCCGTTTCGAGTGGCGACCATGTTGCGCACCACTCCCCCACCCGATGGAATCGCTTCTGTGCTGAAGCTTTCCGATCTGGGATCGAACCTGACCAACGTGTTCGGCTTTACACCAGACTCGCTGTACCAGACATCACCGTTGCTGGTAACGGCAATCCCGTACGGCTCGGAATCCGACCCGCCTGGTGACGGGAACTCCTTCAATAATTTTCCGTTGACTGGATCGAAGTGCCCAAGATATCCTCGGGCAAAATCGCTGTAATAGATCGTGCCGTCTGGCGCGAGTGCGAGGCGCCGTGGCCGCGCATCTTGAGCAGGTAACGAGTATTCCCGGATCGTCAGTGTTTTCGGATCGATACTGCCCAGCTTGTTCGTTCCAAACTCGCAAAAGAACGGCACTCCAGATTGCGTGACTACAATGCCGTACGGAACCGCGTGCGGTGTCGGAACTTTCCTTAGTTCTATCTCGCTGCTAGCGGGATCGAGACGTCCGATATAGTTCGTTTCCTGATTGGTGAACCATAGGATCCCGTTGTGGTCGAACACAGGCGTGTGGGGATCAATCTTGGTGCCGTCGGATGGTCGATATTCAGTGATATCTCCAGTCGCCGGATTGAGCTTGCCAACATAGCCAGCAAAAATCGCCGCGAACCAGATGTTTCCGTCCTTATCGGCAACCAACCCGTGAGGGCCAGAATCGGGCGTCTTCAATGGGTACTCTTTGAACGTTCCAGTGGCAGGGTCGAGGCGGCCGAGCTTGTTTGCCATCTGCTCGGTGACCCATAGCGAGCCATCTGGAGCCACGGCGGGATCGTGCGGTCTCGCCTTTGGACTCGGTACCGTGTATTCCTTGATGGACACGTTCAACTGAGAAACTGCCGCGAAAGCAGCGATCGAAAGGAGCACG
>JASHPL010000357.1 GCA_030038125.1 Candidatus Sulfotelmatobacter sp.
TTAGCCTGCTAACGAGAGATGGCAAGACGCCGCATGTTGACGGCCAAAGGTTCTATTGGCCAGCCATCGCTGGCATGTGGAGCCCACACGTTGGAGGCGGAACGCCCCGCGATTTTGGTCCTTGCGGCGACGTGCTAGACCGCAACGCGACGATGCTGTTTACCCACTGGGAGCGGCGTTATCCGTATTTGAGCTGCGCGGTGCCCTTTGCCGAAGAGGGACTGCTGGTCCCGTTTTACGTTGACGGCAAAGCGGTCGGAACCATATGGGGCATCATGCATAGCGACCGTCGCAAATTCGACGGGGAGGACGACCGCGTCATGGCCTCGCTAGGGAAGTTTGCCTCATCTGCTTATCAGGCACTAATGCACATAGAAGACCTGAAGATTCAGGTAGCCCAGCGCGAAGAGGCCGAAGCAGAAGTTCGTCAGCTGGCGAGCGGCTTGGAAGCCAAGGTCCGTCGGCTCGTCGAGGCCAACGTTGTAGGGGTGGTCATGTGGAATCTCGAGGGTGCGATCACCGGCGCGAATGAAGCATTTCTCCGTATGGTGCAATACGACCAGGGTGATCTCGCCTCGGGACGCGTGCGCTGGACGGATCTTACTCCAACCGAATGGCGCGAGTGCGACTACTGGGCAATCGCCCAACTAAAGAAGACCGGCAGCTTTCAACCTTATGAAAAAGAGTTTTTTCGAAAAGACGGCAGCCGCGTACCCATACTGCTAGGCGGGACACTCTTCGAAGCAAGTGGGAACGACGGCGTGGCGTTCATTCTTGATTTGCGTCAGCAAAAGCGAGCTCAGGAAGAGTTGCGGCGCAGCGAGGCATTCCTTGCAGAAGCTCAACGTCTCACTCATATAGGAAGTTATTCTTGGCGTCTGACGACGGACGAAATCAAGTGGTCGGAGCAGCTCTATCGGATCTACGAGTTTGAGACCGGGGTGCCCGTAACACCGGAAATGGTCCGCACTCGAGTCCATCCAGACGACCGGACGTTGTACGAGAAAATGGTCGAACAGGCTAGAAACGGCTGCAGCGACTTTGAATGGCAGTACCGCTTGCTGATGCCGGATGAGTCAATCAAGTACATCCATGCCGTTGCTCATGCGACGCGGGATCAGGATGGTCAATTGGAGTACATCGCGGCTGTCCAGGATGTTACGGCTCGCCGGCTGGCGGAAGAGGCACGCGACAAAGCTCAATCGGAACTTGCACATGTTGCTAGGGTGATAACGATCGGAACAATGACGGCATCAATTGCTCACGAGCTGAACCAGCCGCTGTCTGGCATTGTCAACAACGCCAGCACCTGTCAGCGGATGCTGCGCACCGTGCCTCCAAATATTGCCGGTGCCCTTGAAACGATTCTTCGGACGATCCGCGATGCCAACCGCGCCTCTGAAGTGATCTTCCGATTGCGGGCACTTTTCACTAAGAAAAATACTGCGGTGGAATCGGTGAACCTGAATGACGCGACGCGAGAAGTGATTGCGATCTCGTTGCCTGAACTTCAGAGAAATGAAGTGATGGTACGAGCCGAACTGGCAGAGGACCTGCCGCCCCTCAAAGGCGACCGCATCCAGCTTCAGCAGGTGATTTTCAATCTGTTCCGAAACGCTGCTGACGCGATGAGGACTGTCGATGGTCGCCCGAGAGAGTTGCTCATTAGAACAAAATCGGATGGGCGGGAACATGTGTACCTCATCGTGAAAGACGTGGGGGTCGGTTTCGAGCCTCAAGTCGCGGACAAGCTCTTCGAAGGCTTCTATACAACAAAGGATGACGGCATGGGGATAGGATTGTCGGTGAGCAAGTCCATTATCGAGAGCCATCACGGCCGCTTGTGGGCAGAAACGAATGACGGTCCGGGAGCAACTTTTTCATTCTCTATTCCGTGCCAGCGGGAGGAGGATTTGGCCGCGTGACTCGACGATAATGTTATTCATTGCGAACTCCTCCCGCGCCATGCTGGGGAATTTCGCGCTCGACAACCTGAGTGAAAACAATCGGCGAATGGTATCGACAATGCCTTCGGATCGGTTGTGCGGTTGAGCAGGGTTGATTGAGCCAGAAGGATGGGGCAGAAACACAGAAACAATTGACCGAGGGTATTGGCGACACCTTCGTATCAGTTGTCGAAGGCCTGAGCTTGGACGTGTTGAGTTTGGATCGATGCAGCTCCGCCTTGAACCCGAGTAGCTAATCGGTGCGCCCCAGATTTACGTTCCAATTACGTTCCAATAAACACACTGATTTTGGGAACTTTTGACGCTAAGTTGTTGAGGAATAATGGGGAACGTGCGGAGTACGACATCGTTCGCAATGATGGGGTCGTCGGTTCGATCACGACTAGCTCTACCATTTAAGAACCCGCATAAATACTGGCGATTCTCAAAAGTGTGTACAAGTCTGTGCACGTGGGTAGAAGAAGGTGTCAGTTCAAATGTCACCGACAGTGCGTCATGGGTCGTAGTCCTAAGGAATTACCGGCAGCACCAGCGCTGAAGGGTGCTGTGCATCATGAACGATACTGTTGGTTGCAGGAACAAACCGGCGTGCCAATTCGATTTCTTCGCCGGTGTTCAGATTGCGGTCGAATCGAGGAAAATTGCTGCTGGAAATTTCCAGGCGCAGCGAGTGCCCGCGAAGAAACACATTGCTCGTGGCCCAAAGATCGAGTGTGATCTGGTAGGTCTGACCAGGATTCATCAGCGAGGCATGTTCCTGTGAATCGCGGTAACGCATGCGAAGAATGCCTTCCGCGACATCCGTGGCGACACCATCAGGAGCAACATCGACAAGTTTGCCGGTGAAATCCGTATCTACGGCCGAAGACTTCACAAACAGAGTTGCAGTCACGGGTCCTGTTACATCCAGGTCCTGCGCCAAAGGCCCAATGGAATAAACCAGCACGTCATCCCGGTTTTCAACCGAACGTTGATCGCGCGGGCCAGGCTCCATCAGTTCCTGGGCGCAGCAGAGCGGGCCACCGATCGTAGGAACAGGATTGCCGGGATCATAATTGTACGAGTCCGACGGTTCCGATTTGGGCGCCGAGGTAGACAGAGAACCGTCGCCGCGTAATGAATTGGCTTTCCCCGCGGAGTGAAGGAAATACTTGACGTAGTGGGCTTGCGGCGGGGGCCAATCATCCTCCTGGCGATATTCATTGACACCCATGACGAAAAGTTTGACTGGCTTATCGGTAGCGAATTGATTGTGAATGTCTTTGAACAGGAAGTCGTACCAATCGAGAATCACATCAACGTACGGGTTTTCCAAAGCGTGGGGACCGAAATCGACATCTCCAATACGTCGGCCAAAACCCGCGTGGCCGCCGATCTGCATCAGCAGATGTTGCTGGGTGCGCGCGGCCTCGGTCGACCCGTGGGCTTTCACGCCCATGTAGTTGCGCAGAGTGCCGGCACCGAAGATGTCGTACCAGCCGCCGACCTGAAGCATAGGCACGGCGATGTTGGAGAAATGTTCTTCAATCGACCACTGCTTCCAATAGTCGTCATAATCCGGATGCGCGAGCCAGTCGTCGTAATAAGGTGCAATGGATGAGGTGAGCTGGGACTCCGCCGGCAATTGGCCAAAATTGAAGACTGGATAGTTGGCGAGAGGAAGAGTGGGCGCGCCCACACGTGCATCCGTGTTCTTGTCAATGAAACGGTCGAGCGTGTTGCGCGCCAGTTGCGTGGTCCAGTTCTGATCGAACCATTGCTCGAAGGCTCCGCCCTGGTAGGTCCAGTTGTCATGATAATTGCTTGCCGTTACGTTCGGCGCGATTCCCGCAAGATGCGGAGGCGTACTGATGGCAGCAAGCATTTGCGTCGCTCCCACGTATGACGCCCCCATCATCCCGACCTTGCCATTGGAGTAAGGCAGCGAGGCTACCCACTCCACCGCATCGTAGCCATCAGCTTGCTCATGTCTAAAGGGGTACCATTCGCCTTCGGAGGTATAGCGGCCACGAACATCCTGAATGATCAAGACGTATCCTCGCGCCACGATCTTGAACGCCGGTGAAACTGCCCAACCCACGCTCTTGTCATACGGTGTCCGCATTAAAATGACAGGAAATTTCTCAGACGACTTCGGGCGATAGACGTCAGCATAAAGAGTCACGCCATCGCGGGTCTTCATGGGCACGCCGTGCTGGATAATCATGTCGGAAGAAACCACCAGTGGAGCGCCTTGTGCCTGCAGCGAAGGCACGGGAAGCAGGCATACGGCGAACCCAGCGAGTGACAACAGCAGGCAGAGCACAGTAGCGATTTTCATTTTCGCAATCTCTGGTTCTATTGGAATCCTCAAAAATGCACTGCGCACGCGCAAACCCCGCCACGGAACATGAGTAGCATTGCAACTTGGTCGCGTGACAGCGCCAGTCCGGGATCACGAAGCGATATCATTGAGTATTAAGTACCGCGATGCGAGTTTCCGATTGGCCCGATTCTTTTTAAAGGCAATGCATTCGCCTTAGCGGAATCTGCGGATCAAGACAGTGTGACGGTCGGATCGATACAGGCCTAGCACGTACATGACAATTTTGCCCTGCGTGGAAAAGATCTGCTGTCGAATGCGTAGCAAAGCCGAACCTTGAGGCGTACCCAGGAGTCGCGCACTATGCGCATCGGCAGTGGTGGCGTCTACTTCTTCATCGGCATGCGCGATCCGCAGGCCGTAATCATGCTCCAGGATGGAAAAAAGTGACATTCGATCCAGCCGGGCACGCATCAGGCCGCCAAAGTCATGGGCGGACAAATAGCAGGTTTCGATGGCAAATGGTTCATCTCCTCCCAACCTCAGTCTTTCCAACTTAATCAGGTGGCTTGCAGCGGGCAGAGCCAGGCGCGCCGCAATCTCGGGCGCCGTGTCGATCACATTAACAAACAGCAGCTTGGAGGAGATCTTCAGGCCGCGGCCTGACATCTGTTCCGTATAGCTCATGAGCTTGTTAAAGTGAATTTTCGGAGGAGCGACAAATGTACCCGCGCCGCGACGGCGGACCACTTTCCCATCACGTTCGAGCCCGGCGAGCGCATGCCGAGCGGTCATCAGGCTTACGCTGTGAATCTTTGCCAATTCCCGTTCTGAGTCGACAGGGTCCCCCGGCTTTAATTGACCAGCCTCGAGAAGCTTGAGAATCGCGCCTTGAATGCGTTTGTACGCGGGTAATCCGTTGTTGCGCACTTGTGGCATGAACGTTCCCCCGACGGCTTGCCTGCACAATACTACAAAGTGCTCTAGCGCTCCAAATAAAATTGCGCGGCTGTACCTGGATTGCCAGAGATTAGACGAAGAGCAGAGTTCTCTATGAGCGGGTGATCAAGCCGGTTCCAAAATGTGACCGCGGTCAACGGGAACTATCGAAATCCGTGCTTTTTGGCGCGAAATGCAGGCAAAAACATGTAGCCGGACTGTTGCTGAAGCAACGTACAGTGACTTTAGATCGGCAATTCAGGCATTTGCCAGTTAGCCAGCAAAAAAAATTCGACATTTTGCATTTTTTTCTTGACGACACATTAGTTCCTGCTATATAGCAAGAGCCCATCGGTCTCTGTGGGGCAAAGTTTCGAGGAGGGGTTCTGCTATGACACGACGGCCAAGTGCTTTTTACTGCCTTTTGCTTGTGCTCTCACTGTGTGTGATCACAACTGGCTTGCTGCAATCCGGTTGGGCGCAGGAAGTTACCGCCTCAATTACCGGTAATGTGACGGACCCGAGTGGTGCCGCTGTTTCTGGCGCTACAGTTACGGCGACCTCAGTGGAGCGGGGTATTGCTTACGCGGCCACGTCGAACGATTCCGGCCTCTATCGAATCTCGCCACTTCCGGTGGGCACATACGATCTTAAAGTTGAAAAAACCGGATTTGCCGTGGCGTCGCACGCCGCGTTCGTTCTCACCGTGAACGAAGTCGCCCGTATCGACATTGCGATGAAAGTAGGACAAGCGACTGAAACGGTGGAGGTGACTGGGGCCGCTCCGGTCCTTGAGACCCAGACCACGCAAGTGGCGACGATCATCAATGCGGCGACCAACGATGAACTGCCTCTGGCCTCCCGCAACTATGCCCAGCTGACCCTGCTGGCGCCAGGATCTGTATCGACCGATCCGAGCAGCTTCAATAACGGCAACAACACTCAGGGGTACGGCGGCCGTCCGCTGATCAACGGCAACCGCGAGCAGGCCAACAATTTCCTGCTCGATGGCATGGACAACAACCAGGTGTCCGATAACTTGCTTGGCTACACGCCTGCTCCCGACGCGATCGAGGAATTCAACCTGATCACGAACAACGCCCCGGCGGAGTTCGGCAATTTTGAAGGTGGAATCGTCAACGCGACGCTGAAATCGGGTACCAACCAATACCACGGCGATGTGTGGGAATTTTTCCGCAACGACATTCTGAATGCCAACTATTGGCAGAACAATTTGGTCTATCCAGCCCTACCCAGAGAAAAGTTGCGCTGGAATATGTTTGGCGGCACCTTTGGCGGACCGGTCATCAAGGACAAACTCTTCTTCTTTGCGGATTTTCAAGACCAGCGATTCGACATCCCAAGCTCGGCGACTGCAAACACGGTGTTTACGGCCGCCGAGCGCGCCGGCAATTTTGGCGCTATTTGCACCACCAATGGTGGTTCTTTCAACGCCTCAGGTGTTTGTACGGGAGGAACGGGAGTTCAACTGTACAATCCCTGCGTCTCATTTACTGCACCGTGCACTTCCACATCGGCGGCTGCGACCACTCGGGCGCCCTTCCCGAACAACGTAATTCCTATCGCCATGCTTAGCCCGGTGGCGAAAGCCCTGTTTGCCTCAAGCCTCTACCCGAGTCCCGTTAACAGCGCCCTGCAAAACAACGCGGTGAATGTTGTCACTTCGGCATTCAATGAAGAGCAGGGCGATTTCAAGATCGACTTCAAGGCTACGCAAAAGGACAACATCTCGTATCGTTTCACCAAGGCTTTTCAGAACAATCCGTCCGACAATTCCCAGGTATTGTTGTCCAACGGCCTGGCGACGACGCCGATTACCAGCACGGTTGGCGATTGGACCCGTGCCATAGGGAGCAATCTTGTCAATGATGCCCGCTTTGGCTGGAACCATATTGTCGCGGACACCGGTACGGCGTGGGCCTCCAACGTCGGGCAGTTCGGCAACACCCTTGGAATCGGGAATGGCAATCCGGGAAATCTCCCCGGCTTGCTTCAGCTGCACTTCACGAATTCAGTTCTCACCACCATTGGGACTCAGGAGAGCACGGAGGACTTCAATGACCATGTATGGGAAGCTGAAGACAATCTGAGCTGGCTCCGCGGGCGGCATAACTTCAAATTTGGCTTTCAATGGTGGCTTCAGACCATCAATACTTTCTATGCCGGCAACAATGGTGAATTGGGGCTCATGGACTTCACCGGACAGTTCACCGGAGCCTCGAGCACTTCCACGGTAGCGGGTGATGGTGGCGCCGACTTCTTCCTCGGCCTCGACCAAACCTATGGTCGCGGCATCAGCACCGGCCAGACCTGGCAGCAAGACAGCAACATTTTCGGCATCTATGTCGAAGACACGTGGCGCATGACAGATCGCTTTACCTGGAATCTGGGATTGCGCTATGACGCGCACACTCCCTGGGTCGAGATCAACAATCATCAGTCGAATTACAACTTTGCCACCGGCAATATCGATCTCGCCGGTCAGAACGGAGCCAGCCGCGCCCTCTACGACGGAACCTATGGCGGCAAGGATTTCCAGCCGCGCATTGGTTTCGCCTGGACTCCCGCGGCTCTGGGCGACCACACGGTGATTCGTAGCGCGTTCACAATTTCGTCGTACCTGGAAGGAACTGGCACGAATCTCCGCTTGCCGCTGAATCCTCCATTCGCTCCGGCGGAAATCAACCAGATTTATAACGCCGTTGCACTGCCTGGACAGGATACGAGCTCTGGAATCGTCGGCACCGCTACATCGACCTCCTGCGCTGCGCCGCAGTATGCGTGTTTCTCATCGGCTTTGTACCGAATCTGGGATCCTCACGTACAGCCCGCCATCGCCGATCAATATAACGTAACTGTCCAGCACCAATTTGCTGGCGCCACCACACTGCAAGTCGGATACGTAGGCCAGAGGGGCACGCACCTGATGGTCCCATTTGACTACGGGCAGAGAGTGCTGCTCCCCAACTCATCCTGCGCGACGCCGCCGTGCACCGCAAACAGCCCATACTTTTCCGCCAACCCAGCGCTCTACAGCGTTCTTGGCGGAGGCACTCCGACATCTAACACTCCGGGTGCGACGATTTCAGGCACCAAGTCCAATGGCACCATGAGATACAACTCATTGCAGGCCGTGCTGCAGAAACAAATGACTCAGGGCCTGCAATATCAGGTCGCGTATACGTTGTCCCGGTGTATGACCGACAGCATCGGCTACTACGGCGCATGGAACAACGCTTATGCAGCCAGTGCATACTGGCAGAATGTCTACAATCAACCCTCGGAGTATTCGCCGTGCTATTCCGATGCTACCCACGTAATTTCGGCGTATGCCATCTACGATCTGCCCTTTGGCCGCGGCAAGCTGTTGGGCAAGGACGCTAGCGGGCCCGTCAATGAAGTGATTGGCGGGTGGGAGGTGAGTCCCATCGTTTCCTGGCGCACTGGCTGGCCAGAGCCGATTCTTGGAGCGGCGGATAACTCCGGCACCTTCAGTCGCGGACCGCGGACAAATTGCAACGGCATCCCAGCGATCACGAACACATTGATACCGGGAGTAGGACGGCAGTGGTTCGTCAACAACGGCGAATTTACCAATCCGGCTGTCGGTTCCTTCGGGGATTGCCCACCGTCACTCGGCGCCTTACGCATGCCGCACTATGGCGACATAGACATGAGTCTGCACAAGGACTTCCAGTTGACGGAGCGGTTCCGGTTGCAGTTCCGCAGTGACTTCGTCAACTTCTTTAACCAGGTGCAGTACAACGCGCCCAATCCGTCTTTGGGGGCCGGGCTGGGACAGATCACCAGCGCTCAACCGCCAAGGAACATACAGCTGGCGTTGAAACTCTATTTTTGAAGTCAAAACCCGTATAATGATGCAGGCGGTCACCCCGCCTGCATCTTTTGTTTTTGTTCGCCTGATTCTTCGGAGAGGGACCCTCGCACTTCCAGATGGATAGTTTTTTGGGGAAGGCCGCCGCATTTCTTGTCTTAGCCGGCAGTCTCTGGGCAGCGCCGATTATTTCCGCGCAGACCTCGATGACCGCTCCCGCATCCCGAGTTTCCTTATCTCCCGAGAAAGCGATCAGCCTTGCGGGGCAAGGACGCTGTCGCGAGAGCATTTCCGGTCTCAAGCATGCGATGGCCAGCACCGTTGCCGCAGACCTGCGGAAACAGGCTGGTGTGCTCGGCGTCCGCTGTTCTCTGGCTGTGGACGATCGCGACTCCACAGATGAATTCATCCGCTTGCTGAGCAAACAGTTTCCCAAAGATCCGGACGTACTGTTTGTCATCGTCCATGCGTACTCCGATTTATCAACCCGGAGTGCGCAGGATCTTGCGCGGACGGCTCCAGACTCGTTCGCTGCCCACAAGCTGAACGCCGAAGCTCTTGAGATGCAGGGTAGGTGGGAGCCAGCCCAGCTCGAATATGAGGGCATGATTAAGAAGGATCCCAACGCTCGCGGCATCCACTTCCTGTTAGCTCGATTGCTTCTCTCGCGACCTGACGCCGGCCCCGATGCTCCGGAGCGCGCAAAACAAGAACTCCAGAAGGAGCTGCAGATCGACCCAGGAAATGCCGATGCGCACTATATCCTGGGGGAACTTGCCCGGCGCGACGATAAATGCGACGATGCGATTCCGCATTTTTTGGAGGCAACAAAACTCGATTCCAATTTCGCCGAGGCCTACCTCGGCTGGGGATTTTGTCTGGTTGCGCTAAAGAAATACCAGGAAGCGATTCCGCCCTTGCGAACTGCGGAGCGCCTGGCACCGGGTAATCCCGAGGTTCATAACACCTTGGCGACCGCACTGCAGAGATCCGGGCACAAAGAGGAAGCGGAAAAGGAATTTGCCATTCATCGCTCGCTGACCGCGGCATCGGGTGCTGAGAAGCCGGAGTAGTTTCATCTTCAGTCGATCCTACACGAATACCCCGCACATGAAGTTCATTTGGGTGCAAACGGGATGACGATGCCACCGCGAACTCGCGTACCGCAATTTACGCGCCGCGACTTCGCCCGGAAAATGATCGCAGGATCGTTGCTGGTGCCAAGGTGGCCGGCATTTGCATTGCCCACGGCCAAGCCATTTCCATTTGTTGAGATTCCTCCAGAGAAGAGTGGAATCCGGTGGGTGCACACCAGTGGGAAATCTCCAGAGAAGTATCTTCCTGAGAGCTCGGGCCCTGGCTGCGCATTCCTGGACTATGACAACGACGGCTGGATGGACATCTATCTGGTGAACAGCGGCAAATGCGATTTTTTCACCCCAAGCACGCTTCTGCGCAATGCCCTGTATAAAAACAATCGCGACGGGACCTTCACCGATGTGACCGAAAAAGCTGGAGTCGCTGGGGGCGGATACGGGCAAGGAGTAGCGGTTGGCGACTACGATGGCGACAGCTTTCCTGACATCTACGTCACGCAATATGGACGAAGCATTCTTTATCACAACAACGGGGATGGAACGTTTAGCGATGTCACGGAGAAAGCGGGTGTCGCTGCGCCGGGATGGGCATCGAGCGCGGTCTGGTTCGACTACGACAACGATGGTCGCCTCGACCTATTCGTGGGACAGTTTGCCGAGTTCAGCAAGGAACTGAATAAGCCTTGCGGCATCCACGACGATGGTCGACGCCACTATTGCATTCCTAAGGTTTATTCTCCCAAGCCCAGTTGGCTCTTCCACAATAACGGCGACGGCACATTCACCGATGTTAGCAAGGAGTCTGGGATCGCCAGTCACCTCGGCAAAGTATGGGGCGTAGTCGCAACCGATATTAATAATGATGGACGAATGGACTTGTGGGTAAGCAACGATACGGTGGCAGACTTTCTATTCGTCAATCGCGGAAAGGGGAAATTCGAGGAAATCGGCGAGACCGCTGGGGTTGCTTACAGCGATTCTGGCCGGGCGCGATCTGGTATGGGGGTCGATTCTGCGAACTTCGCAAACGATGGCTGGATGGGGCTGTTCGTGGCAAACCTCGATCGCGAGGATTTCGCCATGTACAAGAACAACCACAACGAGACGTTCGACGATGTAGCGCCTTCCGCGGGAATCGCGAGAGCGACGAGATTCCTCAGCGGATGGGGTCTGAAGTTTTTTGACTATGACAATGACGGCTACCTTGACCTCCTGCTCGCGAACGGCAACCCAGATGATCTGATCGCTCTACTCCACGGCGAGGTCACTTATGATGAGCCGCTGCTCTTGTTCCACAACAACGGAAAGACGTTCGAAAACGTCAGTACACAGAGCGGTCCGGTATTCGCCAAACGGCTTTCCGCTCGGGGCATGGCGATTGGAGATTTCGATAATGACGGGGCCGCAGATGTCCTGGTGGGTGTGAACGATGGTGCTCCGGTTCTACTGCGCAATGCCGTGGGAAGTCAAAACCATTGGCTCGGCCTCAACCTTGTCGGAACGAAATCGAACATCGACGCCATCGGCGCCCGCATCATTTATCAGGCTGGCGACTTGAAGCAGCATCGGATGAAAGTAGGCGGAGGCAGTTTCTTGTCTTCCCATGACCCGCGAATAATCCTGGGAATAGGCAAGAAAACCAAGGTTGATTGGATGGAGATTCAATGGCCACAGCCCGGCGGGAAAGTCGAGCGTTTTACCGATCTGCCCATCGATTGTTACGTAACGATTGCAGAAGGCACGGGGAAATGGAAGTAAACGCCGCGATCTCCTTGCCCATATATCTTTCCGGAGTTATTCGCATTGCAATCTGATCTGATGCGTTCGGCCTTTGAGTACTGTGACTGCGCAACGCTTCTAGGGGTTGCTGGATAGAGCCAGTCTCGTCAGGTGATATGCCATGAGTTGATCGCGTGCCAAGAGTGCTTGCCGAAATTCTCTCTGTGCGCCATCGTAATCTTTAAGCGCGGTCTCGAGCATTCCAACGTTGTAAAGCCACGAGGAGCTCTCGCCGCCGCTCTCCCCATTGTTCTTGAAGCGATCTAGCATGCTTTGTAATTTCTGCGTTGCAGCGTCCTGGTCGAAGTTGGGCAATTGCTGGGATGCCTTCAGAGACCAGACCGCGTTCTCCAGACCCGATTGATCTGCCGCGCGTTGATAAGCAACTGTAGCCTTATTGGTCAGGCCACAACTCTTGTAAACGTTCCCGATGAGATAACTGAATCTAGCCGAGCGCAGGAAGGGCTCAAGTCCGTCGCGCGTGAACGGCAGATCTGGCAACGATTGGGCCACGTTATCAACGATGTCTGTGGCCTCGGAACAGTGTTCACTCTGCGCCAGCGAGGTGGCGTGCTGAACCCGAACTTCCAGCCAGACCTGACGCACGTTCGTGCCACCCTCTTCGCGCGGGAAGAAGCGATTATGAAAGAGTGCGACGGCCTGGTCGAACTCTCCTGACTCTGCCAGGTTGAGAATCAGTTCGTACACGAGTTCGGTAGGCATGTTGGCGCGGTCTGGATACCGTTCCAAGGCTTGCACGTGATCCTTGGGCGGACGATGCAAAATGCTTAGGGCCTGATCCATGCCCGTGTAGAGTTCCACGTTTTGTGGATCCGATCGAAGTCCTTCCTGAAAAGCGATTAATGCTTGTTCAGGATCATCTTTCGTGTGGAGTAACGCTCGTCCCAAGCTGGCATGCAAGACGGGAATTTGCGGATTGATCCTGCGGGCCTGCTCCCATTCGGAGAGAGCGGATTCGGTCAGGCCTTTGGAGAAATAGAGCGTGCCGAGCAGATAATGTGCGGTCGCGTCCTCAGAATTGACGCGTAGCGCTGTACGCAACACCTCCCGATCGATCGCGCTACTCGGAAATACATAATTCGTTGGAAGCTTTTCCGCCACGCTCAGATCCACATTGGGGGATTGGCCCAGTTTCTCGCGGCAATAGGCCCGGTAATAGGCCACGATCGGATGCTTGTTCGCTGGAAGCACGCCCGGTTCGCTTTCATCAGCCAGCGCATCGGGATACTTGCGCGACAAAATCTCAAGTGCCTGCGCGTACATGCCAAGGCGCATGTATTCCGCGGCAATGTTCAGGACCCGTTGAGCATCGTTTCCCAGCTGATGCAGGTCGGGTTGGCCAACTTCCTCGAAGAGAAAATAACGCTCTGGATATCGACCGAGCCACTCATTCGCTAGCTTTCGAGATTCGTCCGTCCGTCCTTCGGCGCTGAGGATCGCAGACAACTCCTCCGCCGCACGCAGATCATCTGGAGCAGATCGCATAACGGCACGCAAGTACGACTCTGTCTGCTTCACATCGCCCTCGCGTGCAGAAAGCTCGGCCAAACGCAATTCCGCTGCAGCACGGAAAACCGGCAGCCGCCCAGCGGCCTCATACGATTCGCGTGCTTTGCGGTTCTGTCCCAAGGCCTCATTCGCGATCCCAAGGTAGTAGGATGCCTCCGCATCCGTCGTATCGCGAGCATGCACCGGTTTCAGATAATCTTCTGCCTCTGCGAAGCGCAGCAGGCCGGCACACAGGCGTCCTGCAGCTTTTTGCAGGTCAAAGCTTTCCGGAAATCGGACCAGTCCATCTCTATAGGTCCGCAGGGCAATCAAAAGCTCGCCATTAAGTTCCTGTTGGTTTCCTAACTGCAGCCAGTCGTCTTCGGTGCGATGCTCAGGGTCAGGAAACCTGTATGCCGGCTGTGGACCGACGTGTACTTGATCCGTCGGCGTCCAGTCATATTCTCCTTCGGTATGTCGGAGCAGAACCCATCCTTTCGCGTCGCGCAGTTCGAATGCGTACTTCTGTTGCGGGTCGGCATTGTCGAGGCGGTGCGACCATGTACGCGCAGGCGAAAGGTATGCCTGGGTGTGAAACACCTCTCGATCTCCGGCTAAAATGCGAAGCGTTGCTCCGGGCACTGCCTGGTTCACGTTGAGTACCGCAAGCAGCGCGTTTCCTTGGCGACTCAAATGGACCACCCCCGCCAGGTTGGCTCTCGAGATTCCGCCAATCTCGCGCACTGGCATCCAGTACTCAGAAAAAGTGATCGTCTGTCGTGGCTCGAGAAATGCATATGTCTCTTGATTGCGGAATAGCCCCGCCTGAACCTCGACGTAAGCGCTGTCGTTGTCGGATAGAGCTTTGCGCCAGTCGAGCCCGTCCGGATCGCTTCCCCATGACCAGATCTTTTTCGCGGGAAGCTGGGCGTAATCGGCATAATGCACGACTCCGGTGTTGGTGTGGGGATGCCAGACGCCCATGAAGGGCTCGCGGCTGCCGTACGCGAACAGCGACACAGGACCCTTGGTGTGATTTTTAACGATACTGAGATCGTTACTGTCAGCTTCGATCGGCCAGGGTTCGACAGCAGTGAAGCCGTGAGTCGCGGTGAACCGCATGGGATATTCGATTTTTGTGTCATCCCATACTTGAATTCCGGCATTATTCCACCAGTAGAATCGATGCCGTACGTCGCTCCGGTTGTTCAGCGCGACTCGCTCCTCGAGTAAAGTAGAGTGGGGTCGCAGCACGAGTTCCACAGACCACTGCATGCCGTAAACGCGGTCGATGGTGCCTACTTGAACATAGGCGCTGCCATCCGCTCGATGGCCGAAAGCAAAATCGACGGGCGAAGCAGTGACCCAGTTGTGGGAGACCGGGAAATTGAACTCAATGCCGAATGCAGCCCATGCGCCGCGATATGCGATATCGGCTTTCTTGATCGAAGGATTTTCGTAAAACATCGGCTTGCCGCTGATCTTATCGGTGCAGGTGTAGAGATGGCCGCCGATGTCGGGGAGCACGGAACATTTCAAATATTCATTTTCGAGAAACACTGCGCGCCAGGCATGATCGATGCGGCGATTCGTCAAATTGTGACGCAGCGTGTAGGGATAATTGAAACGCCCATTCGCGTACTGATCGAATGGCGGGTTGGGGTCGGGCAGGCCTTCCTCATATGTAGGCAAGGTCAGTGTGCCCTGCCATACCCGCACCTGAGCTGTTGCCGCGGACAGAGTTAATAATAGAAAAGCAGCGAAAATAGTTAGACGCATGATCATTGGCCGATGTGCTATTCGAAAAGCACCCGCCATTATCCACGCCAAACAACATCGCTGCCAGAATTATTCCGAAATTGCTTCGCCACCTTTCGTTCATTGCGAGTGATGGAGGGCTTCACTGATCCGCAGGTTTGGCCATTCAGCTTGCCGACCTCAAACTGAACCACTGTTCAACGCGAAGCGACCGCGCATCTTATCGAAAATTCCGCACCAGCATCAGATTCGATTCGGCAAACTGATTCTGAACATAAAGCAGCGATTTGCCGTCAGCGGACAAGCTCAGGCCCCAACCGAGCTTCCTCTCCAAAGGCCAAAGAACGTGCTCCTTGTTGTCGGCAAAATCGAAGAATGCAAGCTCGGTGTGTGGAAACTTCCCAAATTTCAGGAAGTAAATTCCTTCTGGACTCAGCGCCCAATCCGGCCAGTCCTCGGGGTCGATGTCACTGAGCACTTTACTTTCCTCGCTGCCGCCCTGCAGTGGCAAGCGCCATATACCGCTCTGTTCGTACTTCGAATAATACAAGTAACGCCCATCGAAGGATTCAACGGGCGAGATCCCGGCGCGCTTGGTTAGCTGCGTGGGAGTTCCGCCCGCGATCGGCACTCTCCAGATCTGGAAGGCTTCCCCGCCGCGCTTCGAGGCAAAATAAATCCCCTTCCCATCGCGCGACCAACTCGGGGAGAGATTGTCGGAGCCCGGAATCGTTGGCAACAGCCGCGGTACTCCTCCGGGCACTTCAACCACATAAATTTCGCTTCGCTCATGGGGATGAAATTCAAAAGCGATGTAGCGCCCATTCGGTGACCACTGCGCACGCCCCGCCGTTCCGTGCAAAGACGTGATCTGATCGCAACGGCTTCCGTCCACATCACATGTCCAGATATCCCAAAAGCCCAGGCGATCCGACTCGAAAGCTACCTTTTTCCCGTCCGGCGACAACTGCGGTCGCATTTTGTCGCCCTTTTCCGAAACCAGCGCGAACGGCGCCTTTTGAGGGTGCTTCGTATCCTTCAAATCGAGTTGCCAGACGTCTGCCTTACCCAGACTTTGTTCATAGACCAGCGTGTTGTCGTTCTTGGACGGAATCGTAGGCCACCCAGCTTCGCCGACTGGGCCTGCCACTGGGTGTGGAGTGCCTCCTCCTGCCGCAACGACCCACAATCCCATCTCAGCGCCGCGGGCAGAGGAAAAAACGACTTCATGGTTGTCGCTGGTCCACGCCAGCGATCCCGACATGGGCCGATGATCAAAAGTAAGACGCTTCGCCGGACCACCGTTCGCTGCCATGACGTAGATGTCGTTACTCACTCCCGCCACTGCGGAGCGGATAAAGGCCAGCCGGTTGCCATTGGGAGAGTAACTTGGAGAACGGTCGATCCACCCCGGCGGAGGAGAGGAGATTTTCCGTATGCTCGAATCGGAAACCGACAAGGCTGAGATCCACGCCCGCGTCGGGTCGCTCACATCGCCCTCGGAAAATGCGATCAAGCTCCCGTTCGGGGACCACGAGAGTCCTCCTCCGAAGTGATCGGGGCCACGATACAGGCGCCGCTCGGTACCCCCTAATTCAGGAATCGTTAGGATAAAGAAAGAGTTTGCAGAGTAACGAACGAAAGCAATTTGTCCCCCATCCGGTGACCATGTCGGGCAGCAATCCCCAGGGTCGCTGGTCAGTTGGATGGTTTTCTCCCCGCCCACAACCGCCACATAGATCCCGGTATTGCTTCGTCCGTCACTCTGCCGGAACGCGACCAGGGTTCCATCCGGCGAGAACGCAGGCGTCGCCTGATATCCGCGCAAGCCGATCAAGGGGACGACCTCGATCTTCGCCAGTTGGGCGTCGGTACGCGGCCGGTAGAAGGCCCAAATCGATGCCGAGCAAGCCAACGCAAGGCAGATCGTCGAGACAATCCAAAACCGCCCCAAGGGTAGTCGCGAGTGTTGCGCAACGCTCGCGAACTCGGGCTGGTTTTCAGCTTTCGGCTCTTTTTCGGCTTTCGGCTCTAAGGGAGCAATGAATCGATAACCTCGTTTTGCGACGGTTTCGATGAAACGCGGTTTGTCAGCCGAATCCCGCAATGTCTCCCGCAATCGCGCGACCGCGCTGTTCAGCCCATGATCGAAATCCACAAACGTATCGGCTGGCCAGAGCTCCTGCCTCAGTTCATCCCGCGTCACCACCTCGCCCGCGCGTTGGAGCAGCAGAAGCAGAACGCGAAAGGGCTGTTCTTGTAATCTGATTCTCCGGCCCTCCTTGAGCAATTCGCCCGCGCGAAGATCAAGCTCAAAAACATCGAACCGGACTCTATCTGCAGGTGACTGAATAGTTGCCATTTCCCACCTTATGCTTTGGACGTCGGTCCATCACTGAGGTTAGTGATCGCTTTAGCAAACGCTTTCGGCGTGCACTGATGTGGTGATCTTCATCCAAAACTCAATCTGCTCAAGAACTTGGCTTCGTTACCCATGCGTGTGCTTATCGTGTGCCGGGTTGCATTGCTCAATCCAGCTTCCTGTTACGAAATGGTCCCATGCGGGAGATGAAACGGGTAGCCCCGGCGAAATCAGCATCAGCACGGCACCACTGAGGTTTGAAGACATGCGAAGGAACCAGCGAGCGCTCTTTACAGTTACGTTGCTGCCGTTGCTGTGGTTCAACGGATCGGCAGCCGCCAGAAGCCAAGACAAAACCGAACCGCCTTCTACCTTGACTCCCCCTCAGATCTCCTCAATCGCAGAACGAGCTCAAAAGGGCGATCCCCAAGCTCAGTATCGGCTGGGTTGGTTCTACATGACAGGCACAAATTTTGCGGTGGATTACAGCAAAGCAGCCGAATGGTTGCAAAAGGCGGCACATCAGAATTTCGCAGATGCCGAATTCGGGCTTGGCTACCTTTACGAACAGGGCAAAGGAGTTAAGAAGAACTATCGGGAAGCCTTGCGTTATTACACCGCTGCTGCAGAACAGGGCCAAATAACGGCTGAAAACAATCTGGGGTCCATGTATGAACGTGGCGAAGGCATCCGCAAAGACTTCGGCCAGGCTGCCGAATGGTATCGGAAAGCGGCCAACCATGGTGAGGTGATCGCCATCTGCAATCTGGCGTACTTGTACTTTCGGGGCAGAGGGGTCGCCCGTGACAACGCTCAGGCCGCGGCCTGGTTCCGCGCCGCTGCCGAGCACGGCTATCCACCTGCCCAGGAGAATCTTGCCTGGATGTACTTCACCGGCACAGGAGTTAATCTTGATTTTTCCGAAGCAGCCAAATGGGTCCGCCGCGCCGCTGAACTTGGATACGCCCGGGCGCAGCTCGATTTAGCTTTTCTGTATGAGAAAGGGAAAGGCGTCCCCATGGACTACGTCTCGGCCTATATGTGGTACAAAACGGCCGCCGCAGGTGGTGAGCGCCGCGCCGCCTCGCAACTCAAGGTCCTCACGCACGTGATGACCGAGGCACAGATCAAACAAGCCAGCGCTGCCGCCGCAAGATTGAAAATCTCGACATCCAATTTTCCCACAGGCAACCGCTCAGATTCGGTGGCAACCACTTGGCTTCCGTCCCGCTGAATCAGTTTCGCCGATATTTGAGCGGATGGTTGCGTAAGACCTCAATAACGCTCAATCCCATCAGTCAGCGCAGTCGCCGGTTACACCAGATGGAGGACTCCTTCGCGGTATAATCCGACGCTGCCCCGGACAGAAAAAATATGCTGAAGCCGAACCCCTGCTGCTCGAAGGCTATCACGGTATGTGGCGCGGAAAGACCGCATCGGCGTTCGCGATTGCTAATACCTCCAACTGACCCATCAGTGGCTCGTCCAACTTTACAAGTTGGGGAAAGCCGCAAACGCCGTGAATTGAGATTCTGGGCTTAGTGAACGACCAGGCGCGTGAATGGGGGCACATACACCAGCAAGAAAACGACTACGCCTACCAGGCATGCCAAAGCAATGCTGTGCCAGAATACGTAGCGCAGGATGTCGCCTTCATGTCCGTACCATTCTGTCGCTGTGCTGGCCACCACGATGCTCTGCGCGTCGATCATCTTCCCCATAACGCCACCCGCGCTATTCGCCCCCGCCATCAACACGGGAGAGATGCCGATTTGCTGCGCGGAAATTTTCTGCAAGCTGCCGAATAACACGTTGGACGCAGTGTCGGATCCCGTAAGCGCCACCCCCAGCCAGCCAAGCAATGTTCCGAAGAAAGGATAGAGATGCCCGGTGCGCGCGAATGCCAGACCCATCGTGGCGTCCAACCCAGAGTAGCGGGTTACGATCCCCAATGACATCATCGCCGCAATCGTCATCAACGAGAAGCGCAAGTGCCAAACCGTCCTCCACCACATGACTACCATCTTCCGCAGTGACAGGCCCATGATAAAACCGGAGATGATGGCCGCGATCAGGATTCCCGAACCGGTAGCCGAAATCCAGTTCAATCCGAATACCGCAGCCTCGGTCGTTGGCTTCGGCACAACTGGAGGAACACGCTGCACCATTTTGTTGAGGCCGGTGATCGGTATCTGAGGATTGGTGACTGCGCTAGGAGGAATACTCCATGTACTCATGAAGCGGAACACCTTTTCGGGAGTGTTCATGATCTTCTTCCCGGTATACGTGCCCCAGCAGAAAACAATTACACTCAGAACTAACCACGGCAACCATGCCCGCACAACCTCGCCGCGAGCGTAACCGTGAGTCCCACGAGCGGAGCGCTGCTTGTCATTCTGTCCATCGTGTCCCCAAATCCGGTCAGGGTGCCAGATCCTGAGGAAAGAAACGAGGCAACCCATCGAGCACAACGCAGCTATGATGTCAGTGAGCCACGGGCCGTGATAATTGGATACCAGATATTGCGGGATGGCGAAGGAGATCCCCGCAACCGCGATTGCCGGCCAGATGTCTTTCATTCCCTTGAAGCCTGCATACGCCGTTACCAGCCAGAATGGGACGAGTGCAGAAAAGAGCGGCAGAATCCGGCCGACCTGAGCCCCCAGGGCAACTTCGCTGTAACCAGTAACCGCAGACAGGGCGACGATCGGGGTGGCCAAAGCTCCAAAAGCCACCGGCGCGGTGTTAGCGATCAGTGACAATCCCGAAGCCTCCAGCGGCGGAAAGCCGAGGCCGATGAGCAACGCCGCTGTGACTGCTACGGGCGTTCCGAATCCCGAGGCCCCCTCAAAAAATGCTCCAAACGAGAACGCAATGAGCAGTAGCTGCAAACGCGTATCCTGTGTAATTCCGGTCATGCTCTCTTGCAGGACCTTGAAGCGGCCCGTCTCACAGGTCATTCGGTAGAGAAAAATCACGTTGAGAATGATCCAGCCAATAGGGAACAGCCCGTAGCACGCGCCATAGATGGCTGCAATACTCGCCATTTTTATTGGCATGTGGAACAAACCGCTGGCCACCAGAATGGCCGTCACCAGTCCCAGAAAAGCCGAGTAGTGGGCTTTCATGCGGAACAGAGCGAGCGTTCCGAGCAGCACCACCACCGGAGTAGCGGCGCAAATTGTCGAAAGCCACCAGTGACCGAGTGGATCATAACCTTGGCCCCATGGCCGGATCGAGGTTGAGCCAGTCAAAGTCAGGGCAAAGAGTGCAGTTGCTCCGACAGCCATCAGAATGCCCGGGAGACGCGTTCTACGTTGCGAAATCACAGCTGGCTTCGGCGCGGAAATATTTGGATTCGAAGTGCCTGTCATGACTTTCCTTGCGGGGCTAGCATTGGAGCCGTTGCATGAGGCGACAAGCTAGCATAAACCGGCTGTTTGACCAAGCTTTTGCCCAGCGCATACTAACGGTGAGGGTTAGGTACTGCCCCACGGCCCCTTGCACCTGCCTCGCCGTTCGCGCCCAAAAGCAGCGGCGATAGGCTGCGCGGCGGTATGGACGCCTCGCAGTCACAGTGATTCGAAGCGCTGTCCCGCGCTGCTTCATGTAGCACGTTCCGCGAACTGGGTTTTTCAACAGCGGCAGGCGTTCTGAATCTTGCTTGCTGTGGTATGAAGAGATTTGAGCAGTGAGCGATGATGGACTTCGAAGATCACCTACGCACCACAGGCGGCGCGCTCAAGAACTGGGCCATTGCCCAGTTCCAGGACTCTCTGGCTGTCGGACTACTCTGGCTGACCGGACTCTATATTCTGCATGTCCCGTTCGCACCGATGTGGGCGATCATCGCAGCGGTGCTCCAGATCGTGCCACACTTTGGGCCGATCCTGGGGTTGTTGGGACCGGTTCTCGCTGCAACCATTAGGTGGATGGATTGGAAGCACCCTCTGGGCGTGCTCGCGCTTTATGCCATCATTGCCGCGCTCGACGGGCTGTTGCTCCAACCGTACATAATGCGAAGAACGGCTAAGGTGCCTATGTGGGCGTCCGTCTTTACGCCGATTGTGCTCGGAGTGCTTTGGCCATTCTGGGGAGTGCTCGTCGCCCCGCCCTTACTCGCGGTGTTGTATGCGTACCGAGCGCACCACAAGAAGATTCAGCAACACGATTCGCGGCAACAATGACGCGACTCACGCCCACGGTCAATGAATGCAACCGGGATGGTACTCCGATTGACAAGCGCCGCCAGAGCAAAAACAAGGTGCCCGAGGGTGACCAGCAAACCACAAGACAACTGACAAAATCAGCCTGATAACATCGTCGGCAGGGGCGGTGGGAAGAGTGGAGATCCCGTCGTATTTGGGATTTTCAGACAACTCGACCTCTGACGAAAGGAATCGATCGCCATGCCTAGAAAGCCCAAAGCGCCAGTGTCTCAACCTCTGTTTGCAGAACCCGTCTTCGCGGAAGGCGTTCCCACGCCCGATCCTTCGCAATTCACCGTCACACCCGATGACAGCGCAGACTATACAAAGCAGGTCAATGCTCTGCTCTACACCGAAGTTGTCTCTTTCCCGCAAGCCGGTGGCAAACCCGCCGATCTCTTCTCGCTTGAGACCGCTTGGGGACCGAACGGCCCCGCCGTCATCCAATCCATCAACGCAGCTCAATCCATAACATTCCACATGATTGGAGATAGCGGGGCCACCGCTCAATCCACGTTCCCCGCCATGATCAAAGTCTCCGACGCTGTCACCAACGACTTCCACAGCGCGTCGGCCGCAAACCGTCCGTCGTTTCTTTTTCATCTCGGTGATGTGGTCTATAACTTCGGAGAATCCGCCTACTACTACGACGAGTTCTACGAACCTTACCGCAACTATCCCGCACCGATCTTCGCCATTCCCGGCAATCACGATTCGTTCCTGCTGCCCAACACTCCCAAAGGCAGCGAACCGCTCACTATCTTCCAGCGGAATTTTTGCTCGGCGTCGCCTGCCGTCACAGTCGAAGCTGGATCCTTGCACCGCACTTCCATCACTCAGCCCGGTGTCTACTTCGCGCTCGATGCTCCGTACGTCCGCATTATTGGACTCTTCTCGAATGCCCTCGAAGATCCCGGAGTCGTCTCGAGTCAGAGCTCGAGTGCATCTGCGAAGTCGAAGAAAGGCACGAGAACGAACAAGCAGGATAATACCACCGGCGGAACTCCGGCCTGGCCCGTTGTTCCCGACTACCAACTCGCCTTCCTCACAGCTCAACTGCAGAACATCAAGAGCAATAACTATCAAGGCGCGGTCATTCTTGCCGTCCATCATCCTCCATTCGTTTACTCGCCGCCTGGGGGCGGTTCCAGCGGGGGAACGCATTACAGCAGCCCGTTCATGCTCGCCGATATCGACGCGGTCTGCAAAAACGTCGGCGTTTATCCTCATGCCGTCATTTCCGGGCACGCCCACAACTATCAGCGCTACACCCGCAAGCTTCAGCTCAACGGACAAAGTTACTCCGTGCCCTTCATCATCTGCGGAGACAGTGGCCACAACGTCGATAAGCTGGTGAAATCGAGCTTCGGCAAGCAGACGGCCGAACCCGGCGACAACGTCGATGTGAGTTACATGGACACCGGCGCAATCGTCCAATCGACCAGCCTGACCCTCAACAAACACGACGACCAAAATTCCGGATTCCTTCGTGTTCAGGCAACCGCCAGTTCTCTCACCATTACCTTCAACCCCGTTCCGAAATCCGGGACTGCTCCAACGCCCGATACAGTCACTGTGAACCTTGCCTCTCACACGGTCGCATAGACCAAAGTTGGGATGAAATAGCTCCAGGATGAAGACAGAGAAGAGCCAATGAGTTCGACTGGAAACCGATTCCTCCAGTCGGGTCCATAATTCATGGTTTCGAAAAATCGTGCAGGCAGAGCAGGAGTTTGGCAGTACTCTTTCTTTCGATGGGTCCTTCGCAGATCCCGATGCAAGCCCGTTACTGGGATGCGCTTGCGGACGAAAAGCACTTTTGCCACCCGCTGAACACTGCATGGCTGATGCGCTATGCAGGTCCAAGAGCGCGCATTCTCGACTTCGGTTGTGGGTACGGAAGGAGCCTTTCCGAGTTGCAAACAGGCGGGTACATGAACATGATAGGCATTGATTTTTCCTTCCGAATGCTCTCGCGTTGTCGATCCCAGATCCCGGATGCGAGGCTCATCCAGAATGACGGGCAGTCGATTCCCCTGCAGGGACATTCTGTCGATGTTGTGCTTCTGTTTGCCGTACTTACCTGCATACCTCAAGACGAAGAGCAACGCAATCTGCTGCGTGAAATCAGCCGAGTGCTTCGTCCCGGCGGCCTTGTGTACGTTAGTGACCTCTTCCTGAACCACGATTTGCGAAATCTCGAAAGATACGACCGGTATGTCGGGCAATATGGCACCTACGGAGTCTTCAAACTCCCAGAAGGTGTCGTTGTGCGTCATCACACTAATGAGTGGGTCGAGGAGTTAACTCGTCCATTCTGTCAAGTGGAGTTCGAAGCCTTCGAGGTGACTACGATGAACCGAAATAAGTCAGCAGCCTTCCAGTATCTAGGCCGTTCGGTTACTGGTACTCGCGGGTTGATCCGAGGCGCTCGTTGAGTTCGAAGATCTTGGTCAACAGGTGTGTGACCTTTGCCAAGAAGGTTGCTGGCTTTGGCTCGGATGCTTCCGTGGTCGCGGTTTGTTCAGGTGCAGTTGGATCAAGAGCAGGTTTGGCGCCAGTGGCCATAATCGTTTTTCTCCGAAGGGCAAGTTGAAAGATCGGACTGCAGCAGTGTTTGTCTCGCCTGATTCTCGAAAGAGTCTTAAGCTTATGTACTCGCGCACCTCGCGGACAGGTCACTCTCGGCATAGAACTTCGGTTTTCCTGCAATATTGCGGGCGGCCGGATACCCGGGCATTTGGTGGTGGCGGGAGGATTTCTTGCACTCCGGGATGATTCGGGTCGCTTCCTGAGCGGGGCGATCAACTTCCCACCGGCGTGCGCTGTTTTCTCTCGGCGGCGAGTGAATCCAGGGCGGCGCACGCGATTTGCTCCAATGGCAAAACGAGGTCGACGGCGCCGCGCTCGATGGCTTCGCGAGGCATTCCGAACACAACACACGTTGCTTCGTTTTGTGCGATGGTAATAGCGCCGGTCTCCTTCATTTCGACCAATCCCTGCGCTCCGTCGTCCCCCATCCCAGTCATAATTACCCCGATCGCGTTTCTCCCTGCACTGACAGCGACGGAGCGAAACAGAACGTCCACGCTTGGCCGATGCCGGGACACCAGGGGCCCGTCCATGATGTTGACCACAAGGCTCGGGCCGTTGCTGTTAACCACGCAGTGATAGTTGCCCGGAGCAATCAGCGCTATGCCCGGGCGCAGCGGAGCATCGTCGCCAGCCTCGCTGACTTCGATCGCGCAATCTCTATTGAGCCGGTCGGCAAAGGCGCGAGTGAAATTCTCAGGCATGTGCTGAACCACCACGACGGGCGGGCAGTCCGGCGGCATTCCGGAGAGAAAGATACGCAGGGCTTCGGTGCCACCGGTGGAGGCGCCAACTGCAATCAAGCCGTGAGAAGGATTCCAGTCCCTTTGCTTGGTGCGCAGAGGCAGAACCGCATCAGCGCTGAGCCGGGCAGGCACCGCGATCTTTTGCCGAGGTATAATCCTCGCCTCAGCTGCACTCCATACCACATCGAGCAGAAGCACCGCCGACTCATGCAGAAAGTCGCGCACTCCCAGCTTCGGCTTGGTGATGATTTCGACCGCACCTTCTTCCAGCGCGCGTAGTCCAAGGTCCGTGCCTTTCGCAGCCAGGCCGGAGCAGACCACCACGGGAAGCGGCGATTCCGCCATGATTTTGCGCAGGAAAGTCAGACCATCCATGTGCGGCATTTCAAGGTCGGTGATAACCACGTCGGGACGCTCCTTCTGCATTTTGACGCCGGCGATCACCGGATCAGCTGCCACGCTAACAGTGATTCTTCGGTCCGTTTGCAGGATCGCCTTCATCACCTGACGGACCGTAGCCGAGTCATCCACGACCAGCACGTGCAGCTTTTCTGGCTGCCGCTTGCACGATCCGTCTTCCCCGGCCCGCGAAGCAGGTCCGGGCAGCTGTCTCGGATTAGAAATCTTCGGATTCATAACCAAGACGCTCTCCGGGCCGCGCGTACACCGCTGGGACCAAGCTCCTCAGCTGCAGATTCATGCTGCTCAGATTCTCTGCCTGCCCCACGAACAGAAGCCCATTATGGACGAGGCATCGGGTCAGGTGTTCCACGACTTTTTGCTTCGATAGAAGATCAAAATAGATCAAGACATTGCGGCAGAAAATTACGTCGAAGTGCGCCTCCGGCGGATACGGCCCATGGGCAAGATTCAACTTCTGGAAATCGACCATGGCCTGGATGTTCGGCATGACTTTCATCTGACCTTCCTGCTGGTTGATGCCTTTGAGCATGTAATCTTTCAGCAGGGATTCGGGGATGTCTGGAGCCTTCGCAATGTTGTAGATTCCGACCCGCGCTTGCGCCAGAATTCGAGTCGAAACGTCCGTTGCCAAGATAGTCACACTCCAACCTTGCTCCGCTGGAAGATGCCTGGCCAAGAGCAACGCCAGCGAATACGGTTCTTCGCCAGACGAGCAACCCGCGCTCCACACGCGGACGCTTTTTCCCCGCAATCCTTGCTGAGCCTCCGCGCGCCAGCATGGAATAACCCCGTTCTCCAGAAATTCAAAATGCCGGGGATCGCGAAAAAAGCGTGTTTCGTTGGTGGTAATCGCATCGATCATCGACACCCGTTCGTCATGTTGATTCGGCAGAGTCACCAAGTCGTAATATTCATCCAGCGACGACATTTGCAGAGCCCGCAGTCGCCGCGAGAGGCGGCCGCAAAGGAGCGCTGACTTGGTATCCCCCAGCCAGATGCCGGTTTCCTGGTGAATGAGCTGTCGAAATTTTCTGAAGACCGCGGAAGAAATCAAGACCTGCGAAGGATCTGGTTGTCCAGGGGCGGAATCGGGCAGTAGGCCTGCCTTTTTGCGACGAGGTGCGCTCGCGGGCAAGGTTAAGTCCCCGATTCAGCAGTGTGCTTGCGAGATTTGGTCCGTGGTGAAACGGCTTCGGCCGGAAGCGTCTGGATTGAGTCCGTCACCGCTACGATTTCGTCGGCGGAAAGAACTTTGTCAATATTGAGGATGAGGCAGAACTTCTTTCCCATTTTCCCCATGCCTAGCAGGAATTCGAGTCGCACGCGAGTTCCGAAAGGCGGAGTTGCTTCAATGTCGTTCTCTAGGAAGTCGAGCACCTGGTCTACGGAGTCAACCATCACGCCCATGGTCAGGTTGTCGCCGTTGTAGGAAACTTCAGTGATGACGATGCAGGAGAATTTCGAGGTCTGGCTCGCGGGTAGTCCGAACTTCACCGCTAGATCGATGACTGGAACCACATTACCGCGCAGATTCGTGACTCCGCGAATCCAGCGTGCGGTGTTGGGCACGGCGGTAACCGTATCGTACTCGATGATTTCCTTGACCTTCAAAATGTTCACCGCGTATTCTTCACCGGCAATATAAAAGGTTAGGTATTGTCCGTGGCTCACCGACTGCGGTGTGGCCTCCTTGACCGCTCCCATGGTCTGCTCCTTAGAATTTGTTCCCGTTGTGCTCCGCGCGTTCCGCTTCGTCAGCGTGACTCCATAACCCTTGGCGTTCGGCCGTTCCCTCGGCTGGTTTAGAACCGTGAGAATCCGGGCTCCTCAACCGTCTTGGCAGGCTGTTTTGACGGCTTTAGCTCGCCCAACTCCATCTTCAAGGTCTTAACGTGTGGAAGTGCAGCCCAGCGCTTCTTGTCGGAATCGTGAGGGATCGACTTGTCCTCCATCACATGGAAAAAGGTCATCAACTGCTGCAGCTGTTCCGACTGCGCCGCCAATTCCTCGGCAGTGCTCGAAAGCTCTTCCGCAGACGATGCATTGCGCTGCGTGACGCTATCCACCTGCGACATCGCACGATTGATCTGCGTCACTCCCGAGGATTGCTCCGACGAAGCCGATGTGACTTCCTGCACTAGCTCGGCTGTTCTGCGGATCGACGGCACAAGCTCAGCCAGCAGTTGCCCGGACCGCTCAGCAATCGACACGCTGTTTGCGGCCAAGTCGCTGATTTCCTTCGCTGCTACTTGGCTCCGTTCCGCCAGCTTGCGAACCTCCACCGCCACCACGGCAAAACCGCGGCCCTGATCACCAGCGCGTGCGGCTTCAATGGCGGCATTGAGCGCCAGCAGATTGGTCTGGTAGGCGATGTCCTCGATAACCGAGATCTTGGCAGCTATCTGTTTCATTGCCACCAGCGTCTCCTGAACGGCTTCGCCGCTTTCTTCCGCGGCATGGGCGCCTTTTTCGGCCACCTGCTCAACCTTGCGGCTGTTTTCGGCGTTCTGCGTGATCGAAGCATTCATTTGCTCGAGGCTGGCGCTGGTTTCTTCGACGGATGCCGCTTGTTCGCTCGTACCCTGCGAGAGACTCTGCGAGGAAGCGGACACCTGCGCCGCTGCCGAAGCCACTGCGCTCGATCCCTCTCGCACATCGCGAATGATGGCCGAGAGTTTCGCGCTCATGTCCTGCATGGACTGCAGCAATTTTCCAGTCTCGGACTGATCAGTGGCCGGAATGGTTCGAGTCAGATCGCCCGCGGCGATTGCCTCCGCATGTTTCACTGCTTGCTGGATCGGCCTGGTGATGGTCCGAGCGATGGCAAACGCACCAATACTGGCCAGAAGAAGAGTCAGGATTAAGACGAACAATGCGACTTTTCGCGCTCGCGCAAAGGATTCGGCGCTACCCTTGATCGTCCGGTCCACGGCATCGGACTGAAGACCAATGAACTGGATCCAGGACGCGCGATACACCGCCAGATCAGGCATGACTTCATCCATCAACGCAGCCATCGCCTGGTCACGCTTATTCTGCTCCAGCAAAGTTTTGGCCCTCGCTCTTGCGGCGGTGTACCGGTCACGATTCTGGGTAACGACGTTGAACAAGTCGCGCTCCTGCTGCGAGCTCAGGCTCTTTTCGATTTGTGCGACCTCAACGCTGATTTCCTTGTGGATCGCCTCGTTTTCCTCATTCAATTTCCGTTCCACTTCCGGATCTTTGGTTTCGAACAACTGCATGGTGATCCGTGCGTTATCCGTGGAATTGGCGATGGTGTCGTTCGTTAGTTTGGTGGTATTGAAACGGGTTTGAAATTCGGCCGTAGTCTTCGCATTCAAACGGGCGAGCCAACTCAGCTCCAGCGCTCCCAAGACCGACAGGATCAACAGCAATGATCCGAATAGGACGCCTAATCTGGTTCCAATTTTCCAATCCTGCCAAGTCTTCATAGCCGTGAATGTTTTCTCCCTTGATGAACTCTTCTAACTAATTTGTCCCTGCAAACCGGATTGCACCATGCCTTGCAACAGACCGGGCACGTCGATGATCAGGCCGACCTTCCCGTCGCCCAGAATCGTCGAACCCGCTATGCCTGAAACTCCACACAAGACTTTGCCCAGCGGTTTGATCACTGCCTGCATCCCGCCGAGCAGGTGATCCACGGCAATTCCCGCCTGAAAGTCACCGACCTTGACCACCACGACGTTTTCTCGCCCGGTCGACGCACTGCATTGGCCAAACACCTCGCGCAACCGAATATAGGGCAGGGCCGTGCCGCGCAGATTGAGAACGCCGCTGTTCCCGGATTTCCCATTTGAACTCGGCAGCTCTGTACACTCGACAACGTATTGCTGCGGGAGCACGAAGGTGTTGCTACCCGCTTGCACTGAAAATCCGTCGATAATCGCGAGCGTAAGGGGAAGGCGGATGGTGACCGTCGTCCCGCCGTCTACTTCACTGGCGATTTCCACGCTTCCATGCAGGGCCTCGACATTCCGTTTCACCACATCCAGGCCTACGCCCCGTCCTGAGAGTTCGGTGACTGACTCGGCCGTGGAAAATCCGGGGCGGAACAAGATCTGATACAGTTCCGCGTCCGAGGCCGGATTAGCGTTCAGATAGAAGCCCAACTGCTTGGCCTTCTGCAGAATCTTAGGCCGGTCCAAACCCGCGCCGTCGTCCTGCAGCGTGACTACAACGTAGCCACCAACGTGAGCCGCCGAGATTTTGATCAGACCACAAGGATTCTTGCCTTTCTTCTTGCGTATCGGCGGAGGCTCGATGCCGTGATCGATGGCGTTTCGGATCATGTGCAGAACCGCGTCTTTGAGATGTTCCAGGATCGTGGTATCGACTTCGACATCTTCTCCCGTCACTTCGACGCGGGCCAGTTTGCTGTGGCTGTTGGCCAGGTCGCGCACCGTGCGCAGGTTCTGGCGGAGCATCGCTCCGATCGGAACCAACCGGACACGCATGACTTCGTCCTGTAACTCCCGAAATAGCCGTTCGGTTTCTCCCTGCAGCTCCAGCAGATCGCGTCTCAATTCGCCGTCCGCCTTCTCGATCATGCGGCGCAGTCGTCCTTGGGCGATGACGATTTCGCCGGTGAGGTTCAATATGCGGTCGAGCTTGTCGATGTCGGTGCGAAGCGTGCGATTTGCGATGCCGGGGGCGGTCGTGGCTGGGGTCGCATTGGCAGGCTGCTCGGCTTTCGAGTTGGGTTCCATCACTCTTTGCGAGCGTGCGGCAACCTCGTTTCCAATCTGTTTCCTGACCTTCAGTTGCTGCGGCGTAAGCTTGGGGCTTCCGGCGGGAGTTGCGGACAGCAACGCTCGCAACTCGTCGACCGCCTTGAGCAAGAGCGAAATTATGTCCGCGGTCATTTCCGCATTCTGTTCGCGCAGCACATCCAGCAGATCCTCAACGGCGTGCGCAAAACTCTTCAGATCGTCGAGTTCCAGCGATGTGGCGTTTCCCTTCAGCGTGTGAGCCACACGAAAGATGTCGTCGAGCAGTTCTGGACCTCCGGACCGGGACTCCATGGCGAGGAGGGACTGCTCCATGAGGTCCAGGCCCTCTTGGGTCTCGGCTACAAAGGATGTCAGAACAGCATCGCGATCAAAATCCATCTTGCTCCGTTCTTCAAACTTCTGATCATCAGCGACAGCAAGCTACGCGGTTGGCGGCTCGGCAAAATCCCGAATCAGCGTGACGCCATCCTCTGTGTGAAAGATCAACTTCCGTCCGCGCTTTCCCATCACATCTTTCGCGACCAAGCGAATACCAACATCACGCAGGAACTCCTCCGCAAGTTCCGAATTTCTGGTTCCTACCGATTGCGAGGGATTCGCCGAAAATGCGCTCGATCCGCCGAAAAGCTTGGCTTGCAAATCCTCAATCTTACAGCCCAACGCCAGCAGCTCGTTCAACAGTGCCGGATTCGCGACATTCCCGTAGCGCAGGCGGTTCGGCCCGTTATCGGTTCCTTCTGGCAGCAGATAGTGATTCATACCTCCGACTTTCTTGCGTTTGTCCCAGAGACATAAGGCTGCGCAGGATCCGAGAATCGTGGTGATCAGTGCTGGTTCGCGAGACACAAAGAGTTGCCCGGGATAAAGAAAATGTTTGGGTGCGGACGTTGGCTTCTCGTCATGTTCAAAACCCTTCATGACATCTGCGGGAAGCGCCGCAGGGTTGAATTTTTCGCCGTTCCGGCTCATCCTCGTTTCCTCGCCGACCTAAGCATTCGCGCTCCTCTCAAACAGAGCCCGGCCTGTCTCATCGGAGAGTAACTTCGCCAGGTTGATGTCGGCTTTATCGAAGCCGAGTTTCTGCGGCAACAGCTTCAGCATCACCAGAACCGCGACTGTGCGGCCATGGAGGCGAATGGGAACAAAGATTTGCAGGGGGGGATTTCCTTGTTGGGCGTGTTCTTTGTGATCCGCCTCGGCGACGTGAAGTTCACCCTGCATCACCCGGCGTAGTGCAGACTCCTCAAAGCTTTCCAGAGTGCCGTGCCGTTCCGTGTCAATGCCAAACGACCAGAGCAACTCGCGGTTTTCACGCTCGATGGCGAAAAGTCCTATTTCTTCGCATCCCAGTAGTCCGGTGACGATTTCGCGGATTGCCTCCAGCACATCGGCACGGTCCAGGCTTTCGCGGAGCCGTTTCTGCGCCACTTCCAACCGGGGATCTTCGAAACTGCCGACTGCCACGCCCTCGGTCATGCTCTCATCCTCATGCTCTCGTCCCTTTTGCCTGCCTCCCCATGTCGAGACGGCTTTTTCTCAGCTCTACTCTCCCAAGTAGCTTTGCAGCAGCTTGACCAACTCCTCGCCATGGACGGGCTTCGTCAGATAATCGTTGCAACCACTCTGGAATCCAGCCTCCATATAGGTCTCCTCTCCGCGGGTTGTGAGCAGAACGATGGGGATTTCGCGAGTCGCCGCCTGCCGCCGCATTTGCTTGCAGGCTTCAAATCCATTCATGCGCGGCATCACAACATCCATCAGCACCAGGTCCGGATGTTCCTCTATGGCTTTGCTCACTGCTTCCTGTCCGTCCGATGCGGTGACACATTGATACTTGGTGCGTTTTTCCACGATGGCTCGCTCCATCATCAGAGCAGTCTTGGAGTCATCGACCAGAAGAATTTTCTTGGGCGTCATGGTTCCCTCGAAATCGGACTCTCAGTCTGAATGCTTCGACTGAGTCTTGCTTAGAGCAATAAAGCCGGGCGCAGACGTAGCCGCCGGTACAGAGAGGCTGGAATCTAGCGGTCCCCCAACGAACAAGATTAGCGGTTCCTCAGAAACTTCAGGAGTTACGTTGGTGCTTGATCGAGTGCGCCTGGGGCATTAGGAGGCAAGCAAGGTGAAGCCGAATTACCGTCGCAGGTTACTTCAACTGCCGGATCTGGATCATTGCGAGCGGGCAGTACTTACGATTCGCCGGCCTCGCGCCGGGCAGGCGCTGTTGCGCGGATGCCGTTAGTCTTCGACGTTGACAAATTTCGTGGACCCGGCGGTTCCTTTCAGAGGCCCTCAACGAGGGTAGCAATTTCTATCAAGGTTGGGAGTGCGAGGCGAGCGCAGCCGGGGTGGGCGCACAAAATCTCGTTGGGATAGGGGAACGCTGACGTGCGGACTGGATTTAACCGTCAACTACCCCAAAAGTGGTATCGCGCTGCCAATCTTCGGAGGTACCAAGAAAATACTGTATCTCGGGATGCGCTCAGGCCCGCGATTTGGGAGAGTAGCCATGACACGGATATAACGTTCGGGCGACGCGACGGCGAACGGATGTTGTTCTCGGAGGTTTATATGGCGACCGTTCCTTTTTTAGCATCTGGTGCCGAGGGAAATCGTGGTTATCCTCAGCAGCAATACGAAAACCCGCGACTACGTTTTCCGGAGATGTGCCCTCGCGAAAAATTGAGCGGCGCGCAATCAGACGGTCAGCTTCGAGATGAGGGTAGTAGATTTAGAGGGATCATTGGCAGCAGCCCAGCCCTTGAAATCGCGCTCTCAGATGTCGAGCGCGTCGCACCAACTGACTCGACCGTGCTCGTCCTGGGTGAGACAGGAACCGGAAAGGAATTGATTGCCAAGGCCATTCACGATCTAAGCCGGCGCAAGGGGAACGCGTTCGTGAAACTGAATTGCGCCGCTATTCCGTTTGATCTGTTGGAGAGCGAACTTTTTGGACATGAGAAGGGCGCCTTCACTGGAGCAATTGCACAGAAAATCGGCCGTTTTGAAATGGCACACAACGGGACGCTTTTTCTTGATGAAATTGGAGACTTACCCCTTGCATTGCAGCCTAAACTTTTGCGCGTCCTGCAAGAACATGAGTTTGAACGTTTGGGTTCCTGCCGTACGCATCGCATCAACGTGCGTGTAGTGGCGGCAACGCATCGAAAACTGACGGAGATGGTTGCGCAAAGAGCCTTCCGAAGCGATCTTTATTACCGCCTCAACGTATTTCCGATTGAGCTGCCACCGCTGCGGGAGAGAAAGAACGATATTCCTTCATTGATCTCTCATTTTGTGGACGTTTTCGCTCGGCGCATGAGAAAGACAATTAATCATATAGCCCCGGAAACAATGGCTACGTTTATTTCCTATTCTTGGCCTGGAAACGTGCGGGAACTTCAGAATCTGGTCGAGCGCGCGGTGATCCTGTCGACTGACGGGGTACTACCGAATCCTTTGCCAGCCATTGAAAGGACGCTTATTCCTGTGGGGAAGCTAGAGGGGCCGAATGTTACATCAGACAGCTTGAACGAATCCACACGGTCCCTCATCTTGCGGACGCTGCAGGAAACCGACTGGAAGATCGGAGGACCTGCTGGGGCCGCCGCCCGGCTGGGTTTGCCGCGAACTACGCTCATTTCCAAAATGAAGAAGCTCGGAATCTACCAGCCGAGGAGCAAAAACACAGCAAATCTCGTTCCCGAAAAGACAGAAGCCGAGCAGCCGTGGCAGACTAGCGCTCGGTAGCTGGGATGCTGTCTGTTGTGGGAAAACTCTCGGTGCCCATCGAGATGCACGGGTCGGGCGGCCGCGGCAACGGCCGATGATATAACCGTGGCTGTCGTCCCAAGTTTTCGGCTACCGGCGAACGATGCCGCCGTTTCGAAGCTGATCCGAGATTTCCGGCAGCGAGGTCTGCAAGAGAACGTCTGTCCAGAAATTGCATTTGTGCTCGCTGGCAAAACTGAACTCAACATTCGGCACCGGTGGTTTCAAGGACTGATCGTCGTCAACAAAAATAGAAAACGGCGGCCAGAAGGGCCGGATCGCGAGATTCGGGTCGCCGTTGGTGGCGAAAGTAGTCCAGTAATCCTTCATCGTAGTGGCCAGCGTTTGCTCTTCTGCAGTCAGATTCGTGCCGAAGGGGAAGAGGAACTGAAGTTCGTCGGTGTGGGTTGCACCGTAGGGAAATGTGACCGGAGGCAGAAAGGCCATGGGAGCGTGCTCGTCGTTGAATTCGTAGCCGAAGGTCGGCACCTGAAACGATGTCAGCTCCAGCGCCAGGTTCGACGGACAACTGAAGGCGCTATCGGTGAACACCGCGGAAAGCGCCAGGTCAGGGCTGGGGTAGTGACTGAGTGGGTATTCCTGCAGAATCTCGCCGGTGATTTTCTGGACCAGTTGCAGGTTGCTGCTGCCGCCTTCGGCGACGGCCGTTGCGGCTATGGCGGCGACCGCCGTGGGATATTCGGCAGCGGTGAGAGGGCCAACCAGCGGATTGAGATCGAAATCAATGGCGATAAAGAGGCGACCCTCGTCGTGGTTGGTTCCCATCAGCAGCGGGACGTGATTGAACTGGCCGAACAAGAGGGAGAGCACGGGTTCCTGCGGGATGAGAACACCATCCACATTGGGGAAAAATGCAGTGAGCGACGCGATGCTGTTCTGCGAGGTAATGGCGTTCTGTGCGGCGAGGATCTGGGGAACCGTCAAAGCGCGCAGGCAAGAGACACTTGCGGCGCTGGTCGACCGACTGCAGCCGAGAGCCGTCGCAATGCCGGCGCCTTCGGTTTCCGCCTCAGATTTTGTGGGTAGAGCCGAGCTGCAAGGTCCGCTTTCGGTGATGGCACGTGCGAACAAACCCGCGGAGGGGGGCGAGACCACGTTGGCGCAGACGCTGAACCCGCCGGCGGACTCGCCGAAGATGGTGACTTTTTCGGGATCGCCGCCAAAGGCAGAAATGTTCTGCCGCACCCATTGCAGGGCGAACTGCTGGTCCGCGAGGCCGTAATTGCCGGAGGTCCCAGTGGCAGATTGCTCGTCGAGAGCGGCATCCGCCAGATAGCCGAGGATTCCCAGACGATAATTGATAGTCACGACGATCGCGTTGCCCTGCATGGCCAACGGCGAACCGTCATAGTCGCTGCCCTCCCCGAAGACGAAGGCGCCACCATGAAAAAACACCATTACAGGGAAACGGTTGTTCGCTGACACGGGAGGATGGGGGACAAAAATGTTGAGAAACAGGCAATCCTCATCCGTGCTAGCTTTGCCGAACGGCGATGGGGTTTGGGGGCAACTGCTGCCGAATTGCGTAGCAGGGATCGTCCCGGAGACCGCCGGGGGAGGGGTTGGGGCGGCAAAACGAAAATCGCCAACCGGCGCTGCGGCGTAGCGGATGCCAAGAAAATCTGTGGTGCCGTTGACGACGACACCTGCGTAGGTTTCCGAAGGAAAGGTCCCGCCGGGCGTAGTAACCGTCTGTGCAGCCGCATTTCCCGCGATGAGAGTTAGCGCGATCAGCGAGAATGAGACGATGGAGGTGAGCGAAGGATAAGGCTGGCGGTGGGGCATGGCATTCCTCCGGGAATCTTGAGTTGCAGGCCACCCGCTTAAGGACTTGGGGAAGCTATCACACAGCGCGAGACATTTCAATAGTGACTAACATTTTTTACTGACTATTGACATTTCGGAGTGAGTGGAATGCTTTTGGGTGCCGGTGTAAGTAGGGATCGGCCAAACGACTGCACTGGACTGCCGGCCACGGAAACCGAGTCGCTGAGGTTCGGGTGTAAATTCAACGCTAGGAAAATCGCTCATCCGCCAAAAGAAGGCGAGAGCCCATTGTGGTGAATCTCGCTTTGAATTCTCGTATGAAGCAAGAGCCCAGCATGATCCGTTCTAGCGGTTACAGGGTTCGGGGATAGTTCCGGGCCGAACAGCAGCCAAAATTCCTTAGTCCGGTCATAAGTGGGGAGAGGACAGCCGGAGGCCGGTCCAGTTCAGCACAGCAACGCGATTTGAGTCGAATGTCTGCAGCCGAATTGCGGAAAAGTAGTAAAATCCGCCAGATGAATGCGTTTCCCGTAAGAGCCAGTTCGAGGACTTCGTGAGCGCGGAGGGGTTACGAAGTCAGAGCACAGTTCGACGCCACAGGGCGCAGAGGAGTTGTTTTGAGCGGCAGCTTACTGAATTCGACGGCAGTTGTAGTTTCCCTCGCAATTCCTAGCCAGGTCATTTGGGCGTATTTTGCCTTTGCAGTGGTTCTTGCAGTCGGGCTGGCCGCGATGTTGCTTCGCGGCGACTGGCAAAAGGCGCGGGGATTCGACAAGCTGATTCTCTTTGGGCCGCTTTTCTATGCGGCTCCGGTTGCGGCCTTCGGGACCGAGCATTTCACGCTAACCTCTGGCATCGCATCAATCGTTCCGGCGTGGATTCCGTGGCATTATTTTTGGACATACTTCGTAGGCGCTTGCTTTATCGCGGCGGGGCTGAGCCTGGTGACGAGGATTCGGGCGCGTCTCGCGGCGAGTTTGCTCGCGTTGACATTCTTCCTTTTCGTCGTGTTAATGGATGCGCCGGGTTGGGTACAAAGCCCGCGAGACCGGTTTGCGGCGGCGTTAGTGCTGCGCGAGTTGTCTTTCAGCGGGGGCGCTCTGGCGCTGGCAGCCAGTCTCAGCGGGAAAGTGCGAGAGGACGCCGCAAACGTCCTTGCGACGATTGCACGATATTTCATCGCTGTTCCCATGCTGTTTTACAGCTTGGAACAGTTTCTGCACGCCGATCATGTTCCCGGCATTCCGCTGGAAATGGTAACGCCAACTTGGATCTACGGACACTTCATTTGGACCTACCTGGCGGCTGTGATTTATGCGATAGCAGGCATGATGTTGCTGGTTGGCAGGAAGACTCGCGCAGCGGCGAACTGGGTGGGGCTGGCGGTGCTATTCGTTGAGCTGGTCGTCTACGCGCCGATCGCGGTCGTCGAACGCTCCAGCCTCGAGGGCTTTAACTACCTGGCGGATACGCTGATGTATTGCGGCGCGGTTTTTCTGCTGGCGGGCGCCCTGCCACGCGAAGCCTTGTTGCGAAACCTAACGCAGGTGACAGAGGTGCCGTAATTGGCGCTCAGATCAGATCGGTTAATGGAAACCTGTTGCCCACCGAAACCAACGTAATGGGGCGGGTTTTCCGCTGCTGCGGGCTTCGTGCTACACTCGTTTTCACTAAGGCGAAGCTGCGATAAAACCGCGCTTCGCTCCGCATAGAAAGAAAAATCTATGAAACCAGCCATCGAGATGCCTAGCGGTGTCTCTCCTGATCCCTATCACAAGGCCGTGTGTTGTTTGCGCTGTGAACAGAGGCTTGAACGATATCAATTGATGCGGGCGAGCCTGGCTCCGGGCAACTCCGGGCACGCCATTTTGTCGTGCCCGCGCTGCGGACACGTCGAATTTGTCGCCGAGTCGAGCCCCCTGCTGCAGAGCCTGGAACTGGTCGCCGTCGACACGGGCGATGGGGATTGAGCCGCCACGCCGTTTAAGAGCAGTCAGAACGGAATGTCGTCGTCGGTAATCGGTCCCGTGCCTGCCGGTTCCGGCTCAGGCGTACGCTGATCGAAGTTGTTGCTGCCCGCTGAAGCTGTGCGCGTACTGCCACCCGCAAAATCGCCACCGCCCTCGCCGCGTCCGCCGAGCAGCACCAGATCATTGGCCACAACTTCGGTCATATATTTCTTCTGGCCGCTTTGCTTGTCATCCCAGGAGCGGGTCTGCAAGCGTCCTTCGATGTAGACTTTGCCGCCCTTCTTCAGATATTCGCCCGCGATTTCGGCTAGGCGCTGCCAGAGCACGACATTGTGCCATTCGGTGCGATCCTGCCAGTTGCCATCTTTGTCTTTATATCGTTCATTGGTGGCCAGCGTGATCTTGGCTACGGGCGTGCCTTGTGGCGTGTACTTCACTTCCGGATCTTTGCCAAGATTTCCAATCAAAATAACCTTGTTGACGCTCTTTCCGGCCATATCGTGCTCCTTCGCTTGCGGCGCGGGCACTCCCGCCCGCTGATTTCAGACCCATTCCCAATGTAGTGAACGGTTCAATATAGCAGAACCGATGGGTCGAAAATCCCACAGATGCGGAGAAATGGCCACGAAGTTCCGTTTAGACACCCGTGGATTCATTTGCGATTGTGGCTCTCGCCCCATCGGGCGGCCGTCCCCTTGCCAAAAATTCTGGGGTATAATGCACGTCATGCCCGCCGCACCCGGAGCCACCAAAGCTGTGGGGATGGTACCCGACGAACTGAAGTTTGAGCCGAAATCCAAAGGCCTGACCACCCCGCGTAAGAAGAAGCCGAAAGAACTCGCCGTTATCACGGAATGCTGTACCGGCTGCGCCGGATCGCCGGCCTGCGTAGAGTATTGTCCGGTCGAAGACTGCATGTTCTGGGTTCCGGATGAGGACCATCCGCCATTTGGACGCATTCAGATCGATCCTATCCTGTGTATCGGATGCAAGAAGTGCCTGAGCAAAGGCCCGGATGGGTGCTTCCTTGACGGGTGCCCCTGGGACGCCATCGTGATGGTCGATACCACCGAAGTGGAAAAAGAAGTGGGAGCAATGGCGATCTAGTGCTCTGGTCGTGCGGCCAGGAAAGAATAAAATCCGTTGCGCCGAATATAACTTCCGACAACCTTCGGCTACCGCAGTAGCGTGCCATTAGGAGTGCAGCGCGATGCTCCTAGGAGCGAGGCTCCTTGCTGTCATGTTGTCCATTTAGCTGCAGTAAATCCCATTTGTTTCCATAGAGATC
>JASHPL010000358.1 GCA_030038125.1 Candidatus Sulfotelmatobacter sp.
AACGACACCGAACCGGACTGGATGAAACCCATGGATCGAATTTCCGGTGCCAGTTTCGCGACTTCGCTAGGATTTGCGCTCAGTGGGGAGCAGGCCGATAGCGCCGACGGCGACAGGCCTGGCAATGTCAGAGAGGTTTGGTGGGATAGTCCCGCATTCAAGGCGGGAATGACGCCCGGGATGCAACTGCAAGCGGTGAATGATCAGGCTTTCAGCCTTGAGAGCCTTCGTGCGGCCATCGTGGCCGCGGAGAACAGTGACGCTCCTATCAAGCTCCTGGTGAAGCGCGACAAAGACTTTACGACATTGACTCTGAATTACCACGGCGGCTTTCGCTACCCGCACCTGGAGAGAGTCGAGTCCGCACCAGATCTGCTGGATGCGATTCTTGCGCCCATCGAGTAGGAGCGAAGCGACGGTCAACTGGTAGTCTGAAGCTGATCCTTGACCGTATTGACGGGCGTAATCTGCCGCGTGGGATCGACAATCAACCAACTCGCCGCACCCAGCAGGCATAACGAGGACGCGACGAGAAACGAAGTCGTCCAGCTGAATTGCGAAGCCAGCCACGGAGTCACAATCGCGGTGAGCGCGGCTCCAATCTGATTTCCCATGTTCATAAACCCGGAAATAGAGCCCGAAGAGGCTCCGCCGATGTCGGCGGTCACAGACCAGAACGAACTCTGAGAGAGATAGAGCGCGCCAGCTCCGCCGGCAAGCACAACGCTCGCCAAACGCGCGCTTTCAACCTGTGACCCGAAGGCTATGAACATTCCCGCAATCACGATCGCTCCGGCGGCGAAGGCGCAGCGCCCGACCCGCGCTCCTTTCCATTTTGTCAGCCGGTCGCTGACCGCCCCTCCGCCAAGGCAGCACACCAGCATGGCGAGAAAAGGCAGCATGGTGTATAAGGCGCTCGTCTTCAGTTCGAGGCCGCGCACTTTCGCCAGATAGAGATAAAACCAGCTGAAAAAAATCCACGCCACGTAACCGTAACAGAAGTAGCTGAGCGTTACCGCCCACACTTCTTTACTCTTGAGGACGCTTCGCCAAGGGACGAGCGCTCTCGTTTGGGCGTTGGAGGGACTGTACGTTAGTCCGGAGCGAATCAGGTTCAGCTCCGAGACAGATACCTTCTCATGCTGAGCAGGCGCGTCACGCGCGATCAGGTACCAGACCCCAGCAGCAAGAAATCCGACGCAGGCGCATACCCAAAATGACGATCGCCAGCCATAACGCAACATGATGTGCGTTATGAGCAATGGGGTGAGACCCGCTCCCGCTCCCACACCGGCAAAAATCCAGCCGTTCGCGATTCCGCGCTCTGCGGTTGGGATCCAGCGTGAAATAAATTGATTCGCAGAGGGATAAATTACAGATTCGCCCGAGCCCAGGAGAAAGCGCACCAGCATGAAAATAAGAAGCGCTCCTGCAATGTGCGCGGGCACCATCGCCGTCAGAGCGGTAAAAATGCCCCACCAGGCAACGCCGGCAGCGAGCACCCGGCGTGGACCGAAGCGGTCGGCAAGCCGGCCGGCGACCGTTTGAAACAGTGCATATCCGACCAGCATCGCGCTGAAAACCTTTCCCAGTTGCACGTCGCTCAGATGGTAAGCTTCGGCGATGGCGCCGCCGGCGATCGAAATATTGACGCGATCGAGATAAGAGACTGCACTGAGAACGAATAGCCAAAACACCAGCAACCAACGTACCCGGCTGGTTTCAGTGCCTGTCATGCAGCGGACTCCGCATAGTGGTCGGAAAAAGATTCATGAGAACGAGCCTTCGAAAAGAACCCATGATTGCTGTGCCAAACGTGCCGTGATATTTTCTCGCTCGCAGCCAATTTAAAATTCAGAATCGAGGTCCTCACGGAAATCCGATGACTAAAACTGCGATTCTCGCCCTTCAAATCACTTGTCTGATCGTGCCGCTGAGCGCGCCCGTTTCGGCGCAACTCGACCTTTTCTCGAAAGAGCAGCGCATCGAGTTTACACCGGAGTGGCAGGGCGACCGTTTTCCCGATGGCCGGCCGAACGTGCCCGACGCCGTGCTGGCAAGGCTGAAAGATGTCACCGCCGATGAGGCCTGGGACGTGTTGCAGGATGCAGGATACAAGAACCAGTTCGAAGGTGGATGGAAGGTCATCAATCCCAGCCAGCGGCTCGTGGGCCGCGTCGTGACCGCTGTTTTCATGCCGAGACGTCCCGACGTTGACTCCGTGATTCGCGCTAACGGGAAAAAAGAAAATCGCATTGGTGACGAAAATTCCTGGATCATCGACATTCTGAAACCTGGAGACGTTCTCGTCGTCGACCTGTTCGGTAAGATTCGCTACGGCACAATCATTGGTGACAATCTTGCGACCGCCATCTACGCCAAGAGTCACAATGGCCTGATCGTAAACGGAGCAATCCGCGATGTCACTGGCATTCGAGAAATTCCCGGATTTCAATGCTACGTGCGCGGAGTCGATCCTTCTGCGCTGGAGAATGTCATGCTCACCGGAATCAACGTTCCCATTCGAATTGGAGACGCGACGGTGATGCCCGGCGACATCGCCATTGGCGATCCTGAAGGCGTAACGTTTGTGCCTCCGCAATTGGCGGAGAAAGTAGCGGACGACACCGAAATGGATCATCTGGTCGATGAATGGGGCCACATGATGCTCCGCGAAGGAAAGTACACGCCGGGACAAATCGATGACAAGTGGACAAAACCGATGATCGAGCAATTCAATGCTTGGCTCGAGAAAAAAGGATCGAAGCTTCGTATGCCGGTGCCGTGAGTATCAGCCGTCAGACAGCACACCCTCGAAACTTCATCATTCTCAGCCGCTGATTTTCGTGGAATCCGGTTACGCAGCATGCTCGCGAAATAGCTTCGAGAGTTGTGCGGCTACGATTTTGTCTTCTCCGGGCTGAAGCATAAACGAATTCATCGCCAGGCCGGGCTCTCCCTCGCCACGACTGATCGCAATCGAAGGCTTCGAACCTCGCAGCAGTTTTGCCGCTTCTTCCGCTGTCAGCGAAATGCGCGATTCATCCCAGGTAATGCGCATGTGCGGGACATGATTGGCAATGTCTGGAACGAAAAACGATGTGTTGACGCTGGCAACTCTCGTGATTTCGCTGGAGATCAGTTCGAGCCGGCCCTGCCATTCTCGCGCCAGCGCGTCATGATCTTCGCTGAGGAAAAGTTCGAGCGCTTTCACCATCCCCAGGATTTCTTCTTTACCTACTTTCTGGCTGCGCCCGATTGTGTCTTCATGCGGACTGTTGTTGAGCAGCGCATTCGCGACTAATTCCTTGCGCCCGATCAGCAACCCGGCGCATTGCGGCCCACGGATCGCCTTGCCGCCGCTGAAAGTGACAAGATCGTAGCCCATGTTGGTGTAATCCCAGAGATGCGACACAGGCGGCGTATCGGCGGCCGCGTCGTTCATGCAAGGCAGGTTGTATTGCTTTGCCAGTCTGACCCACTCGTCCACTTTGATCTGTCCGGCGGCATTGGCGAAATTGGAGAAGTGCATCATGGCAGTGCGGTCATTCACTGCAGCGTGCAATTCCTCGATCGTTTCAACCTCGACCAGCTTGACTCCCGTGGTGCGTAGTTGGTGATCGAATGGATTGCGATGTGATTTCTGAATGATCACTTCCGACTTCATGCCCGTGAGATCCGGCAACTGACGGATGAAAGCCTCATTGCCTCCGGTCAGAATTCCGGCGAGTCCCGATTGGATCGCTGCCGCGGCGCCGGACGTCACAAGTGCCGTGTAACCCTCGGGCAACTTCAGCATTTCCGCAATGCGATTGCCTGCGGCAACTTCTAACTCCGTAATGCTCACGAAGTGACGGCCGGCCATGGTCATGACGGCCTCCAGTTCCGGATGGGGCAGGGAACCGCCCAGCGTGGTCATCGTTCCTTCGCAGTTAATGACGGTGGTTACGCCGAGTTCGTCGTACGGGTTGCCCGTACTGCCAAACCCTTTCACAGAAGGAATGACGCCGGAAGCTTTATGATTCGAGGAAAATAATTTGTACGGCGAGAGCACTACGGCGGCCAGCGCGCTGGCCGTAGCCAGAAAACCGCGTCGATTCGAATTCAATCTCATACTCCTCCTTTGTCCAGCTTTGCCAATCCAGGTAAAAAGAGGAAAGCCGGCATTCTCAAAGAAAACAATCTTTTCGCAATCGGCGCGTTTCCCTAGAGGCGCCCGAACTTCTTCACTGCCTCGAGAATCGACTTCGTTTGCTCGATCACGGGATACATCGAATGCTCTTTGAAATCCATTTGTTGTGCCAGAGCGAGTACCGGCTGGGCCTCGGCTCGCGGTACAACCACCACCCCATCGCTGTCGGCTGCAACGATGTCGCCCGCATGGACAGTTACTCCGTCGCAAGTGATCGCAATCTGAGATCCTGCAAAGCGGTAGTGATGCACCGAGGTCGAGGGCACAATGCCCGTCGCGTAAACTGGAAAGCCAATTTTGCGCAGATACGCGACATCCCGCACGCCACCGTCGATCACGGCTCCGGCATAGCCGCGTGCTGCCATTGCCGTGCCCATCAATCCACCCATGCCCGCAATGTTTTCGCCGTCCTCGAGTTCCATCACGTAGACCGAATCTGTGGAACCATCATCGATGGCGGCCAGCATTCCATTCAGCGCGTTCGGATCGGTATTGCCCTCGTCTTTCTTGAGCAAAACCGTTCGCGCGAAGCCCGCGAATTTGGTGGTGAAAAGCGGTTGCATGCGATGGCTCATGTACATGCGCTTACCGCTCAATTGCTCCAGCGCATCGGAAACCGAAGCAACTTCCACGCGGCGATAGTCGGCAATCAGCCCGGCATCCGAGGATGGATTCCCCACCTGGGCAGGCTCGGCGCGGAGCATGCGAGTGCCCTGCAGGCAGATTGCGAGGATACCGAGCGACGTTGCAATCCCCAGCATTTGGAATTTTGCGTTACGACACAACTTGTTCATAACGTGCTCCCCGATGTATACAAGTTCGCAGACTCTTCCATGTTTACCACAGCCCGGAAAGACCAATCTTGAGGAAGGATATGCAAATGAAAATGGCACACCAGATGAGAACTGCAGGACTCGTTTTGTTCGCAGCTGCTGTCGCGCTGTGCGTGAGCTTCGTCCCGGCTCAGAGCGTTGCGCAGGAACACAAGGCGGTGAATCTTTCTACGACGAGCGGACTTCCCTTCAGCGACGGCATTCTCGCCGGAAAGACGCTTTATGTCGCCGGCCAGCAAGGTACCGACTCTTCCGGCAAACTTGTCGAAGGAGGAGTTGAGGCCGAAACTACCGCTACCCTGGAAAATATCCAGAAGGTGCTGAAAGCTGCCGGGTTCGACCTGAAAGATGTGGTCAACGTGACGGTCTATCTCGCGGATATTCATGAGTTCCCTGACATGAACAAGGCGTACAAAAGCATAATGCCCGACCCCAAGCCAGCCCGCGCCACCGTGCAGGTGGCAGCGCTGGTGAACAATGCGCGGGTTGAGATCTCAGCCATCGCCGTGAAGCGAAAATAACTACAGCCTCCTTCGCCAGCGCGGCCACCGCGTCTGGCGAATTGTCATCCCGAGCTCCGGCTTGTTCGCATGCGAACCTGCTGTTTCTGAGACTCAGCGAAAAGCAGGTTCCTCGCCCTGCTCGGAATGACAACCTCAACTTTCAAAATGTTCTGCAGTGCTCGATATCCGCCTGCCCGCAGCAACTGAGCCTGGAAAGATTCTGGCTAACACTTCGACCTGATTTGGCATTAGTGGTTGAACAGGCTTACATATCTTTCGAACGCTGGTGAAGGCTCTTGTTTCGGAGCTAGTAAAAGGTTTTAATATACCAGTTTTCTCTGGACTGGATTTTCTGAAATACCGGCCGACTCAACCGTGGCGGCCGCGGATGCGATATCATCCTCGTGTCGTTCCGCTCTCTTCCCCAATGCTTTCAAATTACAGACTTCTCTGCTGGACTGCGCTCATGATTGGTGCCAGCGTAGTGAGCCCCTCACCTGCACGTCCTCAAGCCCCTTCTAGAAAAAACTCTGCCTCCGCGTTGGACAACGGACGGCAAATTCTTGCCTCCAATTGCGCCGCCTGTCATGGCATTGACGCCAAGGGAAGCGAACGGGCCCCCAACATCGCCGATAGCCCGGACGTGCAGCGCCTTTCCGATCCCCAGCTTTCGCATATCATCGAAAACGGTATCCCCGGAACTGGCATGCCTGCCTTCCGCTCCCTGCAAACCTCGCAAATACGCGACCTCATCCGTTATCTGCGCAGTCTTGAAGGAGGTCAGCAAAACGTCAAACTCCCGGGAGATCCAAAACAGGGCAGAGTGATCTTCTTCGGCAAAGCCGGATGCTCCCAATGCCATATGCTTGGGGGAGAAGGTGGTTTCATTGCTTCCGATCTCACCGATTTTGCCCGCACGCATTCCGCGGAACAGCTTCGCGATGCGATCATGGATGCAAATGCCGGCGACAAGAACAAAGTCCGATTGGCGACTGCAGTGCTTCGAGATGGCAAGCAATATGTCGGCCGGGTGCGCAACGAGGACAATTTTTCTCTCCAGTTGCAGACTCTCGATGGGACATTTTTATTTGTCGCCAAGACCGATTTGAAGAGCTTGGAATACGAAACCAAGCCACTGATGCCCGATTTCGCTGCCACCCTCACCCCGACTGAACTCAATGATCTGATCAGCTTTCTATTGAGCGCTTCCGGAAACAGCACCCCCGAACATGCCGCAAAAGACGAAAGGGACTTAGACCAATAGCAAGCCGCGTACCCTAAAATCCTGCTCGGGAGATACAATTTTAGGGAGCTTTCATGAGTACTCCGACGAATCTTCATGCAGAACACAGTGCTGCAGCTTGATCCTTCCGATAACGTCTTAATTGCGCTTCGCGATCTGCGCGTCGGGGAGCGTCTGCCTTTCTCTGGACGCGAACACGTGCTGGTCTCTGATGTTCCTGCGAAGCAGAAATTTGTAACCGAGAATGTTCCTGTCGGCGGCAAAGTCGTCATGTACGGGGTGCTGGTCGGCAAGGCCGCACAGCCGATTCGGGCCGGAGAGATCGTCACTACGCGAAACACGCGCCACGATTCTGCGGAATTCCATGAAAGTTCGCTGGCCTATCAGTGGCGAAAGCCCGACACCAGTCGCTGGGCCACAAAAACTTTTCTGGGATATCAAAGACCGGATGGGCAAGTTGGAACCAGAAATTACTGGCTGGTGGTGCCCCTGGTCTTCTGTGAAAACAGAAATATCGAAGTGATGAAGCAGGCCTTTGAGGAGGAGTTGGGTTTTGCGCGTCCTAAGATTTATCGCCAGCAGGTAGCCGATCTCGTGCAGCGCTATCGCTCGGGCAACTTACGCGCCCTCGAGCGGCACGCATCCGCACCGAACGCTGCAAAATCCACCCACTCGAAGGTTTTCGAGAATATCGACGGAGTCAAGTTCCTGATTCACCAGGGCGGCTGCGGAGGCACACGCGAGGATACCAACAACTTGTGTGGTTTGCTGGCGGGATACATTCATCACCCAAACGTCGCTGGCGCCACGGTCCTGAGCCTCGGCTGCCAGCACTCGCAGACGGCGATTCTGCGCGAGGAGATCCTGAAGCGCGATGCTGACTTCACGAAGCCGCTCGTGGTTTTCGAGCAGCAGCGGAGCGGATCTGAGTTCGAAATGCTCACGGACGCAATTGAGGCCACATTTTTGGGCCTGGTGGAGGCCGACAAATGCGCCCGCACCCCGGCTCCGCTTTCCGCTTTGTGCGTGGCGCTGCAGTGCGGCGGCTCTGATGGATTCTCGGGCATCTCGGCCAATCCGGCAATTGGCCACGTTTCCGATATTGTCGCGGCGCTGAAGGGAAGGACGATTCTCTCCGAGTTTCCTGAACTCTGCGGAGTCGAGCAGGAGCTGATCAATCGCAGCGTCAGTCCGGAAGTAGGCGGTCGTTTCATGCAACTGATGCGCGAATACGCCGCTCGCGCGAAAGCCGTGAGGTCCGGCTTCGACATGAATCCGTCGCCGGGCAATATTCGCGACGGCCTCATCACTGATGCCATGAAGTCCGCAGGCGCGGCGAGAAAAGGCGGCACATCTCCTGTAACCGCGGTCTTGGATTATCCCGAGTACTGTGTGCGGCCCGGATTAAACCTGCAATGCACGCCCGGCAATGATGTGGAGTCTGTTACCGCCCAAGTTGGTGCCGGGGCAAACGTAGTGTTGTTTACAAGCGGCCTGGGGACGCCAACCGGAAATCCCATCGCCCCGGTAATCAAGATTTCCACGAATTCCGATCTGGCTCGCAGGATGGCAGACATTATCGATATCGATGCCGGCCCTGTGGTTTCAGGAGACAAGACCATCGAGCAGATGGGCGAAGCGATATTGGAACACGTGATCGAGGTTGCGGGCGGCGAAGACCGCACTAAAGCCGAGATGCTGAATCAAGACGATTTCATTCCCTGGAAGCGGGGTGTGTCGCTCTGAACTCGCCCCGGCAAAGTCACGGTTCACGCTTGCGCGGTAAAACCGCCATCATCACGGGGGCAGGCAGCGGAATCGGGCGAGCGATCGCAATCAAATTCGCTCGCGAAGGCGCAGACGTCCGCATTGTCGATCTCGATTTAGCCGCGGCGCAAAGTGTAGCTTCCGAAATTTCACGAGCCGGCGGGACCGCCAATACCTTTCAGTGTGACGTCTCCCAACAATCGCAGGTGAAGGATGTTTTCCAACAGGTCGTTGGCGCTGGACGCGTTCACATCCTGGTCAATAACGCCGGCATTTCACACGTCGGAAAGTTGGAGACTACCAGCGAAGACGACTTTGACAAGGTTTTCGCAGTCAATGTGAAGGGTTATTACAACTGCATGCTGGCGATTGTCGATCCCATGAAAATGAGCGGAGGCGGCGCGATTTTGAACCTGGCCTCGATCGCCGCCTGGGCCGGATTGGCTGATCGCTTTGCCTATTCCATGAGCAAGGGTGCGGTCGTCGCCATGACCTATTCCGTGGCACGGGATTATCTGACGCACAAGATTCGCTGCAACTGCATTTCGCCGGCGCGTGTTCATACCCCTTTTGTCGACGGCTATCTGCGCAAGAACTATCCCGGACGAGAGTCTGAGATGTTTCAAAAACTGTCTGCGACCCAACCCATTGGCCGCATGGGCGAGCCGGAAGAAGTGGCTTCTCTTGCTCTCTTCTTGTGCTCCGACGAGGCCGCCTTCATTACCGGCGTGGATTATCCGATTGATGGCGGCTTTTTGCATCTACATGGCTGATGTCGTCCCGCACACGTTGCTGATCCGCAGATTATGAACATCGATGCACACCAGCATTTCTGGAAATACAACGCGCAAAGAGATGGCTGGATCACCGAAGAGATGTCGATTTTGAAACGTGATTTCTTGCCGGAAGAGCTATTCGCAGAGTTGCGGACGAATGGGATGGATGGCTGCATCGCGGTGCAGGCCGATCAGTCAGAACAGGAAACCCAGTTTCTGCTCGACCTCGCGGCGCAACATGATTCCGTGATTCTGGGGGTGGTTGGATGGCTGGATCTGTCGTCTCCCCGGCTGGCGGAGCGGCTGGCTTACTTCGCGCAGTTCAAAAAGCTCCGTGGCTTGCGTCACATTGTGCAATCGGAACCGGATGACCGCTTTATGCTGCGCGAAGATTTCTGTCGAGGGATCGCGACGCTGAAGAATTTCAATTTTACCTTCGACATTCTGATTTATCCCAGGCAGCTGCCGGCCACAATCGAACTCGTCGCCAAATTTCCCGATCAGAGGTTCGTTCTCGATCATCTGGCAAAGCCCTCAGTTCGAACCGGAGAAATTGAGGCATGGGCAAGGAATGTCCATGCTCTGGCAAGCAATCCGAATGTCTACTGCAAGCTTTCCGGTCTCGTGACGGAAGCAGATTGGAAGAATTGGAACGGCAGTCAGTTCGATCCCTATCTCGATGTCGCGTTTGACGCTTTCGGCGCCGACCGGCTCATGTTCGGATCGGACTGGCCGGTGTGTCTGCTGGTTGCAACCTATCGTCAGGTGCGAGAATTGGTGGCGCAATACGCCGCTCGACTTCCCAGCGAATTGCAGCAGAAGATCTTCGGCCTGAATGCCATTCAATTCTACGGATTGAACATCGACCAACCTCCTGCTTATTCATATGGATCTGTTTCTTAAAGACAAAGTGGTTTTCGTCACCGGCGGTGCGAAAGGCATCGGCGCCGCAATCGTCAGAACGGTCGGAGAAGAGGGAGCCTATCCGGTCATCGTGGACCGCGACGCGGACGCCGCAGGTAGTCTGCAGGAAAATCTGCGTGCCACTGGGATTCGAAACTTGCTGATCTGTGCTGACCTGTGCGATGCGGCAAATTGCTCGAATGCAATTGAACAGACGATTCACGAATTCGGCAGGCTGGACGCTCTTGTAAACAATGCCGGGGTCAACGACCGCGTTGGTCTTGAAAACGGCAGCCCGAACCGATACCTCGAGTCTCTCGAGAGAAATTTGATTCATTATTTCAATATGGCGCATTACGCTCTGCCACATCTGAAGCGATCGCAAGGATGCATCGTCAATATCAGCTCGAAGACAGCGCTGACCGGCCAAGGCGGAACTTCCGGATATGCGTCCTCCAAGGGGGCGATTCTGGCTTTGACCCGCGAATGGGCCGCAGAACTGTTGAGTGATGGCATCCGCGTGAATGCGGTCGTCCCGGCGGAAGTGATGACGCCTCTCTATCAGCAATGGCTCAGCACTTTCCCCAATCCCGAAGAAAAGCTCAAGCTTCTAACCGGCAAGATACCTTTGGGAAAACGAATGACGACGCCCGAGGAGATCGCCGCTATGGTTGCGTTCCTGATCTCTCCGCGAGCCAGTCACGTTACAGGTCAACATCTCTTTGTCGATGGCGGTTACGTGCATCTGGATCGGGCCTTGACTTAAAACAAATTCTGATGAATCCCAGCTAGTCCTTCAGCGAGGCCGAATGAGTCGCCGCTACTGTCTCACGCTGGATCTGAAAGATGATCCTTCTTTGATCGCCGAATACAAGCGCTATCACGAACACATTTGGCCGGAGATCGCTGCCAGCTTGCGCAAATCCGGTATTCAGGATGCGGAGATCTACCTCCTCGGAACACGTCTGTTCATGATTCTCGAGGTGGACGACAGCTTCTCGTTTGAGGCCAAGGCCGCAGCCGATCTGCAGAATGAAAAGGTCCGCGACTGGGAAGCGCTTATGTGGAAATTTCAAAAGCCGCTTCCCCAAGCGAAGCCCGGGGAAAAGTGGCTGCTCATGGAGCGCATTTTCAAACTGTAACTCTACGATCAATGTAGGGCATAGCAGCCTCGGCTGTCCGCTTGCCCGGCAGCGGCGGTATTTTCATTCCGCGGCTCTTAACGCTCACGCCCATGGCGGACGCCCTGATGAGAAACCAAATGTTCCCTGCTAAAATCGAGCGCCATGCAAGCTCTCTGGGTTGTCACGCCGCTTTTGATATCGACCGCCCTTCTGGCTCAAACCTCCGGCTTGCCAGATCAAAGCGACGCAAAATTCGCCAAACTGTGCGAGCAATTCATCCACGAAACGCTGGCGCTCTCGCCCTCGAACGCTTCGCAAGCTGGCTATCATCTCCACGTCGATCCCAAGACGGGCAAAACCATCGAGCTTGATGCTTTGCTCGACGACGTAAGTCCCGCCGGAATGGCGGAGCAGCACCGCCTCTACTCGCAGTGGCGCGATCGCTTTCATGCCGAAACGCCACTTACGTCCCTGGGAGCGGAAGACGCCTCCGACTGGCAGCTCATCGATGACCAGATCGCGCTCAATCTGCTCGAATTCGACCATATCCAGAACTATAAGCACAACCCCACGGTATATGTGGAACTACTGGGTGGCGCGCTGTTTCAGCCGCTCACCGACGAGTATGCGCCGCAGGAAGTGCGACTCGGGCACATCCTCTCCAGAATTGCGGCGACCCCGCGCTTTCTCGAGCAGGCAAAGAGTGAATTGCAGGATGCCGATCCGATTTTCATCAAAGTGGCCGTTGAGGAGAACGAAGGCAATATCGACCTGATTCAAAACACGATTGCTGCGGCCATTCCGGCTGGCTCCAACTTGAAAACTCGTTTTGAGCAAGTGGCTCCGCCCGCGGTCCAGGCGCTGAAGAATTTTTCCGGCTGGCTGCAGAAGGATCTCTCGCAGCGCACCACCAATCGTACCTGGCGGCTGGGACGTGATCTTTATGCTGAGAAATTTCGCGTGGTTATGGAAACCTCAGTTACTCCCGATGAGGTTCTCGCCGATGCCGAACGTGAACTCAAGAAAACTCGCGCCGAAATGCTCGAAATTGCTCTGCCTCTGCACCAGCAATATTTTTCCGATCATGGCGACCATGCCAATCTCAGCACCAAGGAACGCGAAAACAGAATCATCAGTGAAGTGCTCCAGAAGATTTCCGAAGATCGCCCGAAACGCGATGATTTGATGCAAACGATTAAGGACGACCTCGGGGGCATTCGACAATTCATCGTCGACAAGAAGATCGTTTCCTTGAAATCACGGGACAACTTGAAAGTCATTCCCACGCCGGTGTTCATGCGCGGCATTTATTCCGTTGCCGGTTTCCATTCGGCGCCACCGCTCGATCCGAATGCCGAAGCGCAGTATTGGGTCACGCCCATCGATCCGAAGATGCCGGCTGAGCGGGCCGAGTCGAAGTTGCGGGAATACAACAATTGGGTCCTGAAGTGGCTGACCATCCATGAGGCGCTGCCTGGGCATTATGTCCAAGCCGAGCACGCCAATGAAATCCAGCCCGTTACGCGCCGTCTCGTGCGCAGCCTTTATGGCAACGGGGCGTATGTCGAAGGCTGGGCGGAGTACATCGCGCAGGTCATGATGCAGCAGGGCTTCGCGGACAATGATCCTCGTTATCGCATCAGTTACCTGAAAGTCTGGCTGCGATCTCTGGGGAACACCGTGCTCGATGTTCGCATGCAAACCATGAATATGACGGACGACGAAGCGATGTCATTCATGATGAACGATGCGTTTCAGACCCGCGCCGAAGCGGAAGGGAAGCTGCAGCGCGCGAAACTCAGTTCTACGCAACTGCCAACTTATTTCGTCGGCACAACAGAATGGTGGCGTCTACGGCACGCTTACGAAGCCAGTCACAGCAAAGATTTCACTCTTGCCGAGTTTCACGATCGCGCCCTGGATGAGGGGGCGTTGCCGGTTCCGTGGCTGGAAAAGCTTCTGAAGTGAATTCCGTGGCGAGGGGGTGGCCCAAGCGTGTCCTGCTGGTCTCTTCAGCGAGTACCACCGGGCACAGATTTTTTTTGGCGCTTTCCTGAGCAGGCAAAAGTCAAGACCACAATCGTTTACTCACTGCATCGAATTCGATGCAGTGGGTTCTTAAGCGACGGATTCTAAAGGGCTCTCCAAGCCTTAAGTCCTGTCTAAATAAAGTACTGTATATACAACAAAACAAACAACTTAAATACATAAGTTAAATCGGTTGGTAATTATCCCTTGACATCACGTAGTAGAATTGGGGCATGCACCCCCTCAATGGTGCCCGCGAACGACTAGACAGGGCCGATGAGAGCATCCGAAACCTCAATGCCGAGATCGACCGATTTTTGGTTCCGGCTCCCGTCATTACGATGGATGTTGACGTGGAACAAAGGCGGCCAATCGTTACCGATCCAGACCGAGAAGCATTTGAGGAACTGAAAAACTTCATACGTGGCCAAGTCGTGCCCCCTAGAATGAGGGTGCTCACCGGTGAAATCATTCATCATCTTCGGTCTGCTTTCGATCACGTGGCATGGCAGTTGTCCTCTGCTGATTTCCAAGCAAATTCCCCGAACCAAGTCGAATTCCCGGTATTCAAGGAGCGGCCGGAGTTGTGTGGTGTTACAAAAAACAAAATTTCCCGTTACTGCCGAAAGATACAGGGGATTGCCAGTTCGACCGCACTGGCACGCATCGATAGCTTGCAGCCGTACCATCGAACTAATCCGAGTCGCGATTCCCTCTGGCTTATTCATGATATGGACCGAATCGACAAGCATCGGGAACTCGTCTTGGCGGTATTCATCATGAAGCTCGACATTCAGGCCAATGCTACGGCTCATGGCTTCGGAGTCTGTATGCCTTGGGAAAAGATGCCTAGAAGCATCCACCTTGTCGGTCCGCCTGATGTGAAGATGAAGGTGAAGATGTCCGCTCAGATAACGCTCGGCGAGTTTAGCGGGCGGGAAGATTTGCCTCTCATCCCAACGCTCCACAATCTGCTGACATTCACGGTAGATTCTATTGAGTCTTTCGCTGAAGAGTTCGCCTGACACACTCCCCCGTCATTCTCCCACCGTGCTAGACTGATGGAAGATATGGCGGGCATACGCTCAACTGGGAAAAGTGGAAGCGAACGACCCGTTGCGAGTCATCAAGATTTGAATCCTTCACCCGAAACACAAGCTAAAATGCGTCCGTTGGCGCGGGCGTCATTTGAGCGGGTGCTTCAACGGGCAGCGCAGCCAATTCAGCAACGCGCCGCAAAATCGAAGTGAAGATTAAATTTCCCTGATCCCTCCGGTTGTACCTGAAGGAATATTCATTCAAGTAGCTCTGCAAATATTTCTGGCTGACCTGATGGTAGACGCCGCCAATTCCGCGTTTCACTAGACTCCAGAATCCCTCGATGGTGTTCGTGTGAACGTCGCCCATCACATAGACCTTGGCGCTGTGATTGATCCGCTTGTGTTTTTTGAAGCGCGGAGTCAGGCGATCATAAGCCGGATATTCATCTGTGAACACGATGCTTTTAGGCATGATGTATTCGTGGGCTATGCCGACGATGCGATCATGCGAGACATCCGGCGTAGCCAGAGCTTTGACTCGACCGACGCGCTCTTTCGTGCTGCGCTCCACGATGCCGACTACTGGCATTTTCTGCTTGTCGCCACGCATCGGCCTGCCGCGCCGTCCTTTGGCTTTTCCGCCGTAGTACATTTCATCCATCTCCACCGCCGATCCCTCCAGTTGCATGTCTGACTCGGACAGCAACGAGCGAATCTGGCGAAACATCCGCCAAGCGGTTTTGTAGGTCACCCCGGTTTCGCGTTGAATCTGCTTTGCGGAAATGCCGCAACGAGTCGAAGCCATCAAATACATGGCGTAGTACCACAACCGGAGCGAAGTACTGGAATGCTCAAAAATCGTGCCAGCCATCGGGGAGATTTGCGTGAGGCACACATCGCAACCATAAACAGGCCGACCGTGAACACGATGATGTTTCGTCTCCTGCCGACACTTTTCACAGAACGCCATACCGCCGGGAAAGCGCTGTTCTTTGAGGTGCTCCAAGCAGGCATCATCGGTCGGAAACTGCCGATTAAAGTCCTGAATCGTGTAGCGAAGATGAGCGGGAATGGTCTGTCGGTAATTCATGGCGATCCCAATATCGCACAAACCCAACGTGATGTCAAGGGATAATTACCAATCGGTTTAACTCCGCAATAGAACGAGGCGAGTTGGACCTGATGCAAGGTTTCAGCCGGGATTGAGATCACGCCGCGTTCGCTCCCGTACGCTCGGGGCGAGGCATTCCTGCAACCGATCAAGCCGATTAAACAAGCGTCTGATTTATGGGCATTTCCCTAGCAGCAGATAGCTTACGCCGGCGCGGCCAGCCTGTTTACCTCGTTCAAAAGTCGATCTGCCGCGTCGGCGGGATCGTCGCTGCCGAAATTTTCGTCCAAAACGACAAAGCGCACGTCTGGAACCAGATCCTGAAGAGCCTCGCGGACGGGGCGGCCGCGAACATACTGAATTCGTTCTGAGAGTACGACAAGTTTGGCTCGCGTGGCACTCAAGAGAATTTGCGCGTCCTCGATGGCGGTTGTGGTCAGAGCGTTAAATCCTGCGTTGCACAGAATTTCGCGCAGGAAGGCGCACACGTCGCTGGAAGCATAGACGCAGAGGATGCGTGGCCGGGCGTCGCCCATTTTGCCGCGCGAGTAGCGCGATCCCAAATAAGCGGCAGTGATGGCCTCCTCAAGACAATCGTAGACTTCAAACTGCGCGAGCAGGTGCGTGAGTTCGAGCACCTTGCGTGTCTTCTCCGTTACTCCGCTGAGCTTGACGTCGCCGCTTTTGGCGCGGGCGGCTTGCACCAAACGCATCAGGGCGCCCAGGCCGCTGCTGTCGATGAATTCGAGGTCATCGAGTTGCAGAACCACGTCGCCGTACTTCTCGATCGCGTTTCCCACTTGCGCATGCAAGGTAAAGACCTCGTTCCCGGCGATAATGCGTCCATGACATCGAATCACGAAAACTTCTCCAACCGGACGGGCCTCCAGGCGCAATTTCATGCTGCCCCCCTTAGTTTTGGGCCACGACGAACCACAGAGATAACGGCTTTCGCGCACATAGGCACGCCATCATACTCGCACTCTCGATTCGGGGGTATTGGTATCAGCGGGGGCAGGGTGGCTCCCAAGCCTTGTCTCGCTTCCGATCAGGTGCAGACTTTTGCAACTCGCTGCCTCAAACTTGCAGCTTAAAGTTTTCTGGCGTTACAATCGTGTGCAACTGTGGGGAATCGAAAAGTTAATAGCAGAACGAAGAGTATCGCAACGGTTGTTGAGAATTTAAGCAACCGCAGTTGGGGTCATGCATCTGAAAGACAACGCTGGCGTTTATGCTCGCTCCCGGGGATAACTGGCTTTCAGCTCCGCGAGCGTAAACCTCGAACCTCCTAGCCTGGTTTCTGGAGTTCGGATGGGCTTTGCTGGTAGGTGTGATGTAACCCGAGGGACTTGTTGTCCCGCTTTTCCCAGGTTTGTGCAGCACGCGACCGCGCTTGCGTTTCTACGGTTGCGTCCCGCCTGCAACCGTCAAATTCACTCAATCACTGCCGGAGGAAGACATGGCGACGAATTTCGTTCAAATTGAAAATGATGCTGAAATCAAGGCTCGACTCGAGGCCGAGCGTGCCCGCCTGCGCAAGATTGCGGGACTGGATCAGCCCAAGCATTTCCATCGTCCTGTGGAACGCGCATTTACCGCGGAGCAGCGCAAACACACCACGATTCTCTTCGGCGGATTTACCTGGAAGCACGAAGACCTGATTCGTGCCGTTTTTCAAGGCTGCGGCTATCGCTGCGAGAAGCTGCCCGTGCCGGATGTTCCCGCCTTCCAGACCGGCAAAGAATATGGCAACAATGGCCAGTGCAATCCGACGTACTTTACCGTCGGCAATCTGGTGCAGTATCTGCAGTTTCTGGAGAAAGAGGGGGTCTCGCGACAGGAAATTTTGGACAACTATGTCTTCTTCACCGCGGGATCGTGCGGCCCGTGCCGCTTCGGCATGTATGAGGCCGAGTATCGCTATGCGCTGAAAAATGCCGGATTCGATGGATTCCGCGTTCTGCTGTTCAAAGACAGTGACGGCATCAAAGCCGCTTCCGGCGAGCCGGGCTTGAAGTTCACCATCGACTTTGGGTTCGGCATGCTGAACGCCATGCACCTGGGCGACGTCATCAACGATTTGATCTATCAGATTCGGCCGTATGAGGTGAACGCGGGCGAAACCGATCGCGTGTTCCGCGAGATGGTAGACGGCTTGTGCGAAGACTTGCGCAACCGCAAAGCCTTCGAGATCGAGGAGAGCGCGCCCAACTGGCTAAAGCCAAAGGTAAAGAGCAACAAGGTTCTGCGCAACACATTCAATGTGTTCGGCAAATGGCATGAGCACATGTGGGGTAAGGATTATCTGAATGCGCTGAAGGCCGCCCGCGAAAAGATCGACTCAATCGAAGTCGACCGCACCCGCGTGAAGCCCCTGGTGAAGATCACCGGCGAATTCTGGGCACAGATCACCGAAGGCGACGGCAACTTCCACATGTTCGAGTTCCTGGAACGTGAGGGCGCGCAGGTGCTGGTCGAGCCGATTGCGACCTGGGTCGCGTACCTGATGTATCAGGCGAAAGCACACGCGATTGCGAAGTGGCCGGTGAATCGTCCGCATCGCAACCCGGAGTGGTATGAGTTCAAGAAGCACTTCGCCAACTACATCGGCCTGCACAAGAAGCTATGGGGAATTGGCGCGGGGGAACGCATGTGGAATTTCTTTTATCACCGCACGATCAAGAATTTGGGCGGAATTACGCACCATCTTGCCCCGCAGACCGAGCTTGCTGAATTGGCGCATCCGTTCTACAACCAGTTC
>JASHPL010000359.1 GCA_030038125.1 Candidatus Sulfotelmatobacter sp.
CTGAGGCAGGGGGTAGGTGTCAGGGACTAGGGTCGAAAAAGCCAATCCATTTGGAGGCTGCCGATACCCTCTTGTGATTCCGTTTATGCTCTGATCACTGAGGCATCGTCCATAGTTGCAGTCGCTGAAGGCTGACCGTGTGATCGCTGCTCTCTAACCCCGAGCGCTTACTCTCGCCATTTCCACCGCCTTGAGCAGCGCCTGGGCTTTGTTCATCGATTCCTGAAATTCAGTGGCGGGATCGGAGTCGGCCACGATTCCAGCTCCCGCCTGCAAATAGGCTTTTTCTCCCTGCATGAGCAAGGTGCGAATGCCGATACACGAATCCAGATTTCCCGCGAAATCGGCGTACAGGATCGATCCACCGTAGACTCCGCGCCGGGTGGGCTCCAGTTCTTCGATGATCTGCATGGCTCGCACCTTGGGGGCGCCGCTGAGCGTCCCGGCGGGAAAGCAGGCGGCGAAAGCATCGAGCGCGTCAAGATCTTTGCGCAGCCTGCCTTCCAGCGCTGAGACCAGATGCATGACGTGGGAGTAGTGCTCGACGTACATCAGGTCTTTGACCTTTACCGAGCCATAATCGCTGACGCGACCCAGATCGTTGCGGCCCAGATCGACGAGCATGACGTGCTCGGCGCGCTCTTTTTCGTCGTTGCGCATGAGTTGCTCGAGGCGCGCATCCTCCGCTTCGTCCTGCCCGCGCGGATGCGTGCCCGCGATGGGACGATATTCCAGCTTGCGGCCGGTCACGCGCACCAGCATCTCGGGAGAGGAGCCAAGAATGTGGGTCGAATCCATTTGCAGAAAATAGAGATAGGGCGAGGGATTCACCTGGCGCAGGGAGCGGTAGAGATCGAAGGGCGCGACGTCAGGAGTGAAATCGAGACGTTGGGAGAGTACGACCTGAAAGATGTCGCCGGCAGCGATGTATTCTTTGCAGCGCTCCACCCCGCGCAGGAAATCTTTACGCCTCGTGCCGGCGTGGAGTTGGAGTTTGGGCACGGGGCGCGCGGCAGACTTCCGCCATAGGACCGAACTGAGCCCGGTGGCCAGTTTGCGCTCCAGCGACCCGATGTCGCGAAGCGCGCGATCATAAGCGCGGCGGGGGTTCTCGCGCGATACATCGGCCGTGGCCACGATGTGAATCTGGTGCCGCAGGTGATCGAAAGCCAGGAGGCGATCGAAGAACATCAGTTCGGCATCGGGCAAGGACAAATCGTCTTTGGCCCGATCGCCAATGTTTTCCAGTTGCCGCACGACGTCATAGGCGAAATAGCCGACGGCTCCGGCGGTAAAGGGAGGCAGTCCGGGCACGGTGGCGGGATGATGCTCGCGCAAAAGACGCTTCACGAGTTCGAAGACGTTTTCCCGCAGAACTTCACGCCGGCTGCCACGCCGAATCTCGACCCTCCCCTCGCGCGCCTTCACGCGCATGTAGGGCTGGGCGCCAAGAAAGGTGTAGCGTCCGATCTGCTCGCCGCGCTCAACGGATTCGAGCAAGAAGGCGTACTTTTCTTTCTGGGCGATAGCAAGAAATGCGGAAACCGGAGTCAGCAAGTCCGCGCTTACTGACTTCACCACCGGAATGAGGGTGGCCTCGCGGGCGAGATGAGAAAACTGTTTGAAGTCGGGCTGAAGCATAGTCGAGGAACCGCTGGGTGCGGGGTTTTCATTATAGAGACTTGCGAGGAGGTTGGGAGAAATCTGGACTGTGGGAACCCAGCGCCGATGGGACGCTGGCGGGGGAATTGCGGCTCACCCACACAGAACTTTGGTCACCTTGTGGTCACACCGCAGGCGCGTAAGAATGAAGGTCACTCTGGACATTTTGCGCAGTTTGCCGCTCTCGGAGGGCAGAAGCAGCAGTAAACGCAAGCCTTGCACAAATCGGAAGCGCCGGAATCTATGCGAGTTAAGTTCTGGGGTGTACGTGGTTCTACGCCCGCGCCACAACCCGAAAACATGCGCTACGGGGGCAATACCTCGTGCGTGGAAGTTCGCATGGGCGAGCGCATCTACATCTTCGATTGTGGCACTGGATTTCGTGTTCTCGGCCACGCGCTGGAACGGGAATTTGGCGATCGGCCGTTCTCAGCCCACGTCTTCGTTTCTCATTTTCACTGGGACCACATTCAGGGCATGCCCTTCTTCCGTCCGCTTTATGACAGCCCGAACAGCCGATTTTACTTTCACTCCTCGGCCCGTACCCGCAGCCTCGAGCAGGTCATGGCGGAACAGATGGCCTCACCGTACTTCCCAGTGAACCTCGATCAAATGAAGGCAAGGCGCCGTTTTTACGATATCGACAAGGGTTCGATCGACATGGAGGACGGAATCAAGATAAAAACGGCGTATCTGAACCATCCGCAAGGATGCATGGGATTTCGCCTGGAAACGAAAGAAGGAGTGCTCGTGTACGCGACCGACAACGAACCCGGCGATGTCGATTTCGACAAAGCTGTGCGCAAGCTGGCCGAGGGAGCCGACCTCCTGATCTACGACGCGCAATACCTGCCAGAAGAGTATGCTGCCCGTCGCCGCGGCTGGGGACACAGTCACTGGCGCGAGGCCGTCAACGTTGTCATGGAAAGCGGGGCGAAAGAACTGATTCTGTATCATCACGATCCCGAGCATACCGACGAGATTGTCGATAAAGTGGTCGAGAACGCTCGCAATTATTATCCCAAGGTGCGGGCTGCTGCAGAAGGTATGGAAATTCAGCTGGGAGTCAAGGCTCAGGGCTCGGGGGCCAGTAGGTAATCGAGGGATGAAGCAGTGCTTCGCGCGGACAGCGGGGCTGTGCCGTATAGGCGAACAGAAAATGGTTCTAGCTGGCTTTGAAAAACAGCGCTCCCAGAGGCGGCAAAGTCAATTTCAACGAATAGGGCCGGCCATGGACGGGCAGCGTCTCAGCCTGGACTCCACCCAGATTGCCCACGCCGCTGCCGCCATATTCGCGGGCGTCGCTGTTGAGCAATTCACGCCAGTATCCGCCATGAGGAACCCCGATCCGATAGCCCGACCGCGGCACCGGTGTGAAATTGCAAACGGCCAGGATCGTCTCTTGCGGGGACTCGCTTTTGCGCAGTAGTGAGATCGTGCTCGCCACGCTATCGTTGACATCCACCCATTCGAATCCCGCAGGATCGTTATCGAGAACGTGCATGGCAGGTTCGGCGCGGTAGAAACGGTTCAACTGCTCCATCCAAGCCTGCATGCCGCGATGATTGGGATACTGCAGGACGTGCCATTCCAGGCTTTGATCGTGCGCCCACTCGCGCACCTGGCCGAATTCGCCGCCCATGAAGAGCAGTTTCTTGCCCGGTTGGGCATACATATAGGCGAACAATAAGCGCAGGTTGGCAAAGCGCTGCCACTCATCGCCGGGCATTTTGCCAATCAGCGATCCCTTGCCATGGACGACTTCGTCGTGTGAAAGCGGCAGCACAAAATTTTCGTGCCACGAGTACAGCATGCGAAAGGTGAGCAGGTTGTGGTGGTATTTGCGATGGATGGGATCGTTCTGGAAATACTTGAGCGTGTCGTGCATCCAACCCATATCCCACTTTTCGCCGAAACCGAGACCACCGACGTAGAGCGGCCTTGAAACCATCGGCCAGGCAGTCGATTCTTCGGCCACGGTCTGAATGTCAGGATGCTCCTTGTAGGCTTCCTGATTAAATCGGCGCAGAAAGTCGATGGCATCGAGATTTTCGCGGCCGCCGTATTTATTGGGAATCCACTCCCCTTGTTTGCGCGAATAATCGAGATAGAGCATGGAGGCGACTGCATCGACGCGCAGCCCATCGACGTGATACTTGTCGAGCCAGAACATGGCGCTCGACATGAGAAAGCTGCGCACTTCGGCGCGGCCGTAATTGAAAATGTGCGTCTTCCAGTCGGGATGAAATCCCTGGCGCGAGTCCGCATGCTCGTATAGATGTGTGCCGTCGAAATAGGCAAGGCCGTGGGCGTCGGAGGGAAAATGCGATGGCACCCAGTCGAGAATCACGCCGATCCCGTGCTGGTGGAGATAGTCGACCAGATACATAAAATCCTGCGGCGTGCCGTAGCGGGCAGTGGGCGCAAAATAGCCGGTGGTTTGATATCCCCAGGAACCGTAGAACGGATGTTCCATGACCGGCAGGAACTCGACGTGCGTAAAACCCATCTGGCCCACGTATTCGGCCAAACGAGGCGCGGTTTCGCGATAGGTGAGGGGGCGATTATGCTCTTCGGGAACGCGCATCCATGAGCCGAGATGCACCTCGTAGATCGCTTGAGGCGCGCGCAGCGAATTGCGCGCAGCGCGCTTTTGCATCCACTCGTGATCGCTCCATTCGTAGTTGAGATCCCAGACAACCGAAGCCGTTCGGGGAGGTTTTTCGTTCCAGAAGGCAACCGGATCGGCTTTATCGATGCGGTATCCGTGCTGCTGCGACTCGATGTGAAATTTGTAAAGCGCTCCCCGATTGGCGCCGGGAACGAAACCCTCCCATACGCCCGAAGAGGCGCGTGGCTCCAGATAGTTGATCTTCGGATCCCATCGATTAAAGCCGCCTACCACTGACACGGTACGCGCATTCGGGGCCCAAACACTGAAGATGGCGCCCGGCTGACCGTTGTACTCAGCCAGATGCGCGCCTATCTTGTCGTAAATGCGGTAATTGCTGCCCTCGTTATAGAGATAGAGGTCTTGATCGGTAAGCAGGTGGGGCGTGGCGGCGACAGTTTCGGGACTCATGATCTTCCGTAGAGATTTAGTGTACCGGAAGAGGCAAAAGGTTTTCAGGCGGTGACCGTAGAGGGGGTTCACAACCGAGGCACGAAGGCCACAAGGGAAAGGCGAGTTTTCGAGCTTTTGGCCCTGGTGTTCCTCGTCGTCGCCGATCTCAGGAAGGCGCCGACTCTCCTCACCGCAGCGCTTCGACGGGATCAACCTTCGTGGCGCGCCGCGCCGGCAGGTAACTGGCGAGCAAAGCGATTCCGAGGAACAGGAATGGCGTAAGAACAAACGTCAATACGTCGTGCGCGCCGACTTTATAGAGCAGGGTCGACATCAGTCGGGTCAGAAAGAGGGCGGCGATCAAGCCGATGGCAACTCCTATTGCCGCGAGTGTGAGTCCTTGACCCACGACTAAGGCCAGGATGTCGGCCCGTTCAGCGCCGAGCGCCAGACGGATACCGAATTCCTGCCGACGCTGCGCCACTGAATAGGAGAGCACGCCGTAGATGCCGATCAGGGCAAGCGCGAGAGCAGTCGCGGAAAAAACACTGAGCAGCAGCATGGTGAAGCGTGGCTCCGAGCGCGAATCGTTCATGAGGTCGTTAACGGTTTGAATTTTGGTAACAGGCTGGTCGGCGTCGAGGGCGCTGATTTGCGCGCGCACAGCGGAAATCATGGTGGCCGGCGGCACCGCGGTGCGAATTAGCAGATTCATATCACCCCAGGGCAGCTGCGGAAACGGGAGATAGAGTTGCGGCTGCGGGTCCGGCTCCAGGCCTTTGTTCTTGATGTCGCCCGCGACCCCTACGATTTCAGCCGGCGCGAAACGGCCCACGATGATGTGCTTCCCGATGGGATTCTGATTGGGCCAGAACTGGCGGGCCAGGGCTTCATTTGCGATCACGACTTTGGGCGCCTGAGCATTATCGGCAGCGGTGAATAAGCGGCCGGCGCGCAGCGGAACGCGGAGTGTTCCGAACCACTGTGGACTGACGGCCTCAACGTCGACAAACGGACGCTGCGACAAAGGCACGTCGGGCTGGCCTTCGGGCAACACCGGAGCGATGCGGATGAAGTGCAGCGGTAAGGTTGCCGAGGTCGCGGCATCGCGCACGCCCGGAAGCGCGGAGACGCGGCGCAGGACTTCGTCGAAAAAGGCGATCTGCTGGTCCGGTTTCGCGTATTTCACGGTGGGCAGCGAGATGTTCATGGTGAGGACGTTTTCGGCGTCGAAGCCGGGATCGACGCGGAGTAATCGCACGAAGCTGCGCAGCAGCAGGCCGGAGGCAACGATAAGCAGCAGAGACAGCGCAACTTGACCGATCACGAGAAAATTTTTCATCTGCGCGCGCGTGGGGCCGAGCGAAATTCCGCGGCCTTCGTCGCGCAAAGAAGCGCTCGGATTCGACCATGCCAATTGCAAGGCAGGCACCATGCCGAAGAGGACGCCCGCGAGTACGGAGATGATCAGAGTAAACAACAGGACGCGGAAATCGAGACCGATTGGAATCTCCTGCGGGAGCTGAGTTGCGGCCCATGTGACCATGGCGCGAGTAGCGATCCAGCTCAGGCCGGTGCCGATCACTCCGGCCATGAGCGCGAGCAACAAACTCTCCGTCAAGAGCTGACAAATCAGCGTGATGCGGCTGGCGCCGAGCGCGGTGCGCACGGCGATTTCCCGCCTGCGAGCGAGCGCGCGAGAAAGCAAAAGGCTGGCTACGTTGGCGCAAGCGATCAGGAGCACAACTGCGACGGCTGCGGAGAGGATCAGCACCTTGCTGCGCGTGTCGCCGACCACGAGATCGCGAAGCGGCTCCGCGACCATCTTCATATTGGGATCGGAGTCCGGTGCGGAAGGATTCTGTTCTCGATAGCGCTGGCTGAGCAGCGCCAACTCAGCATTGGCTTGCGCAAGAGTGACTCCCGGACGAAGGCGGGCCAGGATCGACAAATATCCGACGCCCAGGCGCAAACGCGCGGTCGGCATCAGCGAGAACTCGAAGTAACGGGGTGTCCAGATATCAACTGGGCCAACGAAAGGGAAGCGTGCGTTGGCGGGCAGCACGCCGACGATCGTATACGGCGTCTCATCGAGCGTGACCACCTGACCAATGATCTTAGGGTCAGCGTGGAAACGAGTGCGCCACATGGCATTGGTGAGCATGACGACCGGCTTGCCTTCGGGCCGTCCTTCTTCGTCGGTGAAGACGCGGCCCAGCTCAGGCTTCACTCCGAGCATTGTGAAAAAGCTTGGAGAGACGCGTGCGATTGGGACTTGGATCGGTTCTGCGGAGCGGGTCAGGTTCAGATTGTCATTCGTCCACACGGCCACTGACTCGAACGACTGGCTGAAGTCGCGGACCAATTCGTAACGCATCAGGGTGCTCGGACGATCCTCGCTATTCTCGCGACCCGTCAACCCCACGAGCTGCTGTGCGTCCCGGTAAGGAAATGGCCGCAGCAGCAGCGCGCTGGTCACAGTGAAAATAGAGGTGTTGGCGCTGATACCGAGCGCGAGCGTCAGGATCGCAACCAAGGTGAACCCGGGATTCCTGGTGAGCAGGCGTGCGCCGAACTGAAGGTTGCGAACGAGCGAGTGCATGGAGGCGATTATATGAGAGAGGGTTCGGGCAGGGAGTTGCTGAACTAATTCGCTCCGAAATGCGGTTGGCGAGCGGATTGGCGGGCATGAGGTACGAACGACACGCGCCCAAATCCCAACCTGCGAAATCCCTTGCATGCTATTCTGGATTTTGCGGCCATGGCTACGCTACGGGTCATCCTGCTGTGGCATCAGCACCAGCCCTTCTACAAAGACCTGGTCACGGGCGAATATCGCCTGCCATGGGTGCGCCTGCACGCCCTCAAAGATTATTACGGCATGGTGAAACTGCTGGACGAGTTTCCCAAGGTTCACCAAAATGTCAATCTGGTGCCGTCGCTGATGGCTCAGATTCAGGACTACGCCGCGGGCACGGCGCAAGACCCGTTTCTCCGAGTTGCTTCCAAACCGGCAAAAGAGCTGTCCGAAGAAGAACGACGCTTCGCGCTGCAATATCTGTTTCAGGCGAATCCGCAGAACCTGATTGGGCGTTACCCGCGTTACCGCGAGCTGTGGGAGCGGTTTCGCGAACACGGAGATCATCCGGAACGCGCCGAACGGTATTTTCAGCCGCAGGATTTCACAGACCTGCAAGTGCTGTCGCAGATTGCCTGGTTCGATGAATTTTTTCTGGAGGAAAAGGACATTGCGGCTTTGGTCGCCAAAGGACGGAATTACTCGCTCGACGATCAGAAATTGGTGATCTCGCGGGAACGAGAACTGATTGGCAAAGTTCTCCCGGCCCATGCGGAAGCGGCAAAGAAGGGCTCGATTGAGATTTCGGCGACACCGTTTTATCACCCCATTCTCCCGTTGGTGTGCGACACGCACGCGGGAGCCGTTTCGTCGGGGGGATTGCCGCTGCCTCAGCATCGTTTCCGGCATCCTGAAGATGCGCGCGAGCAACTCACGCGCGCGCTCGATCTGCACCAGGAAGTTTTCGGAGCGCGACCGACAGGCCTGTGGCCTTCGGAAGGAAGTGTCTCGGAAGAGGTTCTAGCGATTGCCAACAGCCTCGGCATCCAGTGGATGGCCACCGACGAAGGCGTGCTGGGTCGCAGCACCGGTGTCTTCTTCGCTCGTGATGGCAACGGCCGCTTGCCGGCAAATCTTGGGGAGCGGCTTTACAACATTCATCGCTACGAAAAGGGCTCGACCACAATGCACATTGTGTTTCGCGATCACACGATTTCCGATCTGATCGGATTCGTGTACGCGGGGATGCCTCCGGCAGACGCGGCACAGCATCTGCTCAATAGCATCAAGGAAGCGGCCAAGCCGGTGCTGGATAAAGGACGCGACGCCGTGGTCTCAATTATTCTCGATGGCGAAAATGCCTGGGAGTACTATCCGAAATCGGGCCGGGAGTTTCTGCGCCGTTTCTACGATGCCTTGTCGCGCGAGCCTGGCCTTGAGTCCGTGACGATCTCAGAAGCAATCGCCCGGCACAAAGATTTCGGAAAGATGACCTCGCTGGTTCCAGGATCGTGGATCAACGCCAATTTCAACGTCTGGATCGGCGCTCCGGAAGACAACCGGGCTTGGGACTACTTGCACCATGCGCGCGAGTTTTACGCCCAGAATGCGGCAAGGGCCAGCGATGGCCAACGCCAACTGGCCTTCGATGAAATTCTGATCTCCGAGGGCAGTGATTGGAACTGGTGGTATGGTCCCGAGCATCATTCGGCCAACGATCGCGATTTCGACGAACTGTACCGAAAGCATTTGTCGAATGTGTATCAGGCGCTGGGCGCGGTTCCGCCAGACTATCTGGCGCAGCCCATCACCGGCGCGGAGGTGCGGCCATCGTTCGTGCCGCAGACGGCATATATCCATCCGCGCATCAGCGGAGACAAGGTGCGATATTTCGAATGGATGGGAGCGGCGGCTTACACGGCCGACCATCGCGCTGGCTCGATGCATGGCAAGCAGTTTCTGCTGGATGCGGTTTACGCAGGCATCGATGCGACTCACCTTTTCGGACGCTTAGATTTTAAAGAGAAAACTCCGCAGACGGATTTCCAGATCGTGGTCAATGTCGAATCCTGGGCGACGGGCGATACTCGTGCGCGCCGTACTTTGCGTATTGACGCCTCGGGGCACGATCATCGGCTGAAGGACTGGAAGATTGAGAACAATGAAGCGCGGATCTTAGCCTCATCTTCCAAAGCCGACGAGAACGTCAAGCTGGCGCTGCTGCGAAATTTCGAATTCAAATTGCCGCTGAGCTGGCTGCTGGCGCTTCCGAATCCGCTGCCGGCTGGGGGTGCGGAAGGCAAGGCCGTGGTGAATGCGAGCGCCACCAATAAGCTGCGTCTCCGTTACAGCCTTTGGCAGAATCGGCTTCCGGTAGATTCCCTGCCGCTGGAAGGCTGGATTGAGTTGCAAGTCGTCAGCGAAGGCGATCTGCTGTTCGGAGCGTGAGCGATAGTTCTAATCTCAAGGTCCGGGCCCGTTCGCACAAATGCATTCCGTCATGTCTGGCCGCCGGTCAAATCCATCTACACAAAACAAAAAAACCGGAGCTTTGTGGCTCCGGTCTTTGCGAAGATAAGGTTTTTACTTTCCGCCGCTGTTCGCTGACGCAGTAGTCGTAGTGGTGGCCGGTGTAGCCGCCGTCGGATTCGAGGTATTCGCCGGGGTTGTCATCGCCAGTGGACGATTCAGTTCCAGCGTGAGCTCGGTGCCCGCCGGCAAAACGGCGGAACGATGCTTGGCCAGCCAAAATCCGGTGCCGGATCCTGCGCCAATCAGGCCGCCCACCAGGATTCCCGGAGGACCCCCAATCAAGCCGCCGATCAGCATTCCGCCTGCGGCGCCGCCGCCGGTTTCGAGCGTATCGCGCCGATCATGCCCGTTTCCTTTGAACTGGCCTTCGTCATTCACATCGCTACCCGGGATGTTGGTGTCGGTCAGCGTCGCATCGAGGTAGAAGCGGTCGCCGTTGGGCAGAATCACGGCTTCGGGCAGAATTCCAATCGTTGGACGGCCCGTAATCCGGCGCGGCTCACTCACCTTGGTCACGCGGCCTTCGACCGTGGTTCCGGCCGGCAAAAGCGTCTGGCCATTGATCACGACCGGTTTGCTCAGAGTGCCTCGGAAAGGATCTCCCGGACGGTTGCTGAATGTCGCCAGTGTGGTTTCCAGTTTGACCATCAGCGCCGTTCCCGCCGGAACCGGAGCGTTCGTCTGCGCCGCGAGCACGGTCGCCAGCAGCAGGCAGGGCAATAGCGTCCACTTTTTCATGACTACCTCCAAATGCAACATCGCGTTTTATGACTTTAGATCACTCGTGACCACCCCACAAGCAGCAGGGAGTACACGGGGAATCAGGGGAGATAAGGGCCCGCACGGACTGTCTGAATGGACGGTGCCGGAGCGGGAAAAGGTTGTCCCGCCACTGTGCGTAACGTCACATTGCAGGATTGTCCTTTCGATATAATCGTTGGTTTCACCAAACCTCATGAGCAAGATCTGTAGCGGCCGGCGACCTCAGGAATGTCTACTCCGCTTTTACGCCGAATTCTTTGACCGGTCGCGGCGAGCGCAGGCGGTTGAATCTTATATTTACTGAATCCAAGGAAAGCGATATATCCATGTCGAACATTGCAGAAATTCATGCACGAGAAGTTCTCGATTCCCGCGGCAATCCTACAGTAGAAGCACAAATATTCTTGAGCGACGGTTCGTTCGGGCGAGCTATTGTCCCCAGTGGCGCCTCGACGGGCGAACACGAAGCAGTCGAACTGCGCGACGGCGATACCAACCGTTTCACGGGCAAAGGCGTGCTCAAGGCCGTTGAAAACGTCAATAGCGAGATCGCCGAAGCACTTGCTGGTTTCGACGCCTTCGATCAACGCGCGCTCGACCAGAAGATGATTGAGCTCGACGGCACCAACAACAAAGGCCGGCTGGGCGCCAATGCGATTTTGTCGGTTTCGATGGCCGCCGCACGAGCTTCTGCCGAGAGCCTGAAAATTCCGCTCTATCGCTATCTGGGCGGAGTAAGCGCGAACACGCTTCCGGTTCCCATGATGAACATTCTCAATGGCGGCGCGCATGCCGACAATAACGTTGATTTCCAGGAATTCATGGCTATGCCTGTGGGTGCGCCGTCTTTTTCCGAGGCACTGCGCTGGGGCGTAGAGGTTTTTCACACGCTGAAGGGCGTGCTGAAAAAACGTGGCTACAACACCGCGGTCGGCGATGAAGGGGGATTCGCTCCGTCGGTGAAGTCGAATGTGGAAGCGATTGAAGTGATTTTGGAAGCGATTACCAAAGCGGGTTATAAGCCCGGAGAAGAAGTTGCTATCGCGCTTGATCCGGCAGCCAGCGAGTTTTATGAGAATGGCAAATACGTGTTCAAGAAATCGGATAAGTCGACGAAGAGTTCCGACGAGATGGTGCGCTTCTGGACGAAGTGGGTGAACGATTATCCGATCGTGTCGCTGGAAGATGGACTATCGGAAGAAGATTGGGATGGTTGGCAAAATCTGACAAAAGAGCTTGGCGGGAAAATTCAACTGGTCGGCGATGACATTTTCGTCACCAACATTCAGATTTTTGCCGAAGGCATTGAAAAAGGGATCGCCAACTCGATTCTGATCAAGCTCAACCAGATTGGGACGGTAAGCGAAACGCTCGACGCCATCGATCTCGGGCGTCGCAACGGATACACGTCGGTGATCTCGCATCGGTCCGGCGAAACGGAAGACACATTCATTGCCGATCTCGCGGTCGCAACTGGCGCGGGACAGATCAAGACGGGATCGGCGTCGCGGACCGACCGCATCGCGAAATACAACCAACTGCTGCGGATCGAAGAAGAATTGGGAGCCTCGGCGCGGTTCCTGGGATTGAAGGCGCTGAATTATCACGGATAAAGCCGCTAGTTCTTCCTGGCTGCTTCATGGCCCGGTTGAAGCTGAGCCTTTGTAAGCAGGTCCTCCCAGTATTCACGATCAGCGCTTTGGAAGCACCCATACCTTGGGATTCTGACGCACTTGCTCCTGATGGCGTTTCTACTCGTTTCCTTCTCCATGCTATGCTCGCCTTAAAGCGCATCCCATGCGGATTCTGACCCGCTACACCTTACGCGAAGTCACCGCTCATGCCTTGATCGGGCTGGCCATCTTCACCTTCGTTCTGTTCACGCGCGATCTGGGACGCATCCTCGAACTGGTAGTGCGCGCCAGCGCTCCACTGCCCAGCATCGCCGAGATTTTCTTCTACACTCTGCCGCTAGCGTTCACTTACACGATACCCATGAGCGTGCTGGTGGGAATCCTGATCGGGTTGAGCCGTCTGGCTGCCGATAGCGAAATCACAGCCATGCGGGCCAGCGGCATGGGAGTCTGGAGTTTCCTCAGCATGCTGGCGATCTTTGTGACAGTTGCCTGGGGGTTGGCACTGGGCAACGGACTGTACGTCGCGCCACGATCCCAGGCTGCACTGGCCCGGCTTGAGGATCGGCTCAAAGGTTCGCAAGTTTCTTTCGAGATCCAGCCTCGCGTCTTCTACGAAGGCTTCCCCAAGACGGTTCTGTATGTCCAGGACGTCAAAAGCGCGGAAGGGGCTGCGCTCTGGAAGGGTGTTTTCATGGCGGACATCTCCGACGCTGCCAATCCGAAAATTACCCTGGCAAAGGAAGGAATCGTCGTTAGTGAAGGTCCCGACCGGCTGCATCTCCATTTGATCGACGGTTCCACGCATGAAACCGATCCGCAGGACGCAACTCACTATCAGATTTCGACCTTTCAGCAGACAGACATCCCCATCGAACTGCCTTCGACGGAGAACAAGTTGGACGAAGCGCAGCCGGCGACGCTGATGAATACGGGCACCTTAGTGCAGAAGTCGGCACATGCGGATCCTGCCACCGGGCGCTGGTATCAGCTCGAATTCTATCGCCGTTTTGCTTTGCCAACCGCATGCCTGGTGCTCGCACTGGTGGGAATCCCGCTGGGACTTTCGTCAAAGAAGAGCGGTAAGTCAGGTGGATTCGTGCTGACCATTCTTCTCGTGTTTGTCTACTACGTAGTCTCGCTGGTCGGCGTTTCGCTCGCGAGGCAGGGCAGAGTTGCTCCTTGGTTTGGGGCGTGGCTGGCCGATCTGGTTTTTTTTGCGCTCGGGATTTTTTTGCTCGTGCGCGCGGAGAGGCGCCCGTTCGAGTTGGGATCGTTCCGGATTTTTTCAAAGCATGAAAAGGTACCGGCCCTGGCGCGAAACGGGCGGGGCCGCCGTGAAAACGCATTCGAACGTGTCTCCACTAGAAAGCATGTTTTCAGCGCCAACTTCCCCACGCTGATTGACGACTACGTCCTGCGCGATTTTTTTGTCTATCTTGGCATGATTCTGTCGACGTTTCTGGTGCTGGTACTGGTGTTTACGCTGTTCGAGCTTTTGGGAGACATCATGCGCAACCAGGTTCCGGCGTCGGTGGTCGCGGAGTACCTGCTCAATGTCACGCCCTACCTGCTCTATAACGTTGCGCCGCTGGTAATGCTGTTGGCGGTGCTGGTGACGTTCGGACTGATGCAGCGCTCCAACGAAATCACTGCCATCAAGGCCACGGGAGTCAGCATCTATCGCATCGTCACTCCGGTAATTGTGGCAGCCGGGGTGATAGCTGTGGGTCTCTTTTTTGCTGACCAGTTTTATCTGCCGCACACCAATAAACGCCAGGAAGCGTTGCACAACGAGATTAAGGGCAAACCTGCGCAGACCTATTTGCGCGCCGATCGGAAGTGGATTTTCGGCGAGAACAACGACATCTACTACTACCAGTTCTTCGATCCCGATCGCGATAGCTTCGGCAATGTCACCGTTTTTCAGCTCAACAAGTCCAACTTCACCATCACGCGCCGCATTCACGCCGACAGCGCGCACTGGGCCGACAATCTGGGCCGCTGGATCTACGAGCGGGGCTGGGAGCGCTCGCTCAACGTTTCTGCGATCCTCAACTACCGCCCCTTCGAGGTCGCGACTTTCCCCGAGTTTCCGGAAACTCCGTCGTATTTCAAAAAAGAAGTGAAGCAATACACGGAAATGAATTATGAGGAGCTTCGCCGCTACATACATGACCTGCAGCAAAGCGGGTTCGACGTGGTGCGGCTGCGAGTGCAGCTCAATCAGAAAATCTCTTACCCGCTCATCACCCTGATTATGGCGGTGCTGGCAATTCCTTTTTCTTTGTCAACGGCCAAAAGGGGCGCAATTACAGGAGTGGCCGTAGCGGTTGGCATTGCCGTTTTCTATACCGTGGTTTCGAGGTTGTTTGAAGCAATGGGAGATCTAAGCCAGCTTCCTCCAGCCATTGCAGCCTGGTCGCCGGACATCATTTTCACTCTGGTTGGCGGATATTTGATTTTGAAAGTGCCTACCTAGAATCTGGGGTTCAGGGGCAACGGCTTAGAACGGTAATTGGTGGCTAGAAGGTATGGCCTTAGATTCAGTGGTTAGGGCGAACCGGAGCAACACCGCGGAAACCTTCCTCTTGCGCTCGGCAGCACCGGTAACGAATGCGCAATCATTTCTGAACCCTAATCCCCGCTTCAGTCCCCAGGCTCACTTCACCGCGATTCCAAACGGATAATTGTCTGTAGTGATGGCCGGTAATGCCTGCAGCGCACCCGTCAGGGGCGTGACCGAATATTGCGACATAGTAGCGGCGTTGTAGTTCGTGACGAAGAGCCAGTTATCGTCGCCACGGATCGTAATCGAAATCGGCTGCAGGCCAGTGGCAGCCACATTGCCTGCAGTCAGGTTCCCCGATACCGAACCGATGGCAAATGGTGAGATCTGGTTGGACAAGGTATCGAGCACGTAGATGTGGTTGCCGAAGGGATCAGAGACGACCGGGCCGGGCCCATTCGCCGAAGCGGTCAAGGAATAGGGAGATCCCGGAACCGGCACGAGACTGCCGTCGACAGGCTTCGGGCATAAGGTTGTTGATTCGGTTGGCAGGCCGTTGCAAATACTGTAACCGCTGACGGTATTCGACAGCATGTTAGTGACGTAAACAAAGCGGTTACAGGGCTCGACGACAATACCGTACGGCACCGATCCCGTAGTGAAGTAGGGAACGAAAGTGTGACTCGGCGGATTGCTCAGAGCGCCTGTGGAAGTATCTACTCCAAATTCCCAAACCGCATTGTTCACAGAGTCTGCCACGTAAAGATATTCGGTTGTCAGGGCCGAGTTGTGGGGATTGGAGCAGACCGCGCTGGTGATGCCGTTCTGCAGAGGCGGAAGAACGGTGGGAGTCGGTGCGAGGGCGACGAAATTCGGCGTCTGGAATCCGGGTTGCGGCTGGAAGTTGAACGTCCCCGGTACAAGGGTCAAAGAGCCACTGCTGCTGATCGCATAAGTCCGAACCCCGAACACGGTCGAGGTTTCGCAGGGCTGCGTTGGATGCACGGACCCCGGGGCGGTAGCGTTTAAGCAACCCTCAGCCACAAACAGGAATTTCCCCGACGAATCCATGGCCAGCGCGACCGGATTTGGATCTGCGACCAGGCCTCCGACCGCAGTCATGTTTCCGCTTGATTGCACGCTGAAAGCCTGAATCCCGGTCTTGCTTCCGGAACATGTGACATTCTCGTTGATAATTGTGAAGGCGAAGGTTGCAGCCGGATTCAGCACAAGCGAGGATGGTTCGCCGTTTAGCACGCACGTTTCCAGATTGGTGTTCAAAGGCGAGTTGAGAATCGGGATGTTGTTGCCGCCTACCAAAGAAAAGCTGAAGGTTTCAAGCAGGCCAGACCCCTGGCTGCTTACGATGACCAATCCATCGGACATGGGATCGTAACTATTCCCGCACGCCACAAGCACTGCGACCAGGACCAAAACCACCAAACCGAACAACCACGCCCATCGCTTCAACATTCTCTGCTTGATCTCCATCCTTCAATCAATGTTCGTCGTGTACGCGCAAATGCTCCCTCGCCCGGCGAGCAATTGCTACAAATGGGGACAAAATCTTTGGACCACCTGGGAAATGTCAATCCATTGGTGTATCAGGAAAGCGCGGGAAGCGCAAACCAGTGCAACGGGTGATTGGAACCTTTGGCGGCCCAGGAAGTTGCCTGGGCTTGAAGTCTGCTTTCCGCGATTACGCTTCCTGCTCGGAAGGAACGGGCTCGGCCGCTATGATCGCCGCCGGACCATGACCGATTAGTGGCAGGCGGATTTCGATGCGCAGGCCGCCTTCAGCACGGTTGTGGGCTGAGACCTTGCCGCCATGAAAGCGCACGGCCCTTTCGGTAATCGCCAGACCTAATCCCACGCCACCGGTCGAACGTCCGCGGGCGTCGTCGAGACGGTAGAAGGGTTCGAATAGTTTGCTGAGCGAGTCCTGGGGAACACCGGGCCCGGAGTCGCTGACTTTGAGCACGGCTTCGGAACCTGCTGAGTTTTGTTCGCAGGAGAGTTCAACCTTTACCGAAGTTCCCTCCTGTGTGTAGCGGATAGCGTTACGTACGACATTTTCGATCGCGCTGTGCAGCAGAGAGGCGTTGCCACACACTTGCCAATCTCCATTGGGTATGGCGGTTTCCACGTGGCAATGGCGCGCCTGGGCTTCGAATTCGGCATCTTCCGCAACATTCTGGATCAGCTCATCGAGCGGCACCGGAGTCTGCGGCACCTTCTGCTCTCCGTCTTCGAGACGCGCCAGGGTAAGTATCCTGCCGATCAGTTCGTTCAGGCGGCTGGCCTCGAGTTCAATGCGTTCCAGCATGTCGGTACTCTCCGACCCGGAGCGCTGCCGCGCCAGGCCGAGCGCCACGTTGAGCCGCGCCAGAGGCGAACGGAGCTCATGCGAAATGTCGTTGAGCAGGCGGGATTGCGCTTTCATGAGAGTTTCAAGGCGTTCGGCCATCGTGTCGAAATCGCGCATCAGCCCGGAGACTTCGTCGCGGCGCCGGCTAGCGGCGGGGGCTCCGGTACGCGCGCTCAGATCACCCGTGGCCAAGCGGCGCGCGGCAGCACGCAGACGCACGATCGGTTTGGTCATGTACCACGACAGCAGGTAGCAAACCAAACCTGAACAAACGACAGCGATAATGAGCCAGCGGACTGGCATACCGTGCGGGCCGATAAACACTCGCGGCCCCGGTGGCATACCCATCACCAGGGTGTAACGATGCCGTCCGTCAGAGGACGAGCGCGAATCTCGTTGCACGGGCGGAGCGGGAATCAGAAATCCGTCGCGAGGCATTCGCGGTCCGCCAGCGGCAACCCGGATGGCCCAGTCGGGCGGTGTACGGTGGGAAAGTTCAGTGCCTTCTTCGTTGAAGAGATAGGCGCGCACGTGCTGCGTGTGATCCAGGTCTTCGAGATTTTGGCGAAGTTGCGCACTCCCGCCTTGTTCGTAGGCGGCCACGGCATCGTTAAGGGCCGTTGTGCGCAAGGCTTCCCAAGTGGAGGTCCTGGGTCGCAGCGCCAACGTGATCAGCACGACCAGAACGATAATGAGCGCCTGGGCGATCCAAAAGGACAGAAAAATTCTGAGAAACAAGCTCTTCATGCCGATTTTTCAGGCTCAGCGCCGCCTGCGCTAAACCTTGGCCTTCTCCCGAGGACGCGCAAAAATATAGCCTACACCGCGAACCGTCTTAATGTGCTCGTCATTGTCTGTGTCGCCGAGCTTCTTCCGCACTTTGCTGACGTGCATATCGATGCTGCGATCAAAAGGCGAGAACTTTCGGCTGAGTACGGCGTTTACCAGTCGCTCGCGCGGAACAACACGGCCCGCTTCCCGCAAAAGCACTTCGAGCAGGTTGAATTCCACAGAAGTCAAATCAACGGGCCTGCCCTCCAGGCGAACGCTGCGCGTCGCCGGATCCAACTCAACATCGCCGACGCGGACGATCTCGGGCGCGGCAGGCAAACCGCTGCCATCGCCGTGGGTGCGACGAAGCACGGCGCGGATGCGGGCTACGAGTTCGCGGGGATTAAATGGCTTGGGAAGGTAATCGTCCGCGCCGATTTCCAATCCGACGATGCGATCTACATCTTCGCCCCGAGCCGTAAGCAAGAGGACGGGCCGACGGGAAACAGCGCGAATCCTACGGAGCACTTCGAATCCGTTGATGCCTGGCAACATCACATCCAGAACGATCAACAGGTATTCGCCCTCGATCGCTCTCTTTAAGCCAGCCTCACCGTCATGTACCGAATCGACCGACAAGCCTTCTGCCTGCAGATATTCGCCGACGAGATGGCAGAGCTCGACGTCGTCGTCAATGACCAGAATCCGTTCCATGCTGTCATTCATTGTGCACCATTCGCGAAGCGTCTTAGAAGTAAAGAATTGTCTTTCCGGAAGCCGGCAATCGGGGATGCATTCCGCGATTGACAAAACTTTACTCGGATTGACCGACTTTTTACCGCGTTTTTCCGGGAGATGTGTTGGTATAGGGGTGTGAAATTCCGGTTTCTTCCGGATTCGAGTAAGGAGTGAGCCATGAGATCGATTCGTTTTCGCGTTGTGGTTGCTGCTATGGCCGTGCTGCTTGGAACGGCATTGGCAAAATCGCAGACCAGTGAGACGGCCTTGCCACCAGCTCCAATGCATGGTCCCTGGATGATGGGCGAGCACATGCTGAATCATTTCGCCAAAGTGCTGAATATGACCGATGATCAGCAGGCGCAGGCCAAGTCCATCCTGCAAAAGGAAGAGCCGACATTGAAGGCGCTGTTCCAGCAGCAACATCAGATCGAAGCCCAACTGCACCAGAATGCCGAGGGCACGTACGATGCGAAGCAGGTGCAGACCCTGGCGCAGCAGAAGGCGCAGATCCAGCAGCAAATGACGATCGAAGAAACTCAACTGCATCATCAGGTTTATCAACTGCTGACGCCCGAGCAACAGGCGCAATTGAAACAAATTGAGGCCGATCACCAGGCTCACATGCAACAACATATGCAGGATGGCCCGCCGGCTCCTCCCGCAGATTAAAGAAGGGATTGTTTCGAGAGAGGCAGGGCACTGACTCTGAGTTTCTGCTCACTCTGAGCGTCGCCTCTGCCTCCCGAAATTAGGTAGTTATGTCTGTCGTAGATTCTTACTTGTTCGAGATCGGATGGTGGTTTTTTGCTGGCTGGAGCGTGATTCTGGCGGTGCTGCTAATCGTGACATTTGGCCGGGACTTCTTGGCTGGCAGCGCGGGTGATAGCGACGCCGGACGACGCCACTCGGGAGAGCTTGCGGGGATGAACAACCCCAAGTAGCTACGCGGTCGGTCCTTCCATTACTCGGCGAGTGAATTCGAGCCCCTTCCTTTGAACTACGAATCCTGAACCCTGCCTGCTAGAATTTCATCTACAAACTTGCATGTTTCCCAGGAAACTCCGCCCTCTTCTACCGTACGTTAAGCGCTATCGCTGGAGCTACATTGCCGGGACCGTCTGTATTTTTCTGACCAACGGCATCTGGATTTTATTTCCCCTGGTTCTGGGGCGTGCAGCCGATGACCTGACCCGAGGCGTCACCAGTCACAAATTGCTGCAGTATGCTGGCTGGCTGCTGCTGATCGCCGTCACCAAAGGACTCTTTCAATTTCTGACGCGCTGGATTGTGATTGGCATTTCGCGCGACATCGAGTTCGACTTGCGCAACGATCTGTTCGCCCGCCTGGAAGGACTTTCCTATTCCTATTACCAGCGGCATCGCACGGGCGACATTATGGCCCGCGCCACCAATGATCTTAGCGCCGTACGCATGCTGCTCGGTCCCGCGATCATGTATACGGCCAATACGCTCGTGCTCACAGCGGGGGCGCTGGTCTTCATGATCTCGATCAGCCCTGAGCTGACCTTCTACACGTTTCTGCCCTTGCCCGTGGCCAGCATCCTGATTCAGCATTTCGGCCGGCAGATTCACGATCGCTTCGAACGGATTCAGGCGATGTTCTCCGACATCTCAGCCCGGGCGCAGGAGAATTTCTCGGGCGCGCGGCTGATCCGAGCCTACGTCCAGGAAGAGGCTGAAATCGAAGCCTTCGAAAGCGCGAACGAAGAATACATTCGTCGCAGTTTGAGGCTGGTGCGGCTGATGGGAATGCTCTGGCCCACACTGGAGTTCATGCTGGGCTGCGCCGTAGTTCTGGTGCTCTGGCTCGGCGGCCGCGAAGTTCTGCTCGGGCAAAGGACTGTGATCCTGAGTTGGCACCCGGCCGTGGCGACACCTGGAATCGTGCTCCCCGCAATCGCCACCAGCCTTCATCTGTTCGGGATGATGAGTGTAGGCGACTTTTTTTCGTTCAGCACCTACATGATGCAGCTCACCTGGCCGATCATCGCGCTCGGTTATGTGATCAATCTCTTCCAGCGAGGAACCGCATCGCTGGGGCGGCTCAACGAAATCATGCAGGAACAGCCGGAAATCCAGGACCAGCCTGGCGCCGAAGATCGCGAGATCGCAGGCGAGATCGAATTTCGCAATCTCAACTTCAGTTATGACGGGAAGCAAGTTTTGCACGACATTAACTTACGCATTCCCGCGGGCAGCAGTCTGGCGATTGTCGGTCCGACCGGTTCGGGAAAGACGACGCTGGTGGATCTGATTCCGCGCGTTTACGATGCGGAGCCGGGTACGGTGCTGATCGATGGACGTTCAGTTCGCGCCTATTCACTGGCCTCCCTGCGTCGCAATATCGGGTTCGTTCCGCAGGAGACTTTTCTTTTCAGCGACCGCATCCACGAAAATATCGCGTTCGGAGTGAACGCCGCTACGCGCGAAGCGATTCATAACGCGGCCGAAGCCGCCAGCATCGCCGAGGATATCGAAAGCTTCCCGGAAAGCTACGATACGCTGGTGGGCGAGCGCGGCATCACGCTTTCCGGCGGGCAGAAGCAGCGCACGGCCATTGCGCGCGCCCTGATTCGTAATCCAAAGATTTTAATTCTTGACGACGCACTCTCCAGCGTTGATACGCAAACAGAAGACAAGATCCTCAATCATCTTCGCGACGTGATGCAGGGGCGCACGACGATCTTCATTTCACACCGCGTCTCAACCGTCCGCAACGCCGACCGCATTGCCGTGCTGCATGGCGGGCGCATCGTCGAGCTTGGCACCCACGGCGAGCTTCTGGCCTTGAACGGCTACTACAGTGACCTGTACAACAAGCAGTTGCTGGAAGAGGAATTAGCGGAAGTTTAGTTCGAAATCGCAAGGATCCCATCCGAGCACCGGTTTGAATTAACGCAGAGGAACTTCGCTTGCGATATTGAAGAAACAAGGCTGCACCCGCTCGGAATGAGTTATCGAGATCCATCTAGTGACGGAGTTGCGTGCTCGCTTCCATGCGCCGCGTCAACAGGCCGGAGATTCTCGACTCGGACGGCTGCCCTCCGGAGGAAGCAGCAGCTTCCTTGCGCGATATGAGCGCGATCAACCGCCGCTTCGGCGGGATCGCAACCACGTACGCTTTGATCGAGCGCGTGGCTGCGAACGCGGGGAAAAAACAATTCTCGCTGCTCGATGTCGCCGCGGGATTCGGCGAAGTTCCGAGACTTGCGCGGGAGCGACTCGCACAAAAAGGAATCTCGATCGACGTGACTCTGCTCGATTCCAGGTTGTCGCATCTGCTGCCCGGAAGTCATTCGGTTGTTGGCCAAGCGCTTCTTCTACCTTTCGCCGATAATTCCTTCGATCTGGTGAGCTGCAGCTTGTTCGCGCATCATTTGCAGCCGGACGAACTGGCCGGCTTTGCCCGCGAGGCCTTGCGTGTCGGGCGTCTCGCCTTGCTGATTAACGATCTGGTCCGAAGTCCCTTCCATCTTGCGCTGGTCTACGCAGCTTTTCCCTTGATGCGAAGCTACGCTTCCCGTCATGACGGCGTGGTTTCAGTGCGGCGAGCTTACCTTCCTAACGAGATACGGCAAATGATTATGTCGGCTTTTGCTGACGATTTTGTGCCGCGCGTCGAAACCTTCCGGCACTTCCTATTTCGCATGGGAGTGATCGTGTGGAAATGATTTTGTGAAATCGTACGCCAAGCAGAATATTTCAGCGATCGAATGACCGTTTCAACGCACCACCAGTACTTCTCTGACATTATCCCGGGCCAGAAAGAATTTGATCGAAGCGAAATCGCGGAAGAGAGTCTCGATATGGCGGTTGTTGAAGACGCGCTGCAGGCGGAATCCTTCGGTGATCGCGGTGTGAACGGCTCCAGTCGGTCCGCGGCGTGCTTCGCGTTTCATCACGATCCGCTGCATCTCGAGCATGTCCTTGCCGACGATGTGGAAGCGAAAACACGGCGAATCCGGACCGGCGTCCTTGGTGTGAAAGAAAGCCAGCAGCATCCCCTGCGGCTTCAGCACCGACCACAGTCGTCCCATTACTGGACGTACCAGGCTTTCATCCAAATAATCGGGAAGATTCCAGCACAACACTACGTCGAAATGCGCGGCGGGGTATTGAAGATTGTCGGCAAGAAACTTGCGGCTGTCGAGAACGACTTTGCCTTCTTCGTCTTTGCTGACGAGTGCGGGATCGGTCGAAGCGACCAGCAAATCTTCGCTGTAAATCCTGTGGCTGCGTTCGGTGAAGAAGCGGATATTCGCCGGCGAGGTCGAGCCTAAATCGAGGACGCAGAGCGGTGTCTCGCTGTCCCACAAACGCGACAATTCCCCGAGACCGCTGGAACGGCGAGTCAGCTTCTGCGCCGATTGCGGCGTTTCTGTTTGTGTTCCGCCCGATGAGCCACGAAAGAGCTTCATGAAATTCTGCGTGACCGACGCATCAACCCAGCCCGCTGAGCCTGCCCACGGAGATCACTTTCCAGCCGCCTTCTCGGACTTGCCTTGGATATCGACTTTCCCCTTCAGGTAAGCGCCCTCTTCGATCGAAATGCGCTGCGTGACGATATCGCCAGCCACCACCGCAGATTTGCGCAAGTCAACCCGGTCGCTAGCCTGCAGATTGCCCTCGAGCTTACCTTGTACGACGATGCCTTTGGCTTCCACGGAAGCCTTGATCTTTCCGTTGGGCCCGACGGTCAGGCTGTGGTCCTTGAGGGCGATGCTGCCTTCGACCTGTCCGTCAACATAGAGATCTTCGCTGCCCGACAACTCCCCCTTGATGACTACCGACTTGCCGATCTGCGCCAAATTGGCTGACACCGGAGCGCTCATACGTGTTCTCCTTCACAAGACAGATAACGCATCACCATAGAAAGTGCGTAGGCAGATACCCGACGGCCGCGTCGCTGGAACGACTATACCCAACCGCGTGCACGCCCGGCAAGCCGCATCTGGCCTGCAAAGAGGCTCATACAACCTTGCCCCAGGATTGCTACACTAATTCTAGATGAGGGAATTGGGGCAACAAGCATGGCGCGCACGGCTGTGGGCGAGCTGTGCCGCTGTTTTTCTTGTGTTATCTGTGACGTCCCAGGCACAAGAATCAGGCAGGCCTGTAATCTCCCCGGACAATCTGGTACGGCTTACGGTTCAAAATGAGATGGCCGCCTCCGACCACACCTCGATCAAACACCTGTTCCGCTCGCGAAAGCAGACCACCAAAGAAACCCAGACCCATCTCTACGTTGAAACCAGCCAGGCCATGGCTGGCATGTTGGTCGCCGTCGACGGCCACCCGTTGACCGCTCAACAACAGCAAAATGAGCTCAATCGTCTTTACGGATTGGCGGGAAATCCTGACGCTTTGCGCAAGAAACGCGCCCGGGAAGCTCAGGATGAGGAGCACTCATTGCGCATCCTGCGGGCAATGCCAGATGCCTTTCGCTACGAATACGCCGGAGTCGAAACCGGCACGCAGACGGTCGGGGGGGAAGGCGCACAACTGGTACGTCTTAAGTTCACGCCAAACGCGTCGTACGCGGCGCCTTCGCGCGTAGAGCAAGTCCTCGAGGGCATGACGGGATCTCTGCTGATCGATGTGGCCCAGCATCGCATTGCCTGTATTGACGGGACTCTTTTCAAAGAAGTCTCGTTCGGGTGGGGCATCATCGGCCGCCTCGATCAGGGAGGGCATTTTCATGTGGAACAGGCGAATGTGGGCGACGGTTCATGGGAAATCACAGAGATGAACCTGAACGTTACTGGCAAACTTCTTTTATTCAAGAGGCTGAACCTTGCCTCCAAAGAAGTGTTCGGTGACTTCCAGCGAGTGCCCGGCAATATGACTTTTGCTCAAGGCGTGGACCTGCTGAAGACGGAAAAGGAAAAGTTGGCTCAAAGCGGCGGTGCGGATCCGCCTGGGAAATTCCCGCAATAAAATTCAATGCGCGCGGAAGGTCTCTTTTCGCGCCGTCAATTTCTCGATCAGTTCGGGTTTGACGCGATATCCGGTTCCGGGCCGATCAGTGATGGGAATCGTACCCTGCGCTGACACTTCCACTTCCGGATCAATGATGTCCTCTTTCCAGTAACGCTTCGAGGCCGATACATCGCCCGGCAAGCTGAAGTTCGCGAGGGTGGAAAGCGCGATATTTTGAGCACGGCCGATGCCGGTTTCCAGCATGCCTCCGCACCACACCGGAATTTTGTGCGACTGGCAGACGTCATGAACGGCGAGAGCTTCGCTGAATCCCCCGACGCGTCCCACTTTGATGTTGACGATCCGGCAGGCGCCGGCGTCGGCGGCAAAAGCCGCGTTGCGCGCGCTTTCGATCGATTCGTCGAGACAGATTGCGGTGCGCAGCTCTTTTTGCAAACGCGCGTGATAGTAGATGTCGTCGTTCCAGAGTGGCTGTTCGATCATCAGCAGATGGAACTGATCGAACTCACGCAGATGCTCAAGATGATCGAGAGTGTACGCGGAGTTGGCGTCGCAACTCAGCGTGATGTCGGCCCAGCGCGAGCGGATGCGCTCCAGAACATTTACGTCCCAGCCGGGTTTGACTTTGACCTTGATGCGGCGATAACCGGCCGCGAGTTCACGTTCGATCTTTTCCAGCAATTGCTCGACCGAATCTTGAATTCCGATGGAAACTCCGCAGGCAATTTCGCGCCGCGTGCCGCCAAGCAATTTCCATAAAGGCTGCTGCTTCTGGATTGCCTCAAGTTGCCACACCGCATTTTCCAGACCGGCCTTGGCCATGCGGTGACCGCGAACTCTGGCAAACAAGCTAGGACATTCGCGGCCAGAATTAATTTGTTTTCCGAGCAACGCGGGAATCAGATATGTGGTCATAGTCGGCCAGGCGGCTTCGATCCATTCGCTGCTGTAAAACGGATCTTCGCCCACAACACTCTCGCCCCATCCCTCCGCGCCATCTCCGTAAACCGTGACCAATAGAATGCGGCGGCTAGAGGTGCGGCCAAAACTGGTCTCAAAAAAATGGACCAGGGGCATGCGAATTTCGCGCAGTGTGATGGCTTCTATTTTCATGGTTCGGAAATTCCATCGACCACAGAAACTCAGCGGTCCTATGCTTTGGAAGCATAGGACCACTTCTCATCCCAACGCCCAAGCAGGAACCTGCCATTGCCTTGGCCGTCGCGTTCATAACCGAGCACAGCCAAACCCTCAGAAAAATGACGGAGAAATTGCTCGCGATTGCGCTCCTGCACCTGCTGTGCCTGAATGCGCGTTTCCGGTGCGGCTTTCCAGTCATAAATCTGAGCGGGTACTGCAATCGTCGTCTCGCAAGTGAAAGGTGTCCGCTTTCCGGTCTGCAGCAATGCCTGGACGCGCTTGGATTTCAGCCACCACTCAGCGATCAGCCGATCGCTGGGCAGGCCGCCCTGGAGCGGGGATGAGGTGATTCCGTACTGATTGATGTTATAGCGTCGTGCGATCGCTCCCAGTTTTTCAATGTTCAGATAAGCGTTCTTGATTTCCAGCGGATCAAACGTCCACTCGATCAGCTCGATCCCCCGTGCGATCGCATCTTTTCGCTGAAATAATTTCAAGCGCCGCCCTACTCCGCTGTTGCGATACTGCTTGCCTACGGCGAGCATGTGCGAATGCAGGTAAAGATGTCCCGAGCGATTGCCCGGGATGGAGAGTGCAAAGCCGATCATCTCCTTGCCCTCAAAGGCGCCCATGACTTGGCCGCCAATTTTTTCCGCCACCACAAACATGCGCAGCGGCACCAGTTCCGCGTCCGAGAAATTCCAGATTTCCTTCTGCAGGGCGACACACTTGCGCAGCTCTTCAATGCCCTCGCAATTCCGAATTACAACGGAATCAGGGCTCACGCACAGCCCTCACCTGCGGGTTTGTGGACTTGTCTTTCTTCGGCTTTCGCCTGCTGCCAAAGGGATTCAAGTTCGTCCATCGCGACCTGCTGAGGAGCCCGGCCATTCTCGCGCAACCGCTCCTCCATCCATTGAAACCTGCGCCTGAATTTGCGATTGCTCTTGCGCAGTGCGGATTCGGCGTCGACTGAAAGATAGCGGGCAATGTTGACCAGAACAAAGAACAAATCGCCAACTTCCTCTTCCAGTTTCATCTGTAGTTCTTCGGGAACGACAGTCCGGCCTGATCCGGCAATGCCACGTCCTTGCGGCCGCGGGCCGGGAGCCGGGAACTCTGTAAGGTGTTCCTGAAGCTCGCCCGTCTCTTCCTGCAGCTTCTCAAACAAGCCTTCGATATTTGGCCAATCAAATCCAGCCTGCGCGGCGCGAGAACTCAGCTTCGCAGCTTCGAGCAGGGAAGGCGTCGCCGATGAAACGCCTGCAAGAATCGACGGTTGCTCATCCGGAGCATTGTTTCCGATCTGTTCCGCGGACCGTTTCTTTTTTTCTTCGATTTTGAGCGCTTCCCAGTTGCGTTTGACTTCGGCTGAAGTATCGGCCTTCGCCTCTCCAAACACATGGGGATGACGATGAATCAGCTTGGTCGACAGCCGGTCGAGGACATCATCAATCGAAAACGAACCTTGCTCTTTCGCCATTTCCGAATAAAACAGAACCTGCAACAGTAAGTCGCCCAGTTCGCCCACCAACTCGGGCCAATCGCGCTTGTCGATCGCTTCGAGAACCTCGTAAGTTTCTTCCAATGTATAGGGTTTGATTGAGTCGAAAGTCTGTTCGCGATCCCAGGGGCATCCCCCGGGAGCTCGCAAACGTTCCATGATCGCGACGGCGCGTTCGAAGTTCTCTCCTGTGGTGGACATTCGCCCACCAATGTAAATGAGCGTGAAGGCAAGAGGCAATGAGCCGGGACAGGACGACTGACGAAGAGCGGCTTGCAGGTCAACCAAGCATGTCGCAAGATCGCGTGGCCTTGGAATGGCGTTCCTCCTTGCATTCCTGGTCGCGCATCGACTTGGCTCGGGGCGCATCGTTCTTGCCTGTGGACGCACTCGAACTGCGGTAAGTTCTTGCAGGTTACTTTCGATATCATTAGGGAAGTCGGCGAGCTGACGTTGGTCACTCACTTTTGTGGACTATCGTTACCTTCATTCCTGCGCCAAGCCCGGGCAAAATGAAAAGCGGTGGACGTGTCGGAAACTGTAGAGAGGGCAAGCAGGCTTTCGACCGCATTCAATTCTTGCATCCATGGCATTAGCAATGAAGTCGCGCTCCTCGCTCGACGGCCAGCACTTTCATGTGGTCGTTATCGGCGGTGGGATTAACGGAGTGGCCCTGGCGCGGGAATGTGCCCGCGCCGGCAAACGCACCCTGCTGGTTGAGCAAAACGATTTCGCTTCCGGCACCACCAGCCGCTCGACTCGTGTTATTCATGGCGGCTTGCGGTATCTGGAGCACGGCGAAATTGATCTGGTGCGCGATTCGGTTCGCGAACGCGAGCGGCTACTGCGCGAACGCCCCCATCTGGTGCAACCGCTGCATTTTCTGTTTCTCTTGAACGAAGAAAGCCAGCGCAGTGCCTTGAAGGTGCGCGCCGGATTGTGGCTCTACCAGCGCATTGCGGGCAGAAAATCAGGCGACTTGAGTGAGATGGAATCGAAGCGCGTCGAGCGCGCTCTGGACCGCGGCCATCGGTGGACGATTTTTAACTTCGAGGACGCGCAATGTGAGTTTCCCGAACGCCTTGTGGCCGAATGGCTGACTGAGGCAATTCAAGCCGGGGCAGTGGTGCGGAATCATTGTGAGGTCCTGGCGGTCGATGTAGCCCATGGACGGGCTCGCGGCGTGCTGCTGCGCGACCGTACGACAGGGAAGGATCAGCGCGTCGATGCGGGATGGATTCTGAACTGCACCGGCCCGTGGGCGGACCGCGTCTGCCAACGCTCGGCGATACGCACGACCAAGCCCATGCTGGGCGGCGTTCGCGGATCGCACATCGTTTTGTCGCGTTTTGCCGGTGCACCTGGCACTGCGCTTTACTCCGAGGCTGCTGATGGCCGTCCGGTCTTCGTTTTGCCATGGAACGAGCAGGTGCTCGTCGGCACCACCGAAATCTCCGATACCGGCGATCCCGCCAAGACTGCACCTTCGCAGGAAGAAATCGAATATCTGCTGCGCACCGTAACCCATCTGTTTCCCAAGGCAAAGCTTGGCACGCATGATATCAAGTACGCGTTTGCCGGGATTCGTCCCCTTCCTTATTCGACCGGCAACAAACTTTCTGCCGTGACCCGCCGTCATTTCCTCCACGATCATGCGGATGACGGGGCTGCCAGGATGATTTCCGTAATTGGAGGCAAGCTGACAACCGCCGCATCTTTGGCACGCGAGTGTGCGCGCAAGATCGGCATCGCCGTGCCCGAGCCGAAGTCGATTGCTGTCGGGCCGGCTGCGGCGCTCGACCCGCTTCTCAATGACGAGGTGCTTGAAATCGCGCGAGCCGGCGCGGTGAGCGAGGAAACTGCGCGCGGCCTGATGGAGTGGCACGGGCACCGTGCGATCGAGATCGCCCGTATGGCCTTGGTCAGCGCGGATCTGCGAGCTCCCATCTGCCCGCATACTTCCCACATCGTGGCGGAAGTGGTTGAGGCTTATGGACGCGAGTGCGCCGTGACTCTCGGCGATGTGCTGCTACGACGCGTGCCCGTCGCCCTTGGCGCATGTTGGTCTGAACAATGCAGCCGTGAAGCCGCGCTGCGCATTCGCGGGGTGATGGGGTGGGATGAGCAGGCCATCGGATCGAATCTGGAATCCCTGGAAGTGGAGCGGACGGCATTCCTGCGGCGTCCAGCGCGGCAGAGCTCCGCTTTGGAAGCCGCGGCCGACTAGCTTCTCGATCTCGTCGCTCTTAACCGTCAAGTCGTTCGAATAATCAGGCGAGCGTAGCATTCAGCAGCTTTGTGTTGTCGGAAATAACCCCATCGACTCCGTATTTCGCGAGTCGGTTCATGCCTTCTGGCGAATTGACCGTCCAAACCACAACCTTCTTGTCGGAAGCTCGCAGTTTCTTGAGGAGATCTCGTCCCACAAGCTTGTAGTGCGGAATCACGTACTCAACGGGAAGGTTCTTCCAAAGATCAAGCTGTCTGTTTGTCCCGCAGATCAAGCCGAGAGGAATTTTCGGATTCAAACCGTGCAGGCCAGTGATTACCTCGGGCAGAAATGACGACACCACGAATCGCCGCAACCGGAGCCTCCGAATGTTCTCTGCGATGATCGGCTCGAGCCCGGCAACTTTCAGTTCAATGTCAAGAAAAGCGCGATTGTAGCGCTGGAGCACTTCTTCAAGTCGAGGCAGAGTGCGCAACTGCGCGGCGGTCGTCCGCGCGATCTCGATCTTTCCGACGTTTGCGTCGTGGCAGACAACCGCTTGCCCGTCGGCCGTCAGTCGCACGTCGAATTCGAAACCGTCGCAGCCGTCAGCGAGCGCGCGATCAAATGACGCGAACGTATTTTCCGGGATGGACTTGTATGCTCTCGCGCCGCGATGCCCAAGGAGAAGAGGTTGCGGCAAGGGAATCACCCTCTGCTGCGGCCTGCGGCGCCAAATTGGTTCGAGGGGCGCATTCGTCTACGGTCAGTCCAGATCGAAATCGCGAATCGGCTTGCCGGTATCGGGCGTTTCTTTGGCTCGCTTCAACGCTTCCTGGAATTTTTTTTCCAGCAGATCCGCCGCGTTCTTCTGCGCCTCGACCGACTGTTGGAAGATCGATTCGCGGCGGCTGTCCTGCTCACGCATTGCCTTGGCCGCCGCTTCCATGTCGCTGAAGGTTTTTGGTTTGACCGCTGCGGTATGGGCAATGACCGCCCGCGTGGCAGCATCGATCTTGAGTACCGCACTGCAGCACGGACACGTCACTTCGAAATTAGGGGGAGAACTCTTTTTCGCCATTTGTGCGAATCATACCGCAAAAGCAGGGGCTCGGGGCTAGCCCCGATCAACTCTTCAGCTTGATCGGGAAGATGTGGAACAAGTTGAGCATCTCCCAACCCAAAAGGAACATCGACACTAGCACGACCAACACAGCCAGCAGTTCACCAAAGCTGAGGCCACGGCGCGTGGGTTCAAAGCGCCGCGCTGCCAAACTGAGGATGTTGAGCGTGGCAAAGCCGAACACGACGGCCCACAGGACGTTGTAGACATCCTCGCGTGCTGCCCTGCGATAAAGAAAGGCTGCGCTGACACCGAACAACACGTTAGCTTGCCCGCGCACAACCGGCAAGACGGCGAGTGCGACCCGCGTGGTCCGGGAAAAGTTCGAGATGATTGTGCCGTGAAATCCCATTTCTTCAGACCTGCAGCGAATTCGACGTGCAAGCCGGACATTGGATATTACATCTTTGCCTGACCGGGGTCACGATCCGAAGAGGCAGCATCATTCGGCCGCCACGATTCCATCCGGTTCGCTAAGATGGACTCATGCTCAAACGTGGATTCATTTTCTTCGATGTAGGGAACACTCTGCTTTTTCCCAATCGCGCGCGAATTCTGGCGCCGTTGCCGCCTGAGCGATATCCGACGATCGAGCAATGGCAAGCTTTGGAACGACGAACCAAACGGGAATTTGACAGCAAGATGATGCAAGGCAGCGTCGACCACAGCTTTTGGTGGACATTCCATAGATATCTGTTGCAGGAGTTGAACGCGCCGCAGAATGGCGTGCTCGACACGTTAGTGGAAAACACACGCCAGTCGGCGAATTGGGACCAGATTTTGCCCGGCACGCGTGAAGCCTTGGACCGAATTCGAAAGCAGTATTCGATCGGCATCATATCGAATGCCGACGGCAGGATTGACGCGGTCCTGCGACGTTGCGGAATTTGCGACTGTTTTGCCCATATTACGGACTCTGGGATTGTGGGGCACGAGAAGCCGGATCCGGCAATTTTCCAATCGGCACTGCGGCAGATGAAAGCCGATCCAGCTGAAAGCCTGTACGTCGGCGACGTATATTCCGTCGATTACGTCGGAGCCAAAAATTCAGGAATGGATGCGGTGCTTTTCGATGTGGCCGGAACTTACCGCGACCGCGATCTGCCGCGAGTCGAATCTATGACCGAATTGGAAGCTTGGCTGCAAAGACAGGAATGAATCTGACCAAACTCACGGAGCATAATCATGTTTGATCCCACACGTTTTCTGATTTTCCTGTCGGCCGCATTGCTGCTGGCGATCGCGCCGGGACCGGGCATGCTTTACGTTTTGGCTCGCTGCCTCGCCGGCGGAAAGAGGGAAGGCGTGCTTTCTGCGATCGGCACATTCCTGGGTGGCATGGTGCATGTTCTGGCGGCTGCGGCCGGGGTTTCGATCATTTTGGCCAAGTCTGCAATGGCGTTCGCTACCGTGAAGTACGTGGGAGCGGCGTATCTGTGTTTACTTGGTGTCCGCATGATTGTCGAGGCGCGAAGAGACGAAGCCGTCGTCGATGCCATTGCAACCAGCAGGAACGCTCGCAATCCGCTCTGGCAAGGCATAGCAACCGAAGTCCTCAACCCCAAAACGGCTTTGTTCTTTCTGTCATTCATTCCACAGTTTGTCAGCCGGACCAGCGGGCACGTCTTTTTTCAATTTGTAATGCTGGGAACGATCTCGGTCGCGATGAACACCACCGCCGATTTGCTCGTCATCGTCCTGGCAGGGCCTCTGGGAGAGCGCATCCGCACTTCCAAACGCTTCCGTCGCCGGCAAAGGACCCTCACCGGCGCGATCATGATCGGCTTGGGAACTTACCTGGCAACGAGTGAGGGCAAATAGCGGCAGGAGGGCTCAGATTTCGAGAATCTGGTGGTCGTGACAATCGGTCTGCATACAGTCGTGGAGTTGGAGTAAGAGCTCTCGTCCATAGCGAGCCACAAAATATAAGCCGCCGATAGCTCGCTCCTGTAATCCCTTTTCGGGATAAAGCGCTTGAGCAATCATCTCAGCTTTGCGTCCAACGACTTCTTTTTTCTGAGATTCTGCTCGCGCGGCCTGCGCATGCAGCCGTTCCAGTTGATAGTTCATCTTTGAGACGGCGGTTTCGCCCGCATCGACGAGCGTGCGATCGAGTTTGGCCAGTTTTTCTTTGATGGTGTTCAGGTGCGTATCGAATGATTTCTTGGCCGAATCGAAGGCAGCCTGCAAATCTTCGGGTAAGCTGTGAGCCGCAAGCTTCTGCTGCAATGATTCGCCGCCACTGAATGCGTCAAGAACGGTAAGTCCGTAACGCTCCAGCAAGCGCTGAATTTTGGGTTCGACAATCGTAGCGGAATAGCGCGGGACAATGGGTGTAGTCCGGTCGAGCAGAATCTGATACACAACTCCGGCCTGGGCGAAGTAGGCCGCTTCTGCCGCGCCACCCGTATACGCAAGCGTGGGCAGCAGGAAATCCTCAACCACAGGCCGCAGGAGCACGTTGGGACTGAACAGCTCCGGTTTGCCAGCGATCATGGCCAGCAAGTCGGCAGAAGAAATCGCTTTGGCTGCACCATCGCTGCCGATTATGAAACGCAGTTGCTCGCCTTCGCGGTGAAGGTGAACGGGCGTGCGGGCGCCATCCCGCAAAACAAACAGTAAAGATGATGTTGAGGTGACCTTTACCTGCTGGTGGTAGCCTGCGGCTTCCAGAGCATCGCCGCGCTCCAAGAGCGCCGAAGAGAGTTTGTCGGCTCGTTCGACCGCGGCACGATAGATCGGCTCAGCAACCCGGTGCAAGTCGGCATCAGACGCGTCGAGCACGATCACGCCCCAGTCGGCAAAAAGCTTGGCATAGAGCCGAGCAAAGGCCGTTCCCAGCGTTTCGCCAGGCTGATACGTTTCGCGCAACAGCGATACGGCCTCATTTTCTCCAAGCAACGTTGCAGCCTGATCCAGCACGGGGAGAATTTCCTCCCCCAGGTGCACCGAGCTCACAGGAGCACCCGCAATTCCATGGCTCGGGGTTGTCAGTGTCTGCAAAGTCCCATCCGAGCCCGGAAAAGAAACGTGATTTACTTCTGCCAGATCGTGATCGTATGTGGCGAGCCAGAAAATTGGAACCGCTTCGATTCCGGCAGCTGTCGCTTCCTCCGCGAGTTTCACAGCCGTGAGGGCTTTATAGATCGCGAACATCGGACCACCGAAGAGCCCGACTTGTTGCCCGGTGACAACTGCGGCAGCGCCTCGGCGAAACCGCTCAACGTTGGCAAGAGTTTTGGCCGAGGCGTTCCAGAGCTGACTTTGGCGCTCGAGAATTTGGCTCACTCGCTCGCGGCGCGACGAATCGTACGCGATCTTGGCCGCCTCATCCTCCCCCCATTCCGAGAAATGCGGAGGCTTGGGGTAAAACGGACGGACGGCGGGAGCGTAAGAGAGAAAGTCGGAGAAAAGTCGTGTGGTATGCGGGATCTGGGAAAACGGCAGACAATGTGCCTTCACCGACAACGCCCCTCGCGTGGCTGTTTTTGTTCCCACATTCGTATAAGTTGGACGCCAGAGATCATCGTAAGTCAACCGGGAACGAGGGGGTATACACGTCTGCGATTCTGCCGTATTCAGATGCCCAGAACAGGCACGGGATGCAAGATATGATCGCGAAAAACCATCGCCGCGCTGAAGTGTAACACTCGCGTAAAACTGTACCGACTGCCACACTCTTCCGCAACCTTGTGGCCCTGTTGCTGCACAGGCAGCCTATTCGCAGAAAACTCTGACTTTTACCTTTGTATTCGCGTCTTTCTGGTCGACATCGACGCTCAGATCGCTCAATTGCTCGACCAGATCCTCCAGGTTTTCCGGCTTAATCTGCGTCAAATCGACCGGAATACCCTTCTCGTGCATGGCCAAGTTTGCTTTCTGCAAAGCGGCGGCGGGAATCAGGTATGCAAGCTTCACTCCGGCGCGAAGCAGTTGCATGGGCACGCGCACATTCACTCGCGTGGGACCGTCATGGCCGCCATCATCTTCCGAATCGACCTGCACCCGAAGATATTTTGGGCGGGCCGTCGCGCCCTTCGAGCCATTCTCGGGCGACTTGGCCGCAGCGGGCTCCTCAAATGCCGAAATCAGGCGCTCGGCCTCATCCGCGCTAATCTTTCCTTCGGACAACATCTGCAAAATCTGACGCCGATGTTCGTTCATGTTTGTGCTCCTAAAGGATGTGAAAAGACATGCCGGCGCTGCGATGTTCGACCTCAACCTGGCTGTCAGTCAGCGCATTGAAGATCTGCCACACGACAGTAACTCCCCGAAACGGGCTCACCCGGCACATCAGACACGCAATGAAAATGAATGGCGATAACAAAATGACCACTGGCAAAAGCAACAACCAGACCAGAAACAGCGGAATCCACAGACGAAACGTCCGGCTGTCCTGGTTGCGCAAGCTCACGACCGCAACGAACGGAATCATTTGAGCGCCTCCAATGCGCGGACGGCATCGTCCGCAGTAATCAGCCCTTGCTGCAACCGCTCGAGAATTTCGTTCTTAGAGGGTGTGGGATTTGTTTCGACGAAGTCCAGGCTGTCGGCAATGCGCGTCAGCCGCGCTTTGATCGTGGGATAGCTCACGCCGAATACGCGCTCCATCTCTTTGATCGACCCATGCGAGCGCACAAAGGCGATCACGAAAACCTGATCTTCTAGATCGAGGCGCGCCAACTGGGGAAGGTCGAAGCTGCCTTCGATCACGATGTCCTTATCGGCCAAACGGACCCGTTCCACCACAATCGCCTGACCATGCGTGAGATGAGTCAGTTCTTGCCAGTCTTTCGGGCTCGCCATGATTTTGTACCACTGTCCTTGAGATACGTAACAAATCTAGCTTACATACTAAAGTTTGTCAAGTTATTTATTAATATAATTAATTAATTTCGGCAAAAACCTTACAATTCTTACGTGTTTGATTTTCTTCAAGACGAGGCGAATGCTTGGCGAATCCTCTCTGGCGGGTCAGTCATCTAAGGGTTTGACTTCCAAAGTTGCAAATCATACGCTGGAAGTGGATCTTTTCAGGCCAATCCCAACATGGGGGCGTCACGGTTTCGACGGGGATGCTTGCGGCCAGGAGGCATGCCGGGGTGCACACACCCGTAATCGCGTGCAAAACTAGAAATGCCACACCTCAAATGGCATACGCTGCTTAATTAATTAAGTAGCCGTCCCAGGAGGCTTTGCTCGCGGGCCTCCGAAGGACGTCGCACGGCGAGCTGCTCTTCCCGTCTACGTCTGGGGCGGGAGGTTAAGACCACAGGCTAGCGGAGCGCGTTTCTTGTCCGTTCTGAGCGCGCGCTGCGAACGTCTTGAGGTAATGCTCAAGGCAGGAACTGGACTAAGCATGTAGTCTCTTGACCAGTGACATTTTCGGACGCGGGTTCGACTCCCGCCGCCTCCACCAGTATCTCGTTTATTATCAATTATTTAGAAGAATTTTGCACGGGTTACTGCCCGCCTCTCTCAACTTGCTTGAAATCAGCAGTTTTTGATGACGTCTTTTTGTTTCGTACAATTCGGCGCCCTTTTTCGCTAGGACAATGTCCGTTCCCTAGTGGGGATCACCGCTGCCGTGACTGCCAAGAGTTC
>JASHPL010000036.1 GCA_030038125.1 Candidatus Sulfotelmatobacter sp.
GCCGACATTGTCATCGCGCTGGGGAAAGTCTGGAAGAGGAGGAACCGAAGATGAAACGGTGAAACTTCTTGATGGAATCCAGCGGGTGTAAGTCCCGCTCGGTCACAGTCGAGCAGACAGACCGAAAGCGAGTGTTGCCATTCACCGGGCGACTGGTGGGTGCGAAGCGTACACAGCAAGGAAGCAGGCCGTGAAGATTCAGCTCCGAAAACTCGGCTGGTTGCGATGCCGACGCTGTTAACAAGGCGGAAGGCTGCACTCGGACGACCGATAATGCGAGGTCGCGCCGGGGTCGCCGGAGTCCCTAGCTCGGGGCATGCTTCTAAAGGGATTTCCCAGGAACCCAGGAGAGCTCCTACATCTCCTCCATACCACGGGAGGTACCGATCGCCAAGGGAAACCGGAGGCGACCGGGAAAGATGGACGAGCAGTCTTACGACCCCGTAGTACCTGTGAAGGTGGGGAACCGCAGGGCTTCCGCGAGGAGCGGCCACGGCACCCACTGGAGGGAAGGGGGAAAACAAGGACGTATCTGCCGAAGGAAACATGGGCGAGACTCAGAACTCGAACTGCTATGTCCACAAAACTCGGCAGACTAACTGAACTAGCCAAGGAGGAGTCGAAGCGACAGTTCTTCTCGATCGCTCACTTGATCACGCCCGAGGCGTTGTACGCGGCATTTCGAAGTCCGCCAATGGCTCTCGCTGATGTGATAAGCGGTGTTTACCTCTTGCTGTTTGCGGTTAGGAGTGAGGTCACCACCTAGAGTGTCATAGGAATTCGAATTTTGGTAATGATCGGCAGATGAGCAATTTCGATGTAGTTCTACGCTAGTACCGGAGATCGGTGGGCTGGCTGCTTTGCGGGAGCCAGTGCGATCAGGGCTACACCGATGACAACCAGCACAGCCGATCCGACCAGAAATCCTACGCGCTGGCTCGCGATTTCGACTCCCTGTATCGACATGGTCACCGCGTGAGCGAAGCTCGACCACGCCGCAAAGGCGATCAGGCTGCGGTGCGCCGATGGATTCCGCACGGCAATGAGCAAAAAGATGCCGAGCACGAAGTACAGGCTCATCATCATCGTGTCGCCCGTGTCTGAGTCAGCGGGATGCAGTAAACCGCCGATTAGGGGATAAATGCCAGCGCAAAAACAGCAATCCCAGCACTATAAGCGCGATCTTCAGCGCCCTTTCTTGACGCATGGTGCCCTCCTCCTCACTCATGACCTCAGTTGAGCGAGCCGCGCTTTGACCAGCTTCTTTATCAGCGGGGCGGGAGGCGGCTCGTCGAGGGGAAACTGAATGGTGCCTTTAGATGTTCGGTATCCCATTAGCTCATTTCTAAACTGTTCGATAACGGATGCGCTTGGAAACAGACTCCAGTGCTCTGTGAATCCCGCATACCACACAACGACTTCTGTGCTCTTGAATCCGGGCATTCCATAGCTGACGACCTCGGTCGTTTCCACTGGCACCACGGAACGGATGATCGCGCGAACTCTGTCCAACGTGCTCCGAGCGGGTTCGGGAATGCGCGAAAGATATTCTTCGACGGTTTTCGGTGCTGCCGAGCTTGGCTTTCTTCTTTGAGAGACTGATTTCTTCATAAGTGAACCTTGCAGACTGGACTGGACGAGGCGGGATTGCTAGACGGTCTGCCCAGAAGATCGTCGCACGTCAAGGGTAGAAAACCAAATCATGCGACCATTTATTGCAGCCTCGCGTACTCCACTTTGGCTTGTTTCATAGCCGGATCAGGCACGCTTGCGACGGTGCCGCGATGTCGAACGGCGTGCCTCGTCGGCTGTCACAAATTTGTGAGCCGTGCCGAGTAAGTCCCGCAGGACATCGGGTGTGACGCGGGACAGGCGAACCAGTACGGCGGTGTAGTCAAGATAGTGGTCGGTCACGTAGTAAAGGTCGGGAGCGGCTGCGAGCAGTTCGGCGCGGTCGTCGAAGCCGAGTCGAACCACAAGCGAACCCGGCTCAGCCGAACGATGAGCAGGCACGCATCCCAAGAGTTTTCCGCGAATCTTGAGCGCGGGTGACCCGTAGGCTGTGCTCTCCTCCACGCCGGGCAACGCCAAGCCGATCTTGCGCACCGTGTCGAAGTTAACTCGGCTCTTTGACATCCTGAGAGTGCGATTATCGGTAAGAACGGGAGCCTTTTCAAGACAGGCTGTTGCACCTTCGCGTACTCAGCTATTGCCTGCTTCAGGATGGGGATTTCAGAAGGATGGGCGAGCGAACAGCCCCAACAATCGTCAATCAGAAATCAATAAAATCTTTGAACGTCCTTTCCAACGGCTCATGCCGTGTGCGGACGACAGCCCATTGGTGCAATTCAGAGGCTTCGGAAACTTGTTCCATGGTCCACAGCATGTTGGACAAGAAAAAGGCAACTGCCTTGCGGACACCGGGAATCTGGTAGTCATCGAGAAAAATCACGCTGCTGGGCGTCATAAGATTGTTGAGATAGAAAAGGTCAATAAAAACACCTTCAAAACGGTGAGTGCCATCGACTATCGCGAAATCGAATTTCCTGCCCTGCTGTTGCAGTTCAGGCAGAATAAGTTCCGATGGGCGTTTGCAGAACTCGACTTGATTATTGACACCAACCTCGCCGATGAACTGAAGGCCGAGGTCGGAAAAGCGCCTGTCCTGATAGGGGTCTATAGTCAATAGCGAAAAAGCATCGCCACGGGTTTCCAGCAGCACTTTAACGGCATTGATCACCGCGACCCCGTATCCAAGCCCTATGTCGATGACCGAAGCTGGATTTTCCTTTCTGATCCATTCCTGAAGGGATATGCCTTCCTTGGGATCCATGGCGACGGGAAACAGATCGTGCCTTGTTCCATCCGACGCAGCTACAGCAAAGCCGTCTTTAGTCAGTTCGGCGATGATTTTTCCTGCTATGGATGCCTTGTGAGCGTGTTGATTCAGATCGTTCATTTAGATATAGAAAAGGGATGCCTGATATTAAGCGTCAAATTCAGTCCCGGACGCCTCTCCCCACGGAAATGAAGCCGACGCCGAACAACCGCCGCAACAAGACGCCGCTTTATTGCCGTTCAAACACCCGTATGTTCGGCTCACTTTCTCCGACGATGAGCCGCGTCACGGTCAAGCTCTTGAGATCGGGAGAAAGCTCGATGTGCTGCGTGTAAAGCACCTTGCCATTGATCTTGTAAGTCATTTCGAGAACATGATCACTCACCCGGCGTATCGAAGACGCGGAGCCGGGGGTCGCGTTCTTGCCAACGTTCGGATAATCTTTGCCATCGAATTTCACGTTTCTGGTGACGTCGATCGAGGGCTCGATGAAGGAAAGACCATCTCCCTCGTAGGGGCGGACCCGGAGCATGACGACCGAGTTAACCGTCTCGCTCGTGCTTACCCATTCGCCTGCGAAACCTGATCCTCCTGCCTTTCGTTTGTACACATAGTTCAGGTTGTAGGTCGACCCGTTGGCATTGAAACCCGTGAAATGGTCTGTGAGTGTACTGCCGTCTTCAGAGAGACTCCAGATCGCCGAGATCTGCGTGCGGCTGTCCCTTTTGCGAACGACCTTCCAAGTGTCGCCCTCGATGGCGACGGAGAGGGTGGTCCCATAATGTCCGGGCTGATCCGTCCCATCGAGCACGATCGTCTCTGGACCGGCGCCGAAGTTGAAGGTGTACTTATTGGCGCCGAGGTTCTCCACCTTCATCACGTCGGTGAGTTTGCTTCGCGACGGGTCGAGTTTCCAATCCCCGACGAAGGGGTCGTCAGCCGCCCATAACGCGGCTGTCACCATGCAGGAAATCAGGAGCGATTGAAAAGTACGCTTGAACATTGCTTTTCACCACTTACTTTCTGACACAGGCGGACACGACGAACAGACGCTGCTCTCTAGGTTTGGGAAGCAGCCCGTCAATGCGCCTAGCGTAAAATCGTGGATTGTTAGACTCATTAACCAGCCAATCGACTTGACTTTTCAATCGCTTCGCTCCGCTTTTTGGTGAAGTAACGATTGGTCGGTTCACGGCCCTGATCCTTAAGTGTACTTTCTGTTCCGTTGCTCCCCAAAACCCCAACACCTAGACCCATTTTGTTCGCGCCTAGTCGGTTCGGTGCAATGCCGACAGGATGTCCGCGTTGCTCATGACGGTAGCCAGTTTGTCTTTCATGTGTTGGGGCTTTCTGACGGGCTTCCACACCGCGTTTCAAAAGGCTCGAATCAGCGCCCTCATTTTTGGCGGACTTTCGCCCCCTGTTTTGCTGGATCGGTCGCTGGCGCAGGGGTATACCTTCTGGCACACGTGTCACCTGAGATCGCGGATCAGCATCACGTCTTGTTTTATCGCGCCACGACGCATAACGAGCCGTTTGCCGTCTTGTGACAAGTCGAAATCGGTAATCTCTTCGCTGTTGAAATGGGTGATCTGCGTTGGCGTTCCTCCAGCGATAGGCTGGCTCCAGAGGTTCGATGCGCGGCCTTCCTCCTTGATGTACAGGAGTGAGCGACTGTCAGGTGCCCATCGGAAAAACCACGTTGAGGGGGGAATGTCGAAACGCTTCGTCGAAGGGCCACCTTCGAACGCCATAAGTGCCACCCCACGCGGGGGATTTGCCGAAGGGTCTACGTAGAGGTAAGCGATTATCTTCCCGTCAGGCGAGATCGTCGGATTGAGGGCTTCTGCATCGCTAATCCGAACAGGATCGCCCCCTTCAATTGGAACCTTCCAAACCCCCTTCTCGCCACGCCACTTGCTGTAAACCACCCACTTTCCGTCCGGTGAACAGTTCGGGAGGGAATTTTGAACCGGGCTGGCGGTCAACTGTTTGGGGTTGTTTCCGTCGCTGTCCATCCTCCAAATCTGCTCGCTCCCGGTGCGGTCTGAATCAAAAACAATGTAATGGTTGTCGGGTGAAACCCGAGGCCAGAAGTTTCCGCCTCCAGCGTTCGAGGTCAACTGCTTCGGGTTGCTTCCATCCGACTCCATCACCCAGATGTTCCCATCTGAATAACTAAAATACACAATCCTGCCGTCTGGGCTCCACGTCGGAGCGCCCCCACGCCCGTCCGATGTGATCGGCTTGGCGCTGTCCAACGCCGCCATAGGCGCGACCCAAGCCTCGAACGAGTATTCGAATTGCACCGCTGCTACAACGCGAGAGTCGGCAGTTACGCTGGCGTCGTGGTAGTAGTTCAAATCGTTGGTAATCCTGCGAACTTCACCATTCGCATACGAGACGTACACGATTTGTATCGGCCCTTCACGCCGCTCTTGCGTATAGGCGAGCAACCCTCGGCCGTCGGGAACCCATGCTAAGTCCGCAATCCAAAGCCACCGCTGCTGGGTCAGAGGGCGCTCTGCCCCGCCTTGGACGGGCACTTCAACCAGACTCGCATACCTGACACCCGCTTCGGTGTTATCAACGGCCGTGGCAATGGTCTTTCCGTTTGGAGACCAAGCAACCATACCGAGGAAACCGTTGGGCGATTTGCGGACTGCCAGTTGCTTCTCGCCGCTGCCATCCTCGTTCGCTACCATCAACGCGGTCTCACTTGTGGCCTTGGAATCCCGAAGGAATGCCACCTGCTTCCCGTCCGGTGATAGCGTGACCGGATTAACCTCGTCGTACGGGTATCCATAATCAGCCACATCGACGATCAGCCTTTTTCCCGTTCCTCCCAGCGCCGGTATTTTGTAGAGGGTGCCAAGCGAACTGTCCTTGTGTTCCCACTCCGAAACATAAAGGAAGTCTCCGTCGCGGGAAAACGTCAGCCCGCCATAACGTACGTCGGCGGGAGGAACAATCTGCACGTCACTCCCAGTCCCGACCTGCCGCACCCAAAGAGTTTCTCTGCCGAAAAATGAAACTTCACCCGTGACATACGCCACGTATTTTCCATCAGGCGAGATGGCCGCTATTCTCACCTTGCCGTTCGTGGTTAGTCGCGTGATTTCCGTTTTCTGAAACGGTACGACCTTCGGGGCAACCCAGTAGTAGAGACTACCGATGATTCCCGCTAACACAACGACGAAGGCACCAACTGCAAACCAGCGGCTTCGCTTCCGTCCAACTGGAGAAGCAGCCCCCGTAGCTGCGCCCTTCCCGCTCTCCGTGTTCCTTTTCAGTCGTTCCAGATCGGTTCGAATGTCCGAAGCATGCTGGTATCGAAGGTTGCGATCTTTCTCCAGACACTTCGTGATGATCTCTTCCAGCTTCGGCGGGGTGTCAGGGTTGATTCGAACTGGCGGTGCAGGAGCTCGATTCAGAATCGAATCAAACATCGCGCCCGTTGTGTCGCCTCGAAACGGCAAGGTGCCTGTACACATCTCGTACATCACTGCGCCGAAGGAGAATAAGTCGGTGCGAGCATCCAGTTCCTTCCCTCGCACCTGCTCCGGCGACATGTAGGCGACGGTTCCCAGCGCACTGCCGGGACTCGTCAGATGCTCCTCTGACTCGATGGTTGGGGCGCTCAGTGCAGCGCTCTCCGGCTTGAGGGTGACCTTTGCCAGCCCGAAGTCCAAAATCTTCGCCTGATTGCGATTCGTAACGAAGATGTTCGCTGGCTTGACGTCTCGATGGATGATGCTCTTAGAATGAGCAGCATCCAGTGCGTCGGCGATCTGGATGCCGAGATCGAGGACGCTTTCCATCTCCAGCGGCTTTCCCGCGATCATGTGGCGAAGGGTCTGTCCCTCCAGCAGTTCCATAGCGATGAAGGTTTGCCCATCAGCCTCGTCGATTTCGTATATCGTGCAGATGTTGGCGTGGTTCAACGAGGATGCAGCCTTGGCTTCCCGCTGGAAACGGCTGAGGGCTTGCGCGTCGTTGGCGAGTTCATCAGGCAAGAACTTCAACGCAACGTGACGACCTAGCTTCAGGTCTTCCGCCTGATACACCACGCCCATGCCCCCGCCCCCGATCTTGCGAAGGATGCGGTAATGGGAAACCGTCTGCCCCACGGGTTGGGAGGGCATAGCCATTGGCTGACATGGTAGGGATGCGGGGAAGGTGAAGTCAACGCAACAGGCACAAAGCTCCAGTTCAGCCGTCTCCGTCGGTGTGGCTCTGGCCTCTTGTTCACCCCAGAGTGCGTGTTACCGAAGATTAGCCAGCAAAACCAGACGAAATGTCCGC
>JASHPL010000360.1 GCA_030038125.1 Candidatus Sulfotelmatobacter sp.
GGCCAGAATGTGGCTCTCAGGAATCCCGAATGGCTTCATTCCAGCGCGTATAACCCATTCGTTCGACGAAGAGACAGCCCAGATTTCGCAACCCTGCTCCCGCAGGCGAGGGATCAGTTCCAGCATTTCGTCAAAAATTTTCCCGGGAAAAATTCGACTCATGAATTCCGAAGCTGCCTGCATCATCGTGGCTTCTGAAATTCCTTTGTGCATCGTGACCATCTCTCCGCACATGTCAAGTTCGCTGACTCTACCGGCCTTATATTCGGCGTAGCGAGCGCGCATAGAGCGACCGACATCGGCCGAGACGAGGCCAGTCTTGATTTCCCAATCGAAAAAAGTTTCACCGGCGTCGCTCGACCACAATGTGCCGTCGCAATCGAATGCCGCTACTCGCGGCGAGAGCCGCAGAACGGAGTCAATAAATTCGAAACGGGTGATAGAAACGGTATGCGAAATTGGCATGTCTTCTCGACGATATCTGTTTTCGCACGAGGTGCGCAATCATGGCGCTTTTGCAGCTAACCCTTGGCTGCAAGCGCGGCGTATTCTTCGGGCGTGTTGACATTCAAGCTGACAAAGGGATCGTCGACGGCGACGTATTGAATATGAGCTTGGTGCCGATGCTCGATGTCACGGGCGCTGGAAGTCGCAGGTGCCTGCAAAAAAGCTTCGATCAGTTCGCGGCCGCACACAACCGGGTGCCCATGCTGTTCCGAGAATTCGGGTATCACAGCCCAGACGTTTTCTGGGGAAGCGGCGAAGGCAGACCGCAATGTTTCTATCGTGCGCGCGCGCGGGGGTGGCCGATCGACGAGGGTGATGATCGCGGCATCGCGCCCGCGATTGATCACTTCCTGCAAGCCGATCTGGAGGGAACTGAATTGGCCGCGGCCGGGATTTGGATTCACCACCATCGATCCAGCGCGGGCGTAGACCACCGAAGCTAGATTCGTGGCGTTTGCTCCCGCAACCACCACCACGAAATCCGTAGAAAATTCCAGGGAACGGATTGCCGCGGAGAGAAACGTCTCGTTGGAAACAAGCTGGTCGGCACTTCTCGGCGGCCAGGGCAACAGCGCCTTGTCGGTCCCCATGCGCGAGGACTCGCCCGCGGCCAGGATGACTCCACCGAAACTTGGGGCCCGAAACATGTTGCGGAAGATAGCAGAAAGCGCCGAGAAAGTCAGTGAGCGTGGTCAATCGGAAGATTCGTTCTGAGCGTGCGAGGCATCCTCGGATTCCGAAACCGTCTGGTTTGCGGTCTTGAACCAGCTCAGGTGGGGCAGCACAGCCGTCGCATGCCGACGAAAGGCAATCAGTTCCGCAGTGATTGCAACCGCAATCTCTTCAGGCGTGACGGCGCCGATGTCGAGCCCGATCGGAGCGTAGACTCGATCGAAAAGATGCGCTGCCAGACCTTCCTCCTGCAGCGTTTTGAAAATCTGGATTACCTTCCGCTTAGATCCGATCATGCCCACATAGCGGGCCCTCGTCTGAACCGCCCAGCGCAGGACTCGCATGTCGTCACGATGACCTCGCGTAACCATTACGATGTAGGACGACTCGTTCGGATCCAGTTTCTCCATGGCCTGGTCAAAATCGAGAGCATGAATCTCGCGCGCCGCCGGGAACCGCTCCTTGCTGGCGTAGGAGGAGCGATCATCGGTCACGACAACATCAAAGCCGGCATTGTTTGCAGTCTGGCAAAGACTCTGCGCAACATGGCCCGCTCCAAAAACATAAAGCAAAGCTGGGGGTAGAACCGGCTCGATAAAAATTTCAAGCGTTCCCCCGCAAACCAGTCCCGTATCGTACTTCGGATCCTGATTGAGGTCGAAGGTCAGGGTTCGCGGTTTTTCCGACTCCATCACCTCGCGGGCAGCCTGCCAGACATCAGCCTCGACGCAGCCTCCGCCGATCGTGCCCGCAATCGAACCGTCGTCGCGCACCAGCATTTTTGCCGTACGGAACGATGGAATCGATCCCCGCACGTTGATGATGGTTGCTACCGCGCCACGCCGTCCTTCGCGGCGAAGCTGCACGATTTGCTCGTAAATATCCATCCGGCGGAGCCTCGAGAAAATTATCAGCCGGTAAATAGAGCCGAGTCAAACGACGAAGCTGACCAACCCAGTACCGCGGTAAGCACCCAGTCATCAATTCCGCGCCACCGGCGTTGAAACCCGTGAGTACATTCGGGAGACGCAAAGCCTAAAGAATCTGATACTTTTAGCACCCAGAGGTCTTGAGCCATGAAAGCCGTTCGCATTCACCAATTCGGTGGGCCTGAAGTATTGCAGTACGAAGATGTTCCTGATCCGCTGCCTCGCAAAGATCAAGTGTTGGTGCGGGTGCGCGCTTGCGCTATGAATCATCTTGACCTCTGGGTGCGCAAGGGGTTGCCAGGCGTAACGCTGCCGCACATTTTGGGCAGCGACGTCGCCGGAGAAGTGGCCGAAGTCGGTGAATATGTCAGCGGATTGAAAACTGGGCAACGGGTTCTCATCGCGCCCATGCATTTTTGTGGGCATTGTGCCAAGTGCCTGGCGGGAGTGCAGAATCTGTGCCCCGAGTTCACGGTTCTGGGCTATTTAGTCGATGGCGGCGATTGTGAACTGATTGCCGTTCCTGAGACCAATGTCATTCCGATCCCGGATTCTCTGGATTTTAACCAGGCGGCCAGTGTGCCGCTCGTCTTTCTGACCGGATGGCACATGCTGGTCGGGCGTGCAGGCTTGCGTCAGGGACAGACCGTGCTCGTTCTGGGAGGCAGTTCGGGTGTGGGAACGGCCGCCATCCAGATTGCGAAGCTGTTTCACTGCCGCGTGATCACTACCGCCGGTGATGAGCAGAAGTTGGCAAAGGCCGCGTCGCTGGGCGCCGATTTTGGAATCGATCATTACAAGCAGAAGATTTCAGACGAAGTTCGAAAGATTTCCGACAAAGAAGGGGTGGATATCGTTGTCGAACATGTCGGAGCGGCCACTTGGGAGGAAAGCCTGAAATCTCTGAAGGGTGGAGGCACACTGGTGACATGCGGCGCGACTACTGGACCCAGTGTAGGACTCGATCTGCGCCATCTTTTCGCACGGCAGTTGACCCTGTTGGGGTCTTATATGGGAACTATGGGTGAATTGCATGAAGTCTTGGGCCACATTTTTGCCGGCCGTTTGAAGCCAGTTGTGGATTCAGTGTTTCCGCTCTCTAAGGTTCGAGAAGCCCACGAGTATCTGGAAAAAAGCCACATGTTCGGCAAAGTGGTGCTGAACCCATAGGACTGCGACTGAAACTGATCACACCGGTTGGTGAGTGCAATTTCAAAATTTAACGTCAATTACGAGCTAGGCGCTCTCAATTCTCGGTCACTCAAACGCGTCGTTGGGCTCTCGACTGAGTCCGCCAAGGAAACAATCAGAAGGCGAAACGAGTACCGACTGTCGGAGCACAGTTGTTGTTGTAGTTATAGGGAACGCCGGGGCCGTGAGGAATGGCGATGGCCAGACCGCCGCTCACCCAGGAGTACGCAATTCCGAGAAAGCCGTCCCAACGCTTGGTAAAGTGATAATCCGCATAGAACGACCCCTCGTTGAGGGTACCCGCGCAGGAACTGCGGAAACCGGCTGCCGGCGAGCAGGTCGGCGGCAGACGAAAGTCGTTCTGCCGCTGTTGATACCAGGAGAAAGTAAAGTCGGTTTTGCGGTAAGTGTACTTCGCACCCATCCACCAGATGTTCACCAACTTTTCCGAATCAAGATTGTTGTCTTCGACCCCGCTCATAAAATAGCCGCCCTGGTCTGAGGCGCCAACGCCCAACGGGTCATGCGGGTTGTTCTGCCAGATGTATTCGTAGCCGACGAAAAATCTGAACGGGTCCCACGCATACTTGGCGGCGACCATAATTCCGTAGTTGTCGGTCACGATGCCATATACGGTGTTGGTGGTGTCGATCAAATTAGTCCCGGTAATGGTGTTTGTATTGATGCTGTCGGTGGTCGACTGATACGACTGCGTCACGCTCTGAGGCCCCAGCAAGGGGTTCAATACGCTGATCGCCTGGTTGTAATGTTGGGCGACGAGGTCGGCAGAAAACTTGCCCGACGTACCGCCGCCGTCGAATCCGTAGGCGTTGTTATGCGCCGATTGCGGCGTACAGGTGGTTGCACTCCAGGTTGCGGAGGCCGAGTAGCAGCCGCCAGAACCATCGGCGAATTTATACATCGCGCCCAAATGGATGGGGCCATAGGTGAGGCGATACTTCATAGCGTCGTCCCAACGGCTGTCCTCGGTGTCGCCGCCGCCCGCCATGGTGCCGTTATACCCGATGTACGAAAAGGCATAGCTGCCGCCAGCCGGATCGTAAAGGAGCATCGCATCAGTGCCGAGAGAGCGCTGACGACCGAAGGTCAGCGTGCCGAACTGCGCCGACGATATACCAGCATAGATTTCGTCATTGAAGGGTTGGCCTGCGCGCGCGCCGTCGATTGCGTAGGAATAGCTGCTCCTGGGAAGGCCGTTGTTGATGGTGTCGGTGGCGGACGCGTTGGCGAGCAAGCCGGACTGCGGATTGATGCCAGTGGAAGCATTGAACACAACGGACCAGCCAGGCCGAAACTCTTCCTTGCCCCTGATGCCGAGACCTGTCTGCTGCAGGTTGTTCGGTGCGATCAGGAATCGATGTTGATAGCCGTTGCGGTTCACCAGAGATGCGCCTTCATAGTTATAGCCGTTTTCTGGTAAGCCGTGGCTGACCCAGCCGACGCCCACGTCATATGCACCGTATACCGTGATGCCGTGCCAGGTCAGCGTGCAATCGGTGGTGGCGAACTCGCGGCCGCTCGTGCAGGGGTCGGGCGTTTTCGCTTGCATGGTGATGTCGACCGTGGCGTCCTGGCCAAGCGCCAGGCTGATTCCCGCGCGCGTTTCATCGGCGAACCCCGGTTTTGCCGCTCGAATCTCGAAGCGCCCCGAAGGCAGGCCGGACGCCTGAAAGTGCCCCGCGCCATCGGTCGCGATCGTGCGCGTTTCACCTGTGTCGAGGTTCTTGATTGTCACCGCGACCTCGCGTAGGACTGCGCCGGTTTGGTCCGTCACCACGCCGGAAAGGCTCGCTCCCGTTTGGGCCCACGCCGGGAACGCCCCCATCGCAAACCACAAAAGCAGCAAGACCAGCATCGAGGCAGCCGTTGGAATGTAGCCGAAGTAAGGCTTGCGCATTTCGACCTCAAGAAATCAATCGTTCGGGGACAGAAGCCGGAGTGTACATGAGATACGATTCTATTGTCCAGGACTGTACGATTTTAGTCTGTTTTGCGATGAGCCCGCTGGGCCATATTTCCGCCCGCACAAGGACTGAGTTAAGCGTGAACATGCTTGTCGCTGTGATCGCGTCCCGTGCAAAAGAACGGCAAATCCGAAGGGAATGTTGAGGGACTACTTGAGCTGCGAGATGCAACTTTGCGACTGAAGGATCAGCTCCCGGCAATTTAACTGTCGTAAACAGGGAGCTTTAGCGTTCCAATTCCGCGGTTATGCTGGAGCTTTGTCGCCTTCTGTCCGCGGTGGTTTAAAATGATTTATATGGCTCGTGAACTGAATTTTGGTCCCTACGTCGATTTCGAGAACGGCAAGAAGGTCGTCAAAGACCTGACGTATGGCAATCCCACCCCCGAAGGTGTGATCCTGACCACTCTCGACCAGGCGGTCAACTGGATGCGCAAGAGTTCGATCTGGCCGATGACGTTCGGGCTTGCGTGCTGCGCCATCGAAATGATGTCTATGGGCGCCTCGCGCTTCGATATCGCGCGTTTTGGGGCAGAAGTATTTCGTCCTTCGCCTCGGCAAAGCGACCTGATCATTATTGCCGGTCGCGTCTCCAACAAAATGGCGCCGGTGATTCGTCAACTCTGGGAGCAGATGCCCGAGCCCAAGTGGGTCATGTCGATGGGTGCATGTGCGACTTCGGGCGGCGTATTCAACAATTACGCGCTTGTGCAGAGCGTGAATCAGGTGATCCCAGTGGATGTCTATGTGCCGGGGTGCCCACCGCGTCC